>JAYUKJ010000382.1:0-15022 GCA_043764555.1 Saprospiraceae bacterium
TACTGAGGGGTCCCTTTTTTATAAAAAATTAGAAATCAAAAAGTTATATCCAAAGTTAAAGATTCTGAACCACGCTGAACGACAACTTTAGTGGCATCCCCTTTTTTAAATTTTCCAAGCGCATCCATGTAGCCATAGACATCCGCAATCTCGTTATCGCCAATTTTTAAAATAACATCGCCCGCTTTTAAACCTGCCTTTGCGGCGGGTTTTCCGTCCGAGACTCCATCGATGCGCATTCCTTTTTTATCAAAAGCATAATCAGGCATTACACCCATCGTAACTTTGAAAGAACGCGCCATTGTTTGGGGCTGTTTGGTTTCCGAATATTCCATTTTGGGAAAAGTACAAGTCGCCTCAACCACGTGGGCAATGTATTCTAAAACGATTTTTTCACCTTCGTAATTTATTTTATCGGCATCATCCGTTGGTTTGTGATAATCGGCATGACCGCCCGTGAAAAACCCCAAAACGGGCAGTTTTTTAAGATAAAATGACGTATAATCGGATGGACCAACGCCCGATGAATCCTGAACAATTTTAATATCCGTTGGAATATAAGACAGCATTTTGACCCAAAGCGGTGATGTCCCAACGCCTTGAACGATCAACCCTTTTTCAGGTGAATAGCGCCCAATCATGTCCATATTTATCATGTAACTCACCTTTTCAAGTGGAAAACTTGGATTTTCTGTAAATTTTTTTGAGCCAATGAGTCCCAATTCTTCACCCGAAAAGCACATGAAAAGAAAATTGTACGGTTCTTTTTTCTCGTTATTTACGAAAAAACGCGCTAATTCAATCACACCCGCCGTGCCGCTTGCGTTATCATCCGCACCGTTATGAATTTTATTTTCAGGATTAGGGTCTAAGGAATTATGGTCGTGTCCTAATCCTAAATGGTCGTAGTGGCCACCAATGACGATGGTAAATTCTGCACCATTATCCAAAAAACCCACGACATTTTGGGTTGCAATAGGTGCTTGGTTGGGGTCTTCTGAACCATGTGGGTCAGTCTTTTTCTTGAAGGCGTATTTATACAAATAGCCCCCCTCAGTGCCAACGCCTTTCAAGCCAATTTTTTTGAATTGCTTGGCTATGTATTTAGCGGCTTTCAATTCGCCTTTTGACCCCGTTCCGCGTCCTTCCAATTTATCGGAAGCGAGAAACTCAATGTGTTTTTTTAAATTATCGGTACGAAAAATGTTATATGTATTTTGTCCGTTTAAAATTGATGCGAAAAGTGCAAAAATGCCCACTAATGGCGCCGTAAGTCCATTTTTCAAAAAAGTACGCTGTTTCATTACCGTTAGAATTTTAATAAAATAGGATTTGATAAGCTATTTTAAATGAATATTATAAAAAAAATTATAAAAAAATATTTTTGTTTTGTTTAAAAAGTCGTAATATTGGACAAAATTAGCTTAAAAAGCGGTGTCGTGCGTGAAGCATAGTCGGGTGAAAATTTTAATTTACTTTTTTTTTACTTTTTAAGGTGTGACACGTAACATTTTAACAAGATTATCGAAAAAGAAAGCAGTCTTATCCGTTCATACTTTAAAATCATTTTTTATTACCAAAATTTGGAATCAGTCGCTTTGTTGATATGTTTGCAATACCAAATAAAAAAATAATTGATAATGTTCACCACAATGCAATCCTTTCAAAAAAACATTCTTTTTAACGTGATGTATAAGCAATAAAAAAATGACAGAGAAATAGTCAATTTAGTTCCAATTTGCTTTGAATTTAGGTGACTAAAAAGACGTACAGTAGTCTTAAAACGGTAAATTTTATGATTCATTCAGCTCAGGGATTCGACTTATATATTGCATAATTGACTCTATTTACGCCACATAATACATAATTTTTCAATTTATTCACGCTTTTAGTAACTTATTTGGATTAGTTTTTTAAAAAAAATGCTAAAACGTTGTGACATATCTGAAAAGCAAATACTTTTGTCGTGGTTAGAGTTTTTAATATCTTTAATTTTCAAATACAATTATTATTTAATCTTTCAAAGTTTCAACCCTATGACAAGGAAATTCATAATTACATTCTCCTTAATGACTGCGATGACAGTCTCTATGTTTGCACAGAGCGCGGTGCAAAACGCGGGTACAGCTAAGTACAAGCTGTTCTCTGGTAATGACCAAACTGAAGTTGGTGTTAGCTTAGGCTTGGCAGCTCTTATTGGTGACTTGCAATTCAAGCCCGGTGTTACACTTGGTGCTCATGTGCGGAAGGCTTTAGACCACACATTCTCTTTGAGAGGTGACGTTAGCTATTCTATTTTGTCATCTTCGACACCGACAAATGACCCTAATTTCCCTTACGGTGGTACAGAAATTCGTGAAGGTTTCGTTAGCGATCCGGGTAAGATCAAAGCTGCTAACACAAACTTGCTTTCTGGTTCCCTCCAAGTTGTGATTTCTCTCAACAACGGTCGCTGGGATGGTGGTGTGAGAAACATCAACCCTTACGTTTTTGGTGGTGCTGGTGCTTCTTATGTCAACACGACTGTTGACGTAACATCTGCTCCTGCTGGTTCACGTGCAAAAGGAATTGGCGTTCAGGAATTCATCATAGCTGGTGACCGTAACACCGGTAAAATTGTGCCACTTGTTGAAGCTGGGGCGGGCGTTGCTTTCCGCGTAAGTGACAAGTTGAATATTGCGATTGAGCAAAAGATGGCAACTATTTTCGGCAAGCGTGCTGACCTCTTGGATGGTTTTCAGTACAATTTCCGTGACTTTGCTTCTTTAACACAGCTCCGTTTGAACTTCAACGTTGGTGGAGGAACTGGTAAAGACAAAAAATCAATGCCACTTTGGTGGGGAAATCCGGGCGAGCAAACACAAGCAGACCTTGCTGAGTTGAAAGCACGTCCTAAATTGGATTTGACTGACACAGACGGTGACGGTATCATTGATATGCTTGACCAAGAAAAAGAAACACCAGCAGGTGCGCGTGTTGACACACGTGGTGTTGCACTTGACAGTGATGCTGACGGCTTTGCCGACTACAAGGATAAAGAACCATTCTCTCCTGTGGGCTACAAAGTTGATAACAACGGTATTGCTATGGTACCAAAGCCGGCTTATGTTACGGAAGCTGACGTTGACCGTATCGTTGAAGGCAAATTGGCTAAATTCAAAGCTACTTTAGGTGACTTGACAACAAAATCTGCTTCAGCACCAAGTATGTCTGATTGGTTCTTGCCGATGATTCACTACGACTTAAACAGTGCAGTTGTTAAAAACTCGGAATATGGTAACTTGTCATCAGTTGCTTCTGTTTTGAAATCAAATCCAAGTATCCGCATCGCGGTTGCTGGTTACACTGACAAAACAGCTTCTGACGGTTATAATGACGGTTTGTCTTATCGCCGCGCTCAAAACGCTATCGACGCGCTTGTTAAGCGTTTCGGTGTTGACCGTAGCCGTTTGGTTTTGACTTACCAAGGTGAAGAAAATACACTTGTTCCGACAAGTGGTGTTTCTGTTATGAATCGCCGCGTTGAGTTTAAAGTTGCAACATCTGAAAGTGAAATGACTGCACCTACTAAATCGATGCAGAAAAAATCTTACAAAGGCAATAAATCAGGTTATTAATTCTTGATATTGTTTTAAATAAGTAATATAAGGAATCCCGAATCTTCTTCATTGAAGGTTCGGGATTCTTTTTTAATCAGTTGTCCAAAATAACTCTCGGAAGGTCCCACTCTTATAATCAATCACTGGTATAAAAATGCTCTTTCTAATCTTCTCGAGGGCCCCCTCAGTATAAAGCCCTATTTTGACGCAAAAACGTCAAAATAAGGCTTTATACTGAGGGGGCCCTCGAGAAGATTACTATGAAACACGGGTTCCAATACTTTCTCCACGCGCAATTTTCAACAGATTATCCTCGCCGTTGATGTCAAAAACGACGATTGGAATATTATTTTCTTGACAGATTGTAAAGGCAGTCATATCCATAACGGACAAGCCAAGTGCAATAACGCGTTCAAAAGAAATCTCATCAAAGCGAACTGCTGATTTATCTTTCTCTGGGTCGGCGGTATAAATGCCGTCCACGCGTGTCCCTTTTAAAATCACATCGGCGTTGATTTCACTTGCGCGGAGTGCGGCAGCTGAATCAGTGGTAAAGAATGGGCTGCCCGTTCCTGCAGCGAAAATAACAACGCGGCGTTTTTCTAAATGCCGAATGGCGCGGCGGCGAATGTATTGTTCCGCAATTTGGGGCATAGCGATAGCCGACACAAGGCGTGTATAAACGCCATTACTTTCAAGCGAAGATTGCAAAGCCATGCCATTAATAACCGTTGCCAACATACCCATATAATCCCCTTGGGCGCGCTCAATGCCAGATTTTTCAGCTTGAATACCTCGAAAAATATTGCCGCCACCGATAACAATGGCAACTTCACAACCTAAGGCGATGAGTGCTTTTACTTGCATAGCGTAGTGCTGCAAAACTTCCGCAGTAATCCCGTATTTTTGGTCACCCATGAGCGATTCACCACTCAATTTTAAGAGAATGCGTTTGTATTTTAATTCTGACATATTGAAGTAAGTTTTATTTTAAAATTTGATAAATCACTTAAAATGCTAATTTTTGACCTATAAAAAAGCCGTCCTGAAAGTTCGGGTCGGCTTTTTTAATTTAATAATTATCTAAAACAATGTATTTTTTACAAATTTCACGTGCAGTAACGGCAGCTCAGCGGCATTTGACCTATTTCCAAGTCTTTTTGTAATCAAACTAAGGCGCGCTTGCTTCTTGTGGAAACACGCTTCTTCTTTGAAAATATTAACAGTAAACACGCTATTTTGCACGGTTATTTTTTTGAAAAATGACTGCTTAAAAGCAATTTTTTACGTCTAAAATCAATTTATACTGAGGGGTCCTATTTTCATATTTTTGTAAATATTAAATTCAGTTTAGCCCGATATTTTGAATGCTTAGGTCCATACAATACAACCCGCCCCGCTTTTATGTATTGCAGATAAGGCGCTAAAGTAATCTGAGTGCCTTCGATGCCATTTAAAATATATTGAAGATGCCGCGTAATATTCATTTTATATTTTCTAACGCCATTCTCCGTCACCACAACACCGCCAAAATCACTCGGTATGCTAAACCCAGAAACACCGCCGTACCCCGATTGAATAATATCATAAATACCTCTTGTATTGGCGATTGCGAGTCCAAAAGTGGTGGGGGAGTTTGCAACAAAATTGCCATTGGAAATTTTAGTTGTTCCATCTAACAAGAGTAATTGCTCAAGCGCTGGATACGTTTTTATATCTGCGTCTTCGTTGATTGTAAATTCTAATTCGGCTCTATTGATGGCAACTTTACCCAGATTTCTCAAATTTGGAAATTCTAAACGCGTAGCTGAACCCGTAAGGCTTTGCAAAAACACAAGGCTGTCCGCTTTTTTCGGGTTATTTACAAATTCTTTAATTTTCCCATTTGAGTAGTCATTTTTGTAATTGGCATAACGCGGTTGACCAGATGTGCCGAACGCGTAAACACGGCGTGTCGTATCGGTTCCATTATTCCTGTAGTAAATGTAAATGCCCGCAGAACGGTTGAATTGACCCGTTGGTGCGGTTGTGGATGTACCAATATTAAGGTTCAACATACAATTTGCGGGTGTTTCGGCTTTGATAACCAAACCGTTTAACCACGTTTGGAAAGCTGTGTCTCTAAGTTGAGTTGCACTTAGCTTCATAATATCTCTACCAAAATTGATGTCAAGTGGAATACTAATATGCGGAACATCAGTAAACGTGTCGTTTTTTGTTGCGCCAGGCAAGGCTGATTGAACGCGCTGCGAAGTTGTCGTAGGAGTCGGTTTAAACGTCAATGAACCGAGCGCGGTGGCGTTTGCTGGGAACTTTTCATCAGCATAATTAGAGTAAATAGTATCAGCTTTCAGTTCTTTTGTTAAACGATAAACGACAAATTTTTGACTGACTGTTGTATCACCATAAACGTAAACACTTCCTGCGTAAGGTAAAATTAAGCGGATGGAGTCAATTTTTGCCGTGTCAAGCGACGGAAAAATGGGTGCTGTCACGTCTTTTAGTCCAAATTGTGCATAAATTGACGATTCAAATTTACCAAAATAGGCATCATTCGCGTTGCCAATTGGCAAATTATCATAAGGTGTTGCGCCCTTAACGTACATCAAAATGGGCGTTGGTGCATCCGTTAATGCGTTGATGCTCAATGTGTCTGTGAATTGAAGATTGAGTTTGTCATTCTCAAAAAGTTCTGCGCCAACGAGGCTTGTTTTGTTGCAAGAAGCGCCAATTGCGATACAAACTGTAAGCCCGACTAAGGCTATCCAAATGTTTTTCATTAAATCTAAATATTTAGAAAAATTAGATTCCAAATGCCGAATGCCGAATTTCAGATATTGTTTCTGGAATTTGGCGTTTGGAATTTGGAATTTCGAGTTAAAATCTGCCATAGAACGCCGAAATACTGAGGGGAGCTGTTTGGCAATGCAAATTTATTTTTCTTACACCTATTTTAGGCTACAAAAAAAAGATTTGACAACTTTTTGAAGGTTGTCAAATCTGGATGGAAGTTTATTTCAAATTCCAGATGTCAAAAGCCAAGATGAAATTTAAAATCTGAAATATTTTTATGCGGGCTCCGCTATCACATCTGATTCAAGAAGGCTTTCATAAAACGCATAATAGCCTTTCGTTGTTGCCAAAGTCTCGCCTGTTTCAGGCACATCAATGGACTCATGGACGGGTCTTTCAGATTTTGCGAGCAGTTCAGCGACGGTATCAGACACGGCACCGACTTTAATAATGGCATCGGCGTGCATAATTGCGCCTTTGTGAAGCAATGTTTCCTCGCCATTTTTAAAATCCAAAAGGTCGCCTTCTTCAAGGTTATTGATGGACGCTTTCGCCGCAAATTCATCGTAAGGGAAGGTTTGCGCGAGTGTGTCGAAAAGGGAATAAATAATTTTTGTGGATTGGAAAAGTGGGTCGTGTTTGTACGCAGTACGCGCATAAAATGGAATCAAACTCGTCATCCAACCGTGAACGTGCATAATATCGGGCGCCCAACCAAATTTACGAACGGTCTCAATGGCGCCTTTGCAGAAGAAAACAGCGCGGTCGATGTTGTCGTCAAATGCTTTTCCTTCGGCGTCTTCAAAAACCGATTTGCGTTTAAAAAATTCGTCGTTGTCCAAGAAATAGACTTGAATGCGGCTATTGGGCAAAGAAGCAACCTTAATAATGAGTGGATAATCGTCGTCATTCACGATAATATTCATTCCTGAAAGACGGACAACTTCGTGCAAGCGGTGGCGGCGTTCGTTGATGGTTCCAAAACGCGGCATCAAAATTCTGATTTCGCAATTTTGGCTGTTGAGATGGATTGGGAGACGTTGCGCGAGTAGCGAAATTTCGGAAAGTGCCGTGTACGGTTCCATTTCCTGCGTGATGAGAAGAATCTTCTTTTTTGTCATCGTTGTAGCCAACAGATTTTGTAAGTATTAACGGCTGAAAATGAGCGATTTACGAATTTTTATTACTAAAATTTGAAGCAAATAAAAAAGCCTCAATCGTAAATCTCAAAGTATCAATCGTTAATCATTCCCAGATTGTTTGAAAAAAGTGGATGTAAGCGCGGACAGTGGACAGTAAATAGTAGTCAACAATGGTCGTTTTCTCGATGCTGCCCACTGACGGCTGCCCATTGTTACCCGTAAAAAGTCGTGCTTTTCTAAGATTGGCGCAAAGATATAATTATTTATCTCAAATTTTTACTCTTTTTGTTCTAACTTATCTGCTTAATTTCAAAAGAAGGTCTAAAATTCAACTTTTATTAGTCAAAATTGCGCTTAGTTTTGCCCCTCAATTCTTTCAAATTCAGACAGCATGGAAATTTCTGCACAGCAGCTCGCCGCTTTACTCAACGGCACAATCGAGGGAGACCCCTCAGTAAAAATCACGCGGCCAGGTAAAATTGAGTCGGGCGAAGCGGGGGAAATCTGTTTTTTCGGCAACAGCAAATATGAGGAATACGCCTACACCACGAACGCGTCGATTCTTTTGGTGTCAAAAACTTTCACGCCGAGACAAGCGATTAAACCGACGCTGATTCGCGTAGAAAACGTTTATGCATCGCTCGCGTTTTTGCTCGAAAAATTTGGCGAACAAACGCGACCGACCGTAGCCGTAATTTCAGAACGGGCGTCGATAGACCCCTCAGTATCGATAGGTAAAAATGTCGCCATTGGCGATTTTGTTATCATCGAAGAAGGAGCAGTCATTGGCGATGGCAGTCGATTGTATGGCCAAGTTTACGTAGGTAAAAATGTGGTAATTGGCGTGAATTCAACAATTTACGCAGGTGCTAAAATTTATTATGACTGCAAAATTGGCGACCGCTGCATCCTGCAATCGGGCGCTGTGATTGGTTCAGACGGCTTTGGTTTTGCGCCGCAAGCTGATGGGACGTATAAGAAAATTCACCATGCAGGCAATGTTATTTTGGAAGATGATGTGGAAATTGGTGCCAATACGACGATTGACCGTGGTTCAATTGGCTCAACAATGATTCGTCGTGGCGTTAAACTTGACAACTTAATTCAAGTCGCGCACAACGTGGAAATTGGCGAAAATACCGTTATTGCTGCGCAAACGGGCATTGCGGGTTCAACAAAAATCGGTCGGAATGGACGAATTGGCGGGCAAGTTGGCTTCGGTGGTCATTTGATTATTGGCGATTTTGTTCAGATTCAAGGGCAGTCGGGCGTTATTAACAACCAGCCAAACGGCGTAAAACTATATGGTACACCTGCGATTGATTTTATGAGTTATATGCGGTCGTTTACCATTTTCAAAAAACTGCCCGCGCTGATTCGGCAAATTGAAGCGTTAGAAAAACGCGTGGAAAATGGAAAATAGGACCCCTCAGTATAAAAGCCATTTTACTCGTTTTTTAACAAAAAAAAGCCGTTCTAATACGGGGAAAAGAGGAATTTCTAATGAAGCTATCAGATTTGACAGCTTTTGAGAAGCTGTCAAATCTTCTCTAAACGAAAAAAGTCCTACGTGTGAGCGTAGGACTTTTTTTAATTTTCGTTAAAAACGCGGTAAAATTACTTCGCGAATTTGCCAAATTTTTTGTTGAACTTATCGATACGACCAGCTGTGTCAACAAATTTTTGCTTACCAGTGAAAAACGGGTGTGAAAACGCCGAAATTTCCATTTTGACAAGTGGGTACGTATTACCGTCTTCCCAAACAATGTTCTCTTTTGAGTTCGCTGCTGAACCAGTTAAGAACATATCGTCCGTTGCGATGTCTTTGAAAATCACTTTGCGGTATCCTTTTGGATGAATATCTTTCTTCATAATTTTTTTCTATTTAATGATTCTTGAATTTGAGCCGCAAAAGTAGGTCTTTATCGCTTCACGGAGAAATAATCGTCGATTTTTTTATCTTATTTTTAACAAAAAAGTAAAATAGCGCGGTAAAGTAAGGTCAAAAGGGTAAGTCACTTGGTTAGAATCGTAAAATACGGGAAAATGTACGTAAAATCACTTTGTCTCTAAGGGTAAGTTTTAGGTTTATTGGGGTTCTCGGGCGATGCCATCAAAAAGGCACACATCAACAAGAGAACGAACAATAGGGCGTCAGTTACAAATTGGGGATTCATTAGTTAGAGTTTTAGAACTTTTAGAAATGTTAAAATAATATATTATTTAAAAGCTCTGCAAGGTAGTGGTATTAAGCGTGCGCCTCAAAATTTAATTGTGTCAAACAAGCAAAAATAGACCATTTAGGGTAGGCTTTGAACAATAAAAATGGGCAATAGACCAAAACTTGACGTTTCACTCTTACTTTTTTTTGTAATTTTGACCAAATTTTAAAAACTATCGCTTTTGTCAAACACTTTTTCAATCACTCAGATGTCTCTACGCTGTCTCATTGCGAGTATTTTAGCGCTCTTTGTTTCGTCGGTGTCAACGGCGCAAAAAGTTCCCTCGGTTATCGTTAAAAGCGTGTTTGTCGAAGGGAATATCAAGACAAAAACCCGCATCATTACGCGCGAGTTAACTTTCGCAATTGGAGACACGATACCCCTCAGTAAATTTGGTAAAATGTTGGAAGACAATCGTTTACGGGTGATGAATACCAACCTTTTCAACGTCGTGCAGCTCAATGTAAAAGATTGGAAATCAGGTAATTTGCCCGTCGATGAGGTCGATATTGTCATTACGGTCATTGAAAATTTTTTCGTTTATCCCGTTCCAATTTTCAGTCTCGCCGACCGCAATTTCAATGTTTGGTGGAAAGAGCAAAAACACGCACTTTCACGCACAAATTACGGTTTTAGCCTCATGCACATTAATACGACGGGGCAACGCGACCCATTTAGCTTGACGGCTCAATTTGGTTACACGCCGCGCGTCGGTTTGTCATATGAGCTGCCTTTCGTCAATAAAAAACAGACGGTTGGACTTTTTTTCAACAGCAATTATGGTGTAAATCGAGAATTAGCCGTGAAAACCGAAAATAATAAGCTCATTTTTTACAGAAATAGTGAAAAATTTATCTTCAAAAACGTTAGCCTCACGGTCGGTGCGACAATTACGCCTGGCCTTATCCAACGGCACGTCGTAGCGCTCACCTATTCTCAACAAACAATTGACACGTCGGTTGTCAGTCAAAATCAAGATTATTACCTTGATGGTCGCACTCAACAACGCTATTTCACGCTCAATTATAGTTTTTCGCACGACACCCGAGATATGCGCCCCTATCCGTTGAAGGGGCATTTGGCGGGCATCACATTAACAAAAAGTGGATTGTTTGAAAACGACGATGTGAACGCTTTAACGCTCAATGCGCGTTGGTCGCAGTTCGGTAAAATTGCGCCAAGATGGAGTTATGAAAGCGTGGCAAAAGCGCGTGTCGGCTTGATTCGCAGCCCGCAACCTTACACTTTTACGCAGGGTTTGGGTTACAATGCGGACTATATGCGGGGCTATGAATATTACGTTGTTGATGGTCTGGATTTTGGTATTTTGAAAAATAGTTTGCATTTTGAATTATTTGATAAGACCTTTGACCTGTCGAAATACCTCACATGGAAAATCCTTCAAGGCTTTCGTTCTCTGCCTTTGAAATTGTATTTGTCGGGCAATTTTGACGTCGGCTATGCGCAAAACACCACCGAATTATCGATTAAAAACCCTTTAAATAATCGAATTTTGCGCAGCGGCGGCGTTGGTTTAGACATCGTGGCCTACTATTCGTGGGTTTGGCAAATCCAATACAGTTGGAACGATTTAGGCGAAAAAGGCGTATTTTTCCATTATAAAGCGGGATTTTGACGCATTTTTTCGCGGTGTTTCAGATTTTACAACTTTTAAAAAGTTGTAAAATCTTTGAACAAAATTGTGAAATTTGAAGAAAAGGGACCCCTCAGTATTTTTCGTTTTTTTTTTTGATAAAAACCTATTTCACATGAAAAATTTATCGCTAATGACAGCGCTTTTTTCAACATTTTCGGCGGCTACATACGCACAAACGGCGCATCAATCCGCGCGCAAAGCGGATGCTGATTTCGCTAAGAAAGAGTTCAAAAAATCGGAAGAAAATTACCGCCGCTCGCTTGAATCGGAGCGGTCGAGTAAGACAACGTACAACCTTGGCAATGCGATTTACAATCAAAAGCGCTACGATGAAGCCATCCAACAATACGACGATGCTGCCAACAGAACGAGCGATAATAGCGCGAAAACCAACAGTTTATACAATAAAGGAAATGCTTATTTTTGGAAAAAAGATTACGCTAAATCCGTTGAAGCCTATAAAAATGCTTTACGTTTGAATCCGCACGATGAAGACGCTAAAAAGAATTTAGCGCTGGCGCAACGCTTCCAAAAAAAGGAAGAGGAGCAGAAAAAACAGCAGCAAAACAAGGACAATAAAGACAAAAAAGACGATAAAAATAAGGACGATAAGCAACCGCAAAATCCGAACGATAAAGACCAAAATCAAGATAAAAAGGACGGCAAAAAGGACGATAAAAATCAGAATCAACCCGACCAAAATCCTAAGCAAAATCCGCAAGAACAAGCGCAACAGGATTTGAAAAAAGAAGAAGCCAAGCGGATGTTGCAAATTATGGATGATGAAGAACGGAAAGTTCAGCAGCGGCTCAAAAAAGGCGCGCCGCGTCCATCGCGCTCAACAAAAGATTGGTAAATTCCAGATTCCAGATTCCAGATTTCAAATTTCAAATTCTAAGGCGTAATAGATTGATTATCAATTGTTTGAAAATAGAATTTGATGCATTTGTTATTTCTTATGGCTAAATCAAAAATCTGTCACTTTAATAATTATGTACATTTATTAGCTGCGTCATTTTATGCGGAGTTGATTTATAAATTATAAAAAATAAAATTTCTCAATATGAAAATACTATTCATTTTTTTCGCATTGTTTACGCAATCGGCATTTTTGACGACCGACGTTGACCACGCTTTTCATCTGTCGAAAACGGACATCGTTTTTCAACCGAAAGAAAAGACCTTGCAAATCACGATGCATTTGTTCATCGACGACCTTGAAATTGCGCTTGAAAAACAAGGACATAAATCGCTTTTGGTGGGAACAGAAAAAGAAAAATCGGGCGCTAATGACTTGATTATCAACTATTTGAAACAAAATTTCAATTTGACAATCAATGATAAAAAAGTCGTTGTTTCTTTCGTTGGAAAAGAAACAACGACGGATAGACAAGCGTTGTGGGTTTATTTGGAAGTCAAAGATTTGAAAAATATCAAGACTTTAACGGTCGAAAATAAGGTGTTGACGGAGGTTCACGGCGACCAAAAAAACATGGTTCAAATCATGATACCGTCAAAAAAAGCCAATTCCTTTGTCTTAGAAAAAAGCAGAGCAACGGCAACGGCTACTTTATAGTTGCGTTTTTTTGTACCAAAATCATCTGCGGTACGGGCATTTTGACCCCCTCAGTATCAAAGCGTTTTTTGACACTTTCTATAATATCACAATACATATTGAACGAAGAATCAAGGTTTTCTGTCCAACACCAACCCCTCAGCGTGACGGAAAATTCAGAGACTTTTATAACTCTAACTTCCACCAAAGGCTTGTCATTTTCACGCTCTTCTTCGGTTCGACGGTCAAAATAAGCGGGATGTTTGCCAATTTCTTCGGCAATAACGCGCTTTGCTCCGTCAATATCGGCGTTGTAATCAATGCTAAACTCCGCAAAACGGCAAATCGCGTCTTCATTGTGGTCGGCATTGACCAATATTTCAGAATTAATCACGGAATTTGGAATAATCACGCGGCGGTTTTCATTGTCCCTCAAAACAGTATGTCTTAACGTAATATCTTCGACAAAACCCGAGAACGTTTCCTTAATGCGCAGACGGTCGTTGACGCGAAAAGGCTTGAAAATAATGATAAAAATGCCACTAATAATGTTGCTAAAGGCTTGTTGCGAAGCAAAGCCAATGACCGCTGCCAAGATGCCTGCACCCGCCAAAACAGACCCCGCGACCGACCGCAAAGGTGGATATTCACGCACGGCGAACATAATGCCGACGGTAAAAATGATGCTCGTTAAGGCATTTCCGAGAAATTTATAGTTCGTCACATCCGCTTTAATGTCCGTCATTTGAAGGCGCATAAAACGGTTGAAAGCACGGCGCGCGAGCCAATTGACCGAGAAAGTTGCCGCCAAAATAAGTAGAAAAACGCCCAAGTTTTCAAAGTGGTCGGGAAAAAGGTCTTTTAATTTATCCATAATTTTACGGTGATTTTTATTGGTGATTGCATTGTTTTTGGCGCGTCCACATCAAAAAATAATACCTTTGAGGGACCCCTCAGTATAAAACCCAAATTGGGACGTTTTTCAACGATTGCCCAGTTTTACACGTTATAATAAGCTGCTGTTCGGCTCTATATTTATGAAATCGCAAAATAACAAAATAATATTTGGATTGAAAGTACGTCAATTGCGTACTGCCCAAAATGCGTCATTCGCCTTGCTCGCCGAGCAAACGGGAATGTCGGTGTCCTATTTGAACGAAATTGAGAAGGGAAAAAAATATCCCAAAGACGATAAAATCAAATTGCTCGCCAAAGCCCTCAACACGACGCCCGAATCGCTCATCAATCAGACTTTGCCAAAGAGCCTTGCGCCCGTCGAGACGCTTTTGCAATCCAATTTTTTGAACGAATTGCCGCTCGATTTATTCGGCATCGAGCTGTCGAAAGTCGTTGAAATCATTGCCTCGGCGCCCCTGCGCGTCGGTGCTTTCATCTCGACGCTCGTGGAATTGAGCCGAAATTACGCTTTGCGCGAGGAAAACTTCTATTTTGCCGCCTTGCGTTCATATTTGGAACTGCACAATAATTATTTTGAAGACATTGAAGAAACCGTTAATGCGTTTGTAAAACAGCACGAAATCCCCATAAATCAGGTGATTCCCGCGGGTTTACTCGGCGATATTTTGCAAAATAAATTGAATTATAAACTCGTGGAAAATGGTTTATCCGAATTTCCCGAATTAAAAAATATTCGTTCGGTCTTTGTGCCAAAATCTAAAGAACTCCTTCTCAACGCCACGCTCAACGAGCAACAACGCGCTTTTCAATTCGGTAAAGAATTGGGATTCAATGCTTTAGGCTTGAAAGAACGCGCTTATACGTCTTCGTTGCTGCGCGTCAAAACCTTTGATGAAGCCTTGAATCACTTCAAAGCGGGTTATTTTTCAGCCGCTTTGTTGATGAATCGCGAAGCGTTTACGCACGACATTGAGCAGTTTTTGGCGATGGAAAAATGGGACAACGGCGCCACCTTTGAGCGATTAATCAATAAATACGCCGCGACGCCCGAGATGCTTTTCCAACGGATTACGAACGTTTTGCCGCAATTTTTTGGCTTGACCAATCTGTTTTTTCTGCGTTTTATCCACAATTTG
>JAYUKJ010000383.1:0-1247 GCA_043764555.1 Saprospiraceae bacterium
TGGTTAATATACCCGTACAAGTTTGACGGTAACAAAATCATTGTTTATTGGGACAACAATATCGACACAAAATATGAATTTGATATTGTAAGAACTATCAATAAAACAGATAAAAAATATGTTGGACAACCATTTATGATATTAGAACTTGAAAATGACTCAACATTAAGTGCAACTTACTTGATAAAAGATTTAATAAAAAAAATTAATGGAACGAGTAAGCAACGAACATTTTTTCCTGACAAATACATGATTGCACAGGACGGATTCTTATGACGACGCAAACAAAAACGACCGCCAACATAGTATTGTGGCAAGTGGGGGCTGACGGAAGTAATTGAACTTTGGGAATTCTATTGTACTTTTGTTTCGGCGGACGGAAACTGCCAAACATTTGCAAGTAACTCAGCATCAGTAATTTAACTCGGCTGACGTTCGGGCGGACGAGTTTCAAATCCCCCACCTGACCACAATACTTTTTCGTTGGCCAAGAGAACGAGCGAAGCGAGTTCTCTTGGCCAACGAAGCGCGTGTTACACACGCCGTTAGCCGACGTTCACTCACTGCGCCGCGCGGGCGGCCCCGTCGTGCCCATCGTCCAACGGCGTGTTTGCGAAATAAAATTAGCCCACAACCGCACGGGCGGCCCCGTTCGCTACGCTCGTTGCGTCGCACGGGCGACCCCGTCTAATTTTACTTCGCAAACACGCGCTTCGTTGGTGGCAATTAAATAAAATCTCGACAGACAAATAAACCTCTGACTTTTTCGTAACTTTGTAGCCGCATCGGCGGTCCGATTAACATTTCGATTTGACAATGAACAAAAAACTAATTCGATTTGACTGGGCGGTAAAGAAATTACTACGAAATAAGGCTAATTTCGTGATTTTAGAGGGCTTTTTGAGCGAACTTCTATTTGACGATATTCGTATTGAAAGAATGTTAGAAAGTGAGGGCAATCAGGAAACTGAGGACGACAAATTCAATCGTGTGGACATTTTGACTCAAAATTCTAAAAATGAGTTAATTGTTGTCGAAATTCAAAATACATTTGAGATTGACTTTTTTCACAGAATGGCTTACGGTGCTTCAAAAGCCTTGACTGAAAATTTATCATTAGGACAGGCATATTCGGAAATCAAAAAAGTAATTTCTATCAATATCGTCTATTTCGACCTTGGACAAGGACAGGATTACATTTATAGAGGTAGTACCAGTTTTTACGGACTTCATCAAAATGACACCTT
>JAYUKJ010000384.1:0-1243 GCA_043764555.1 Saprospiraceae bacterium
GACGGATTGCCCGACGGTGCTTTTTGCCGCGTGATTCGCGAAGACCCTAATCGACGTGGTTTGCTCTACGTGGGTACGGAATTGGGCGTTTTTGTATCGCTCAACGACGGCATGAATTGGTTGCCTTTGCAGGGCAATTTGCCCTTGACACCGATTCACGATTTGCAGATTCAAGCGCGTGAAAAAGACTTGTGCGTAGCCACCCACGGTCGCGCGTTTTGGATTATGGACAACTTGGAACCGATTTATCAACTATTTGATAATCAACAACTTGCGGACAAAAAAGCGCACCTTTTGCAACCTGAATCCGCTTGGCGCGTCGGCGGTTTTGCGTTCAATTCGCCCGATATGCAGATGGGCGAAAATGCGCCAAATGGCGTTTTGGTCAATTACTTTTTGAAAGAAAAACCGAAAGAAGAAGTGCAATTACGGTTCATATCTGAGCGTGGCGACACCATTATTTCGTACAGTTCGACGAAGGATAAAAAGGGCAAAGCGTTGGAAGTCAACAAGGATTTTTACCAAAAAGAAAAAATTGAACGCGCAGGAACGGCGGCGGCGGCCGAACAAGGCATCAACACGTTTTTGTGGGATATGCGTTACGCAGATGCCACGGATACTGAGGGGTCCCCTGCAATGATGTGGTCGGGTCAAGTGACGGGTCCGAAAGTGGCGCCCGGGAAATATTCGGTTGAGATGCTTGTCGGAAAAGAAATCGTTGGCAAACAGCCTTTTGAAATTAAGAAAGACCCGCGCGCCGAAGTGAGCGACGCAGCGTTGGCGGAAAACGTAAATTTTCAGTTGAAAGTACGCGATAAATTGAGCGAAACGCATAAAAGCGTCAACGAATTGCGCCAAATACGCAAGTCAATTAACGATTATATGGCAACTTTGGAAGCCAAAGACAGCCTGTTCAAAAAGGAATTGGAAGTCGTTTCTAAGCCGATGTTGGAACAAATTCAGTCGGTAGAAGACGCCCTGATTCAGCACAAAGCGAAGGCATTTCAAGACCTTTTGGCCTTGCCGATTCGCTTGAATGATAAGATTGCGGGCATGGCGAGCGTTGCGTCTTCGGCCGATACGCCCGTGAATGCGCAGACCGTGGAAGGCTTTACAGAATTGGCACAACAAGCTGATGTTCAAATAGTTAAACTTAATAAAATTATTGATAATGAGGTGCCGAAGTTCAATCAAATTGTGGAAAAACGTAAAACGCCCGCGATTTCGATTAAACCGAAAGTGG
>JAYUKJ010000385.1:0-4155 GCA_043764555.1 Saprospiraceae bacterium
CCATCGGGCGCCATGTAAGGCAGATAATTCTCTTTCTTCGGACTGTTATCGCCCGCACACGTGTAAGGCGTCGAATTGCAATTTTGCAACCAACCATTCGGCGGATTATACGAATGAACCGTCTCAGAAACGGGGTGCAAACCTTGCCATTCAGTCGCCGAAGTTGTGCCGTCCATGAGTTTTGACCAATTGAGATTTTTATCCCTAATTGGTACAAAATTGCCGTGCCAAAAGGCGATATTACCTTTATTGTCCGCAAAAACGGTGCTATTCGATGTATTTTCTTTCAAATCCATAATCGTTTTGTAGTCCTCAAATCCCTTGGCTTTCGTCCGTTTCCAAGATTGAATCAAGCTGTTCATTGACCGATTGTGCGCTTTTAAGCTCACCCATTTGCCGTCTCTTTTTGCCATAATCGGTCCGTGATGCGTGGCGTAAGTTGTTATAAATTTGGTTTTCACAACGTTATTTTCGAGGTATTTCAAAGCAATTTTCCGCTCTTTAATCGGCTTCAATTGTCCATCATATTCGTAAAAAATCTTTTTGTTTTTGGTAATAATTTTCTCGCCGTAAATATCCGCCACATCAACGTTGCAAGACGTGTGCATCCAACCGCAATTTTCGTTAAACCCTTGATACACAAAGAATTGTCCCCAAGTGACAGCGCCGTAAGCGTTCAAACCTTCTTCACTTTGCACCTGAACTTCGGGGCGAAAATAGAAAGTTACGTGCGGATTGATGTACAAAATCGCATTGCCCGAAGCCGTTTTTGACGGCGCAAAAGCAAAGCCATTTGAGCCTGTTTGTTGTTCCACATCTCGCGGCGGTGCGTACGACATTTTGGTGTCGCCCGAATAAAAATTCTTTAATTCAGCAATGCTCAAATCCGCCGTATTTATCGCCCCAATCGAGCCGTCCGTCCATAAAAGCGGGTACCACGGCTCAAAATGCGTCAACAAAGCGGGTTTTACTGAGGGGTGTATTTTTAGATAAAAATTGATGCCGTCGGCGTAAGCAACGAGCAATTTTTTAAGCCACGGTTCCGCCTTTTTATAGTCGTTAATGGCGCCCGTTGAATCAATTAAAAGCCTGATATTCAAGTCGTTATACAACACGGATTCGCCTTTTATCTCAGAAAGGCGTCCCAATTTTTCGATATAGTTCAACTCAATTCTCGGAAAATCGTCTTCGCATTGCGCGTACAACAATCCGAAAACGGCATCAGCATCGGACTTGCCATAAATGTGCGGAATCCCCCAATTGTCTCGAATAATCGTAACGTTTTTAGCTTGGTTTTCACAACGATTTAGTTCGTTTTTAGGTAATTGTTGCCCAAACATAAACGTTGGTAAACATAGCAAAATGAACAGATTTTTTATGATTGATTTCATGATTAAAGTTTTATTTTATTACAATTAATTGAAACTAAAAAAGCAATCTCGACATCGAAACTGCTTTTTGAAATGTGAAAAGAGACCCCTCAGTATAAGACCCAATTTAAGGCAACTTGAACACATCTTTTGCTTTGATTGAAAAGCCAGAAATGATTTCTTCGGCACTGCAAATCGTTTCTCCACGACAGATTTGATTGTGGTCGGGCGAAGTATAAATATAGATTCTTTCCGTGTTGGGGAAGACGTGCCATACCATTTTCACACCCGAAGTAAAGTATTCGTCCATTTTATTTTCTACGTCGTAAGCCGTATCATTTAATGAAATTATCTCAACTATAAAAGACGAAATAACGGGACGTTTAGCGGCTAATTCACGCTGTTGACGCAATGTCCAATAAGAAATATCGGGAACGCGGGCGCGTTTATCCATCGTATTCATGCGCGTTTCGGGTTGAAAAGCGTCGCCGTCACGATAGGCTTCAGTGGTATTAAAAAGGCGCGTCAAATTGTTGACAATATGAAACTGGTCGGGGTAAATCATTGAATCAATTTTTAGAAGTTTTCCGTAAGCCCACTCGTAATAGTAACCATCTTTTGGTCGCCATTCGAGATACTCCTCAAAAGTTGAAGGTAGTTTTCGACTGATGAGCGTGCGTTTTTGTACTTGCTTCGGTAGTCCAATTGCTGCTATTGCTGTCATTTTAAAATGTCTTTTTTTTAACAATTTTTCGTAAAAATAATCAAGTTCTGCGTACTTTTTGAAATTCGTAAATTTTTAAGACCCCTCAGTATAAGACTTATTTTAGCCATCTTTTAAGTACCAACGGGCGGCAAATTAGCATACATATTCTTTAATTGAACGGTACAACCAATTGACTGAAACTTAATTGACGCATCGAGTCCAACTATTTGATGGTACAACCACACATTTTTTGTCGGGTCTTTTAGGTAATAACAATCAATTTTTGGCTCGTCGGGATAGACCAAAATGTACTCTCTAAATGAGGATAAAAGCCGATAATTTTCAAATTTATCGCTTTTATCGTAGGCTTGCGTGGAAGGCGACAAAACTTCAACTATCAATTTAGGATTAATAATATTTAAAGTAGTCCCATTCACACCCCACGGCAGCCCTTCAACGACGCTAACATCTGCATAAACAGATTTGTCAATTGATTCCATGTATATCGCAATATCACTTGTATATACGTGATATTCTTTACTTTTCCGCATAGTGCAGATTGTTAAAAAAGCATTAACTCTTGATGCGAGTTCACTGTGTCGTTGAGTACCTCCTGCCATTTCTTTAAGTTTTCCCTTGTAAAATTCGTGTTTTACTTCTGATTTCTGTTCCAATTCAAGAAATTCTAAGAAGGTCAAAACCTTAGGTTGAGCGAGCGTTGCTGTCATTTTTTTTAAATTTAATTTTTAGCAAAGTTAAACTTTGTTTTCTAAAAAACAAAGGAAAACGATGCTTACCGACATTATTTTTTGTTTTAAATCAACGCTTTGTCTGAATAAATAACAAAACTTTTTATTTATTTTTCATAAAAAAAAACGACATTTGCCGCCTTAATCTGCATTCAATAAATTATTTTTTATATGTCCAGTTATTTAGATTTACTCAATGATGTGCAACGGGCGGCGGTTACAACAACCGACGGACCCGTTTTGGTTGTCGCTGGTCCGGGTTCGGGAAAGACGCGCGTTTTGACCTTTCGCATCGCGCATTTAATCGAAAAAGGCGTAAAACCGTGGGAAATATTGGCGTTGACTTTTACGAATAAAGCCGCAAAAGCCATGAAAGACCGCATTGCGGACGTCGTCGGCGAGCGTGCGCAAAAGGTTTGGGCGGGTACTTTTCACTCCATTTTTGCGCGCTTACTGAGGGGGGATGCCACGCGCATTGGCTTCGAATCGAATTTTACGATTTACGACAGTGACGACTCCAAAAGTTTGATAAAAAACATTATCAAAGAATTGAATTTGTCGAAAGATCAATACAATGAAAACGCCCTTTTGACCCGCATTTCGAGTGCCAAATCGAACCTCATTTCGCCAATTGCTTACGAACAAAATGCGGCGTTGATGGCAGAAGATAAGCAAACAAAACGCCCGTTTATTCATAAGATTTATGCAGAATATGCCATGCGTTGCAAGCGAGCGGGCGCCATGGATTTTGACGATTTATTGTACCAACTCTACGTCTTGTTGCATAAAAATCCCGACATTGCGGATAAATATAGAGCGCGTTTTAAATATGTGTTAGTCGATGAGTTTCAAGATACTAACTTTTTGCAGTACCAAATTGTGCGCAAATTAGTCGTCTATCCCGAGTCGCCCGTCAACGTCTGCGTCGTCGGTGACGACGCCCAATCTATTTACGCTTTTCGCGGCGCAACGATTGAAAATATCTTGGATTTTCAGAAAGATTTTGCCAATTTACAGACCTTCAAATTGGAACAAAATTACCGCTCAACGCAGCACATTGTCGATGCCGCAAACACCGTCATTAATCACAACAAAAGACAAATCCCCAAGAAGATTTGGACGGACAAAGGCGAGGGTCAAAAGATTAAAATCATGAAAACCCAAAGCGACCAAGAGGAAGCAAAACGGGTCGCGGATTTGATTATGGAACAAAAAAATCGCTACCATTTCTTAAATGCTGATTTCGCAATTTTGTACCGAACCAACGCGCAAAGTCGGCCGTTTGAAGAGGCTTTGCGGCGGATAAACATCCCGTATCGCGTCTTTGGTG
>JAYUKJ010000386.1:0-4155 GCA_043764555.1 Saprospiraceae bacterium
AAGTGGCAACGGCAGTGCCTTCAAAACGGCCACGCACAGCTACGTTTTCACGGCGGCAGCGGGCGCAAACCGCGCTAAAATTGTCGTGTCAAACGGCGCAACGGGTTCGGCGTTTATTGGTTTCTACAAAGCCTATTTTGGGGGTGAAAACGGCGACAAAGCAAAACCCGTCAACGGTGGCGCAACGTCCGTAACCTACCAAGTTATGGGTTACGCAAAGAGCGCAACGAAGGAATATATGTACATTACTTGCGATATTTCGACGGGTAAAGACGGCTCGGCAGCGTGGTCTTTCGTTCTCCAGCGTTAAAAATTGAAAAATTTTTCAAGATTTAATACATTTTTTGTTGCCCCCTCAGTAAAAACGTCTTTTTGGACGGCTTATACTGAGGGGGTATTTTTTTTTGCATACTGTTTAGCCGTTGGCATCAGCGGGTAATATGTCAGTCGGATGCTATCAATTTCAACAATTGTTTACAAACTGTAAACAATTGTTGAAACGGGTGGAAAATTTAGCGCGTGTTTGAAACAAGTGTCAAGTTGGCATTTTTTTTAAAAAAAAGACCCCTCAGTATAGGGCGTTTTTACGGCATCCCGAACATCGGGAAACGCCCATTTTTATCGTTTTTCAAGCCAAAAGCCGATATTTCCACGTGAAATATCGGCTTTTCTATACGAGTTTTGTACGATTTTAAGATTTTTGACGTCTCTAATTTAAACAATTACATCCGTTTTCCAACCTTCCAACTGTCGGGTAAGGCTGTTGAAATTGACGCCGATTCCGTACTTGCCGCGACTGTCGGCTTGGAAGGGTTCGGTGTATTTTTTATCAATAATTTGCTGAAAAGCGGCCGTGGCATCGCTGTTGATTTTGAATTCAAAGACGTAAATATGCGTGGCTGTTTCAACGATTGAATCGGCGCGTCCACTTGAATTATGGACTTCTGATTGCATATAAAGACCCAAGCATCTGAACAACAAATGGACCAAACCGTGGTAGAATCCCTCCACTTGTTGCTGCGTTTGATGGGTGTACACGTCAAAAGCCAAGCTGGCAAAAGTGGCTTTCAGGATGGCTTCCACTTGTGCCAAATCATTTTTCAAAAAGGCGCGTTTAAGGTGCAAAACGGTCGTGCCGTTGCCGCCGCGAACGGGCGCTAATCCGTCCATCAAAAAAGAATACATCGCGCGCCGCACTTCTTTGTTCGGATAAGACAGGACGAGTTCGCCGTCTTCAAATTTGTCTTTTATCGTCAAATAACCCGTTTGGAACATTAAAGACGTGATTTCGATGTTGTCCAAGCTGTATTGGTCCAAAAAACTCGTCGTTACTTCAATATTATCGGCGTTAAAAAAGGCTTCTTCTTGCATTTTTTTTGTCAAAAAAACGGGCGTCCCACTTTGAAACCAAAAGGCTTGAAAGTCTTGATTGCTCAAAAACAACAAAACGCCAAACGGATTGTACAATTTAGACTTGCCGTCCCAACTGTAGCCGTTGTACCACAAACGTACTTTATCGAAAAAGGCTTCGCGGGTGTAATTGGGATGTTGGAGAAGGGCGTCGTCGAGGTAGTCCCCAAAATTGTCTTCCAATTCTTTCTGCGTATAACCCAACATCGTTGCGTAGCGCGGATGAAGGGTCAAATCCATCAAATTATTGAGTTTTGAGAAGAGGGACACCTGCGTAAATTTGGAAACACCCGTAATAAACAACAGCCTAATGTAGGCATCGGCGTCTTTCAAGGCGCCATAAAACAGGGCTAAGGCTTTTTGATTCTCTTTGGCTTTCTCAATTTCGTTGTGTTCCAGATGGTCGATGATGGGTTTGTCGTATTCATCGATTAAAATAACGACGGTGCCATCTCGTTCGTAGAGTTGTTCAATCAGGTCATAAAATAGGGTTTTAATGTCGCTTTCGCCGTTCGCATTTAAGCCATGTTTTTTAAACAATTTTAACAAATAAGCGCGCAAACCCGCCTCTAAACCCTTGGTTTCGTAGGGAACGACGTTGAAAGAAATGTGAATAACGGGATTTTTCTTGGTCCAATCCCATTTGTCGGCAATCCAAGTGTCGTGGAAAAGGTCTTGGCTACCTTTGAACAATTCTTCTAAAGTGGAAAGCAACAGCGATTTGCCAAAACGGCGTGGGCGTGAAAGAAAATACGTTTTCCCTTCCGTGCAGAGGCGATAAATATGTTGCGTCTTATCGACATAAATGCAGTTGTCTTTCCGCATATCGCTAAAGGATTGGCGACCGATGGGTAACATTTTCTTTTCCATACCACAAACATAAATGTTTTTTAGGGACCCCTCAGTATAAACGCCCTTTTTTATCGTTTTCAAGCTAAAAGCCGATATTTCACGCAGAAACATCGGCTTTGCTAAAGCGATTTTTTGTAAACTTCTCAAAAATCTTAATAATTAAGTACCTTGCTGCCGCGTTTAAGCGCCTTTTTTGAGTTACAATAACATCATTTTATCCTTTTCAAACGCTTATGATGAACACCGTTACCGTAGTTAGATACCGTTTTTTCCTGTTTTTCTTATGCTTACACCTTTCCTTATTTGCTCAAAACAACTACTTTTTTGAGTCAATAACCGCCAATAACGGCTTACCGCACCAAACTGTTTACCGCATTTTGCAAGATAAAAGAGGCTTTATGTGGTTCGGAACGCAACGTGGTTTGATGCGTTACGACGGCTATACGTGTCGCCTTTTTGGGCAAACGCAGGCGGGAACGGCGGGTTTTGAAGGCAAACCGATTCACGCGTTGATGGAAGACAGACGGGGAAATTTATGGATTGGCACGCATTCGGGGGACTTGTGCAAGCGGGATTTTTCGACGGGAAAATTTGTCTATTTGACCGACACAACGACCTTTAAAACCTTGATTAACAAGCGCATACAAGCCTTTTTTGAAGACCAAAAAGGTCAAATTTGGATAGGTACGCTCGACGATGGCGTGCTGGTTTTTGACCCTAAAACCCTCAAAACGCAGCATTTTAATCAAGCGAATAGCCAATTGAGCAACAACGCCGTTTTTGCTTTTGCGCA
The DNA here is from genome assembly GCA_043764555.1 of Saprospiraceae bacterium. Lineage (GTDB taxonomy): Bacteria > Bacteroidota > Bacteroidia > Chitinophagales > Saprospiraceae > JAAFJT01. The sequence continues at coordinate 3,056 of JAYUKJ010000386.1, forward strand.
AGATAAAACGGGGCGAATTTGGGTCGCTACGGCGGGCGAAGGCATTAATTATATGGAACTAAATACGAATACATTCAAACAACGCTACGCCGATATTCCCAACATAAATGGGTATCAAAAAACGCTTTTATTGGACGATGCCAACAATTTGTGGATTGGTTCGGACGGAACGGGTTTGTATCAATTGAACGTGAAAACCGACACAATTACCCATTTTTCGGCGAAAAATGACGGCAAAAGTTTGACTTCCAACGCCGTTATGGGTTTGGCATTCACCAAAAATAAAGAATTATTGATTGCAACCGACGGCGATGGACTGAACGTTTTTGACCCTAAAACCAACCGTTTTTATGGCTATAAAAGCAACAACGCAACGACGGGAACCTTAAATACGAACGCTTTGTATGACGTTTGTATTGATAAAGAAAATAATATTTGGGCAGCAACTTTCAACGGCGGCGTCAATGTTCACAGAGACCATCAGGTGCGTTTTGAGCATTTTTCTTACACGGGCAATCGGGCGAATGAATTGAATAATCGGTCGGTTTTGGGGATGTGCCAAACGGCCAATGGCGCCCTTTTTATTGGCACCGACGGCGGTGGTTTGAATCTTTTCAATCGAAAAACCAACACGTTTTCTTCGATTAAAAATCCGAATAAAGGGCAAAACAACGTCGTGAAAACCATTTTTGAAGACCCGCAAAAACGCCTTTGGTTGGGCTATTTCAACGGCGGTTTGGCGTTGTATAATCCTAAAAATCAATCATTTAAACATTATTTAAGTAATCCAAGTGACCCGCTCAGTATCAGCAACAACAGCGTTTGGTCAATCGCTTCGGAGGCGTCGGGCGATTTATGGGTTGGCACGGTTGGCAACGGCGTTAATCTGTTTAATCCTAAAACGGCGACATTTCAACATTTTTTTAACCGAGAAAATGACCCAACGAGTTTGAGCAACAACGCGATTCAAGTCGTTTTTGTCGATAAAAAAAATCAGACTTGGATTGGCACCGAACACAGCGGTTTGAACTTATTTAACCGAGAAAAAAACAATTTTACGCGTTTTCAACACGACAAAAAAGGACCCCTCAGTATCAGCA
>JAYUKJ010000387.1:0-4152 GCA_043764555.1 Saprospiraceae bacterium
AAGGATTCCAAATTCCAAGGATTCCAAATTCCAAGGATTCCAAATTCCAAGGATTCCAAATTCCAAGGATTCCAAATTCCAAGGATTCCAAATTTGAAATCCCTGGAATTTGGAATCTAAAATCTAAAATCTAAAATCTAAAATCTAAAATCTAAAATCCTTGGAATTTGGAATCTAAAATCCTACCTGCGTGAATCTCGACGCATTCGACGGGTCCAGTTTCGTCATAACGGCGATAAAACGGGCTTTCTGTTCGGGCGTTGCCGCCTTAAAAATCTCCACCAGTTCATCCACTTTTGTTGCCGAAAACGTCCGTATTGCGCGGGTATTCGGGTAGCCTTGCTGCGCTTCCTCCATGTGGTCGAGTGCCTGAATAATGCCCGCTTTGCACCGATTCATGTCGGTTACGGCAAAATCTATCCCTTGACGGTGGTACTCATAAATCGCTTGGCGGTAGTTTTTAAGACGCGGACTCAAGACGTTTTCGACGAACCAAAATCGTTTTTGGTTGTCTAATTCCTTTCCTTTCCACTCACTTTTCAGGCCTTCGGGCAAGTTATTGAAGATTTCAAACGCAGTTTGCCAATGATTTTCACCACCGAGTGGTGAAAATGAATCGTAATCCGTTGCCAAAAGAACGTAAACATAGTAGGCCAAAGTTGACGTTAAATTGTCTTGAAAATTGTTTTTGACATACTGCAAAGGTTGAAATTGGTCGTAATTTATCGCAATTTCAGCATCTAAATGCGTGAAAAGTGGCGTCGTGTTGTCCGTTCCAAAAATCGGTCGGTTGACCTGAATCGACATTTTAGCGGTGAACGACGTTGGACTATTTTCCTTGTCAATCGTCAACTGAATCGAACCTGTGAGGCGCTCGTTTTGCTCATACACATCGTCCGTCCATTTTGTTGAGTTGATGAGTTCACGAACGGCTTGTTCCAAACTCACGAAGAGTTTAGGGTCGGCAGTACGGACTTGCGGATTAACGACTTTTACCGTGAAATTTAGCTCTTGCGCCGTCGCCGAAGGACCCCTCAGTATAAAAGCTAAAAAAAGGAATTTTGCAACATATTTTGTAATTTTCATCTCTTAATCTATACGTTTTAAATGATTTAAACTTTAATTTATTGTTTTATATTTGCTTGTAAGCACTTCAAAAATAGACCACTGATTGGGCAGATGCAACTGGTTTACACTGATGCAAAAGGAAATCAGCGTAAATCAATAAATCTGTTCAATCAGTGGTCTAAGTCGTTTTCCACGTTTTTAGCGACCGCAATAACGGCAATATTGAACCCCATATTTCACTAAACTTAACAATTAACTTAAACCATCAAGCCTGAAAGTGCATCTACAATATCCTTCGCGACGGCGTCTTTTAATTTCAAATCGAAGTTTTTCACGTTCTGTTCGTCAAAAATAATGCTGATTTTATTCGTATCGCCGCTAAAACCTGCGCCCGCATCGCGGAGAGAATTCAGCACAATGGCATCAAAATTTTTCCGTTTCAGCTTGCCCACAGCGTTCTCAAATTCGTTATTTGTTTCCAACGCAAAGCCAATAATCCGTTGATGCGGCTGCTTCAATTGTCCCAAAGCGGCGGCAATGTCGGGTGTTTTTTCAAGTTCGAGCGTCATTTCGCCGTCTTTCTTCTTAATTTTAACGTCTGAAACAAATTTCGGACGATAATCTGCCACGGCTGCCGCCAAAATTGCGGCATCGCATCGACCAAAAAGCGCCGTTGAAGCGTTGTACATTTCTTGCGCCGACTCGATTTTGACCACCGATACTGAGGGGTCCAAATCCGTCGGTATTTTCACCGGTCCGACGATTAAATGCACCTCTGCACCACGCGCAGCGAGTTCATTCACAATCGAAAAACCCATTTTTCCACTCGACCGATTGCCGATGAAGCGCACGGGGTCAAGGGCTTCAAAAGTAGGTCCAGCCGTTACCATAATTTTTTTGCCCGACAAATCTTTTTTTAATGGATGACGAGTAATGGATAATGGATAATCCTTAATTTCTTGATTATCAATATTTTGTGCATTTTTATTGAAATAATTTTGAACAAACGCGGTGATGTCTTCGGGTTCTGCCATGCGACCGTCGCCGACCAAACCGCTGGCCAATTCGCCATGCCCGACGGGAATAATTGACACATTATCGGTTGTCAACAATTCGAGATTTCGAGCATTTGCACCATGCACCCACATATCCAAATCCATCGCAGGCGCCACAAAAACGGGGCAACGCGCCGATAGATAAGTTGCCGTAATGATGTTGTCACACAAGCCGTGCGCCATTTTCGCCAAAGTCGTTGCCGTTGCGGGCGCCACAATCAGGGCATCGGCCCAAAGTCCGAGTTCAACGTGGTTATTCCACGCATTTTCGCTGATAATTTCTGTGAAAACGGGGCGTTTTGAGAGCGTTCCGAGCGTCAAAGGCGTGATGAAACGGGTTGCTGAGTCGGTCATTAAAATCTGTACTTCTGCGCCCGATTTGACCAAAAGGCGCGTCAAAAATGCCGCTTTATACGCCGCGATGCTGCCGCTAACGGCGAGAATTATTTTTTTACCTTTCATTAAAACTAAATGTTTATCCAAAAAACTGCGAGATGCCGCAAATGTAATGCTTCTTAATTGGTTTAAAAACCGTTTATTTGTGCCAAGTTTTAAATTCTATAACCATTTCAACGTGAGAAAAACGACATTTATTCTTTTCATTGCCTTTTTGCCATTGGCATTTTTGGTAAAAACCACTACACCTAACCCCGAATTAGTTGCCGTTCAAGCCTATGTTGACTTGTTGCCAAACGGACAATTTGCCGAAGCTGCCGCCGTTTTTGACCGATTAGCCGAAGAAACCCGCGCGCCGAATTACAAACGCGCCGCCGATTACATCCGTCAACACGCCACGCGTGAGGGTTTTGACTTTGCGTTCTTTTATCGTCAATTTTTAAGCATTAAAAAAAATAAAAAGGACCCCTCAGTATTTCTCTTCAGTTGGACGTTTTCGGAACGTAAAAAAGATGTTTTAGCCGAAAATCTAAGCGAAAAGCGCGCAGAATTGGGACGTTTATTGTTTTATGATCCCATTTTATCCGTCAATGTCAAACGCAGTTGCGCCTCTTGCCACCGTCCCGAAAAAGCCTTTAGCGACCAACGAACGACGAGTCGAGCCTTCGCTTTTGCCGAAAATTTGGACAAAAACGCGCCGTCACTCATCAATGCTACGCAACAAACGCGTTTTTTTCACGAAGGCAATCACAAAGAACTGCGGCACGTTTTTGAAGCCGTCATAACGAGCGCAAAGGAGTTCAATAATTCTTACGAAAATATCACGGTGCAACTCAACGGCAGCGCTGAGTATTTGGCTTTATTGACCGCCGCTTTTCCCGATAAAACGACCTTCGGGCGCGCTGAAATTGACGAAAGTTTGGTTCAATTTCTCAAAATACTGAGGGGGTACGATAGCCCGTTTGACCGCTTCATGAATGCTGCCGAAGCGTCAACTAAAGCGACAGTTGAGCCGCCGTTTGTCGAAGGTTTTAATCTTTTTATGGGCAAGGCACAATGCGGTACTTGCCATCGAATGCCGAGTTTTGGCGGTGCGCATCTGCCTTTTTCTGATGCGCACAATTTTCAGCTCATTGGAGATAAGTATTTGAAAACACCGTCTTTACGCAATACGAATTTAACATTTCCGTACCTTAATAATGGTAAATTGACCGATTTAGAATTGATTTTTATTGAACCTTTTCATTTAAAAACACTTTTACATAAAGAAGTCGTATTGTTGCCCTCGGAAAGAGGAAAAATTATTACGTTTTTAAATAATTTGAACGATGCCCCAAGACTTTATCTTCAAGCAAATGCACCTAAAAGCCTCCCATTTATCGCCAATTTTCACAAGCGCACCATTGGTGGAAAATATTAATAGATGTTATGCGGAAATATTATTAATATTATTCCTGCATAAAATCTAATATAATTTAAAATGTTAACAATTTTAAATACGAAGTTAATATTACGTACAAATTGCTTTTAGATAGTTTACGCACTGTTTTTTGCTGCGCAAAAAAGGCGTGCGATTGAGCGTTTTTAAGGGGCGAGCGTGTTTTTTATAAAAATCGAAGATTTTTATAAAAAA
>JAYUKJ010000388.1:0-1240 GCA_043764555.1 Saprospiraceae bacterium
CAGCGATTTCAATCGCTTTTTTAATCAATTTCACGTCAATTTCTGCTAATTCGCTCAAAGAAGTACATTCGTTGTAGGCGATATTTATGGTCTTTTTAGTCATTTACGTTGTGTTTTACGTGGAATTTTGAAATATCCTTAGCTCAATAAGCCTAATTGCCATAATATTCTGCGCTCAATAATTCTATCGGGATGATTTATGGAAAGCACTTTTATCGTTGCGATACCAATATCTGATTTTGCCGTTATCAATCCAGAATTATCTATTTCAAAGTGTGCCAACCAATCATCTAAGCGTGGATGAAAAAGCCGAACAAGATTCAAGGAATTATCTATATGTGTACCCAAATCTGTACCTTTATACCTGTTGCAATCGGGGCAAGCATAGGCAAGATTTACGAGTAGGGTTTTGCCGCCATGTTTTCGGCTGATAATATGGTCAACTTGAAAGCCATAGTAGGAATCAATATCCGCAACGCGACAATATTCGCAGCAGTGGTTAGCGCGTAAAATTACTGATTTTCGGAGGGTTTGAGGGATATTTTGACTCATGCTGCTGCAAGACGTTGACGGGCGTGAGCTTTCGCAAGGCGAATTAGACGTTCTAATACCAAATAATGGTCAAGCTCATCTTTTTCAGCAAATGTCAATCCCGATTGTTTTTCTTTTTCAATTAACTCAGCAAGGCGCTCACGCTCATTGTCCGTAGCGCGTAATTGAAGTAACTTAGCGGGATTCATTTCGGCAATAAAATCCGCAACGTGGTCATAAACTGTTTGAACTGCCATTTTTCTATTTTTAATTTCCAACAAATGTAGCGCATCTTTTTGAAAAAACCATTTCTCAAACATTTTTATAAAAAAAAGGGACTCCTCAGTATAACAGCCTGTTTTTGCTAAAAAAACCTTTTACAAGTACTCATTTTTAACTTTAATCAGCGCTCCAATAATGCTCACCGCAATTTCGCGCGCCGATTTGGCATTGATATTAACGCCAACGGGCGCATTTATTTTCACAATTTCTTCTGTCAAAAAACCCGCATTTAAGAGCCGATTAACCCGTTTTTCATGCGTTTTTTTGCTGCCTAAAGCGCCAATGTACGCCACTTTTGAGCGCAATAAAAGGTGTAATGCTTGGTCGTCAATTTTTGGGTCGTGCGTTAATAAAACAACATAAGTGTAGGCATCAAGCGTCATTTCAGAGAGAATTTCGGCGGGCCAATCCACGTGCAAGGCGTGCG
>JAYUKJ010000389.1:0-4152 GCA_043764555.1 Saprospiraceae bacterium
TCGGGATTGCGCTTTTCGCCGTTTTTTTGTGGGTCGGTAAACGACAATAATTTAGGCGACTGATCTGGGTCAATCCCCCAAACATTTTTGCCAATTGTGAACAACAATTTATCCGAATTTTCAAAAAAATCGTACGCACCAACTAAGGATTGCGGCGGATAGGCATTATAAAAATCCTCGGTCGTCAAATCTCTACGCGCCACTTCTTTCAACGTATTTGGGTCAGACCACGCAAGCGAATAAGTGACCGTTTCCTTCTCATTATTTTGCGTCATTGAGAAACTAAACACATTTCCCTTAGGCGTAAAAGATTGATATTGAACATTTTGAGTCAATATTTTCGCCGCCCCGCCTGCAGTCGGCAAAAGTACCGAAACAAAAGGTTCGCCTTTATATTCCCCTTTTGCAAACATACCCAACAATGTTTTTCCATCGGGCGAAAGCGATAAATTAACCATGCCTGTACTGCCTTCCAAGGTGTAAAAAAGCGTTGCAATGCCCGTTTTTAGGTTGATTTTAGAAATTTCTCCTTTGTCAAAATCGCCCACAAAAGCCGTTTGACCGTCCGCCGAAAGAGCCAAACACCACGTGTAAACAGCATGTCCACTTATGTTTTTTACGACGGCGTAAGTGTCCGTATCAAGTATCAAAAGGTGTTTTTTATATTGAGCATCTTCGCCCGTCAACAACAGTTTTTTGCCATCGGGTGTAAATTTTACGCGGCTAAAACCGTACGTTTCATATTGAAAAGTTTTGAGTAATGTACCCGTTTGGTAATCCCAAATTTTTGCCACTTTACCCGCCATTGTTGCCATCAGTTTATGGTCAAGCGACACGTCAAAATCGTAAATACCCATCGCGTCTTTATGCCCAACGGGAATGATTAATTCGGGTTTTTGCGCCCAAATACTGAGGGGGGTAAGGAGGAGAAATAACAGGATTATATTTTTCATAAAATATTGATTTACAAGTAGTTATACTTTATTGGAAGTGATTTTTGGATAAGTCTTAGGAAGATTCCTTCAATCTTCCTAAGACTTTGCCTCAATTTTAGTTGAGCAGAATCTTAGGAAGATTGAAGGAATCTTCCTAAGATGTACGAAAAAAAGTCAATCCGTAAATCACTTTCCCTTTAGTATAATTTACACAATGAAGCGATTTAAAATTTTAGATTTTCCAAATTTAGAATTAGCGTCCAAACCCAACCGACACGCCAACCCGTGCAATAAAATTAAAATACGTAGGCTTACGATTACCGACCATTTTGTCCTCAATTGTGAAACCATCTTTGTTCCAAACTTCGCTGTTGCCGCCGTCAAATTGATTGTATGCCGCGCCGATACCCAAATACATATCTATGCCTAATTTATTTAATGCCATAAAACCAAAATTAGCCATGCCGATATACTGTTTGTTCGTCGGACTGAAAGTCCTGCTTGCGGTCTTTCCCGTCGTCGTATTTGTTGTGTTGGAATTAAAAGATTCAAACGTGCGTTGACCGTAACCGAACAACACGCCCGAGTAGGACATTAAGCCCCGTTTGAAGCCATTTTTCGAGAATTTCAAGGCAATATGCGTAAAAAAACCGTCCCATTTGTGTTCTTGCGCGTCTTTTATATCTCTTATTTCGAGGTCATAAAAGTTCTCTTTTTTCTTCGCAATGCTCAAATAAGCGAGTTCAATCATGGTTTTTTTTGCGCCAAAATTCACCACACCGCCCAAGTTCGTCGGCTTTGAAAATAGCGGAAATACGTTTGCCCCAACGAAAAAATGAGCATCTCGATTAGCGCGGCGGTTTTCTCTTGCGCGGCGTTCTTCGGCTTTTTGTTTTTCATCGGCAATCCGTTTGGCTTCAGCTTCTTTTTGTCGGCGACAAGCGTCGCCTTTTTTCTTCAAATCGGCAGCTTTTGCGTTGTCGCCAAACTGCGCGTAATCACGGGCAAAAGCATCTAATTCGTCGCAATCGGTTGCATTTATAGTTGGCATCAAACGCCCTAAAACGTTGATTACTAAGGCTTTATCGTTGACTTTTTTTGCCGTTGGCAACACATCATTTTTCCAAATCATCGTCGTTCCCCAACCGTTTTTCAAGGCAAAAGTGAAAAATTTAGCCGCTTTTTCGTCCTCATTTAACCCCCTCAGTATAAGTGCCGCTTCGCCGATTTTAGGGGTCAAATTTTGTGAATTTGGTACATTATCAATGCTGTTATTAAAGATTTTATACCCGCGTTCCCAAGTCGGATAGTTGTTATCTACAACCGTTTTTTTGTCTTCTGCGCTTAAATCAGCGTACGTTTTCATACTTTTTAAGCTAAAATTAGGGTAATCATCGTCCGAGACGAGGCTTTTACTTTTGGTTCTAATGTCCAATATTTTATTGACTGCCGTGTAACGAAACCAAGCCGATGCGTTGTTAGTCGCCAAGACATTTTTCATGAAGGCGTAAGCGTCTTCATATTTAGTTAAATTATAACTTGTTTCGCCCGTTGTCGTAAAATATTCGGCTTGCACGGCAGTAAAACCTGCCCAAGTTATTTTAAAAATTTTGCCCGAATATTCGTAAATCATCGGAAAATCACTGGATTGGTAACGCTTTACGTCGTTTTCTAAGACTTTCAAGGCGTCATAAGCCGTTTGATTGTCGCCTTGCAGCGCATACATATAACCTAATTCGTATTCCAAATTCAGTTTAAAATAACGCGCCACCTTAATTTGGTCCGCCGTTCCTTCTTTCACAACTTTATCGAAAAACGACGTGCCAAGTGCCACGCGGTCTTTCATGTCGGTCATATTTTCGTCGGTCACCGTTTCCGCCGTCAACGTCCGACTGTATTCCCGCAAAGCGTTGTAGATGTCAATGCCTTTTGCAAGGTTTTCTTTGGGTGTTTGCGCGAAAAGGGTCGTTGAAAAAAGCGTCAAACACAAAAGGTAGGTCATGGAAATTTTATTCATTGTTTTTTAGTTTTTATTCAATCAAAGTATAAGTACATGGACTAAGTTTAACACATTTTTTTTTTAACACATAGGCACATAGGACACATAGTTTTTTCTTTTTTTCTTAAAACTATGTGTCCTATGTGCCTATGTGTTAAAAAAAAAAATGTGTTGAAGAGAAAATTACTCGTGCGATAATTCGACCATTAACGGCACAACGCCGCCCCGTTTTTTGCTTGTAAATTCAAAACCAATTTGCGTATTTGAGTAATTGACATCGCTTTTTGCAATCAATTTATCGCCCAAAGCGGCTTTTATTTTTCTTGAAAGTCCGCCCGTTGTGGCACTCATTTTTTCGGCAATTGCCTTAGAATCAAGCTTTTCGGTAGAATATAAAATCAACATATAATCCGTTCCTTTGTTATCGTCCATTTTTACGACTTTCTTTTCTGATGGAAACGCCACGACCGAATTTGCGCCGACGTGCGTAGAAGTCAAATCATCATAAGGCATAATACGATTCACTTGTCCCGTCAAATCGGTCGCAAAAGCGTAGATGTACGCCTCTTGGCTGATGTTGATAAAAAAGCGAAATTTCGTCCCCGACGGATAAGATTTATCCATTCTGTAAGCGGTCAAATCCTCTTTATCCCCCGCAGTATTTGGTACTTTATTTTCGTCCTCAACAATCAAATTTCGCGTAGAAATACGGTTTGCGGACATCATTTCGCCCGTATTTTGCTTAAACTCAACGTTGCCTTTGAGCGTAAAAACGGGGTCATACTGAGGGGTCGGTTTTGGCTGCGGTTGTGGGGCGGGTTCAACTTTTGGCTGTGGCTTTGGGTCAACTTTTGGCTGCGGCTGCGGATTCGGTTTTGGGTCAACATCCACAACTTCTTCGCGTTTTGGTACGACTTTCGGACGCGGGGCGGGCTTCGGTGCTTCTTCGGCGATGAAATCGGGCAAAGGCGCATTTGGGTCGCCAAAAGGTTGTAAAGCCATCAAACAGCAGCGCGTATAGTCTTCATATTTGACCCAAACGTAGCCGCCGCCGCCCCACGCACTGCCCCAAGAGTTCATCAATTTGAACGCGCCACCTGCTTTGTAATCGTCGTAAGCAACGACCGTCATGGCGTGTTTGCCGTGTTTCCAATCGCCCAAAGCCTCGGCGGGGTCGGGATTCCACGTGTCGGTTTTGACCTTAAAAAAACTCTTTGG
>JAYUKJ010000390.1:0-1240 GCA_043764555.1 Saprospiraceae bacterium
CACACGTTTGCCAATGAGACTTTCACCTACGTCCGAGAATTAGCCGATGCAAACACGGCAATTTTGGAATTTACAACCACCGTTGACGGCATTTTGGTCAACGGCGTGGATATGATTCGATGGAACAACGCGGGGCAAATCACGGAGTTCAAAGTCATGGTGCGTCCCTTGAAAGCCGTCAATATTATCCATCAGAAAATGGGCGAAATGCTGGATAAATTGAAGGAAAGTAGTCGGCAACTTTAGTTGCCGCTAAAGATTACGCGACAACTAAAATTGCCGACTACTTTAAACAAAAAAAACGAGGCTTTCCGATTCTACGTATGGCTTGCCCAGTTTTCAAACTTATCACGAAATACGTTCTACATCTTCTGTCTATCAACAGAGATAAAAAAGGGACCCCTCAGTATAAACGCCAATTTTTACGCAAAACAGCGCGTTTAATGGCTGTATCATAAAGAAAATTGCAGACTTGAACCTCGACTCGGCAAACTTAAACCTCGACTTAAAACTTTTGGACCTCACTTTAAAACTTTTAGACCTCACTTTAAAACTTCTGGACCTCACTTTAAAACTTTTAGACCTCACTTTAAAACTTTTAGACCTCACTTTAAAACTTCTGGTCCTCTCCTTAAAACTTCTGGACCTCACTTTAAAACTTTTAGACCTCTCCTTAAAACTTCTGGACCTCACTTTAAAACTTTTGGACCTCACTTTAAAACTTTTAGACCTCACTTTAAAACTTTTAGACCTCACTTTAAAACTTTTAGACCTCACTTTAAAACTTCTGGACCTCACTTTAAAACTTCTGGTCCTCTCCTTAAAACTTCTGGACCTCACTTTAAAACTTCTGGTCCTCACTTTAAAACTTTTAGACCTCACTTTGATAGCGACATCAATAATTTGTAGTCGGCAACTTTACTTGCTGCGAAGTGATTGATAATCAAGCTATCACACGCGACAACTAAAGTTGCCGACTACTTTACAAACGCATAAGCTGCCAACTACTTCAGAAAAAGCCTTTTGAGCAACACGCTCAAAAGGCTTTTTTAGGCAAAAATACTGAGGGGTCCTATTCAACTCAAAATTGTAATGACTTACCATGACTCATTTTAGCTACGGATTTAACGGATTTACGGATTATAGCGACGACGTTTGAATCCGTAAATCCGTCAAAATCCGTAAATCCGTAGCTGAATACTCGTGCAGCTAAGTAATTACCGCAAATTGAACACCAAGC
>JAYUKJ010000391.1:0-1237 GCA_043764555.1 Saprospiraceae bacterium
GCGCTCGGTGCCGACGCGTGCTACACGGCGCGCGCGATGATGATGGCTTTGGGGTGCATTCAGGCGTTGGAATGCAACAAAAATACGTGTCCGACGGGCGTAGCAACGCAAGACCCTGAACTCGTTTCGGGTTTGGTGGTGAAGGATAAAAAAGTGCGCGTGGCTAACTTTCACAAGGCGACGGTTCACGCTTTTGTTGAATTATTGGGTGCTTCGGGTTTAGAAAATGCGGCGCAAATTAAGCGCTCCATGATTAATCGGCGCGTGAATTCGAGCGAAGCAAAACGTTTTGATGAGTTGTTTCCGTACTTAAAACGCGGTTGTTTATTGGAACAATCGACAATTCCGACGGCGTGGCAATCGTACATGGATGAAGCAAATCCAATGACTTTTGCGAAGAGTTTTGCGGATTTGACGGTTTAAAAAACAATCGTCGTTAGCTTTAGTTGGCAACAAAAAACGGGTCACTCAACTTTAAAGGACCCCTCAGTATAAAAGCCGTTTTTTGCTTGAAATTAAGCAAAAAACGGCTTTTTATTTAGGATAAATGATTCCCTAAATCGAAAAATGATTTCCCAAGTCAAAAAATGATTTCCCAAATCAAAAAATGATTTCCCGAATCAAAAAATGATTCTCGGAATCAAAAAATGATTCTCGGAATCAAAAAATGATTCTCGGAATCAAAAAATGATTCTCCAAATTGAAAATTTGACTTTATAAAATCGCAGCAATGTCCAATTCGTGCTTTTGACATCTTAAAATTAGCATCTGAAAATTTTAAGGACCCCCTCAGTATAGGAGGCATTTTCTTAGTTGGTATAAGGAAAATATTTATACATAATAAGATAGCTATACTGTGAATCCTTATTTTTATCCTTGAAGATACTCTTTTTGGGTACATGAAAATAATTTTACATAAAGCAACCATTCTAAAAATGAAAAAAAAGTATAAAAACGACGGTATCGAATGGCACAATGTCTGAAATTTTAAAAACTTATTGCATCTCTTTTTAGGCACGAGCTTGGCAGTCTTGGCGATGAAAGAATTTATGATTTCCAACAAATTTACGGATGGCGGTATAACGGGGATTACCATCTTGTTGCATGAAATATTCCACATCAATATCAGCCTTTTGGTGATTGTTTTGAATGTATTTTTCATGCAAAAACAGCGTTTATACTGAGGGGGCCTCTTTTTGATGCCATCACGCGCATATATAAAATCTAATCATCATTT
>JAYUKJ010000392.1:0-14906 GCA_043764555.1 Saprospiraceae bacterium
GTGGATATTGCCGAAGATGGACTATTTGGCTTAAAAGATTTGCGCGTTTTGTCGGCAATGCCGCATTCTTGCGTGACAAAAGATTTATCTATGTTGGGCATCGGTCGAAAGCAATTGGTTAAAATTAAAACCTTGACGGGCAACCGTGAATCGATGGATGTGAAGGATTTAGAAACGCATTTGAAACAACTGAATGGGCATCCCTGCATCGTCACAACAAGCGGTGGCACGGTCAATACGGTTGACTTTGACGACATGGTGGCGCTATCAAAACTGAAAAAGAAATATAATTTTTGGTGGCATATCGACGCCGCTTTTGGCGCTTTTGCGGCCTGTTCGCCCAAATATTCTGCTTTGCTAAAAGGTTGGGAACAAGCCGACAGCATTGCCGTCGATTTGCACAAATGGCTCAATGTACCTTACGACAGTGCCGTGGTTTTTGTGAACGAAAAGTATATGAATTTGCAAAGAGAAACGTTTCAAAACGCCAACGCGGCGTATCTCGGCGACCCTAAAACGGACTTTAATTTTCTCAATTTTTTGCCCGAAAATTCCCGCCGAATGCGCGCGCTGCCCGCTTGGATGACGCTCATGGCTTACGGCAGCGACGGCTATCGAGACATCGTGGAACGCAACGTGGAAAGTGCTAAAATACTTGGCAATCTGATTGAACAATCCGTTGATTTTCAACTACTTGCGCCCATTCGATTGAATTGCGTTTGCTTTACGTTGACCAACAAAACGCCCGCCGAAATCAGTGCATTTTTGAATACATTGACCGAGCGCGCAAAGGTTTACATGACGCCAACGGTTTATTTGGGCCAATCGGCAATCCGCGCGGCATTCGTCAATTGGCGAACGGAAAACAAGGATGTAGCACTGGCTTTTGACGAAATGAACGCGGTCAATAAGTTGATTTAAAATTAAAAATAAGACCCCTCAGTAGATAGTCAATCTAATACTGTCGGGTGATGAATGATTAAAAGTGCCGCAAAAGTGAGTAGGTGACTCAAGTCGAATGTCGTCAACTTAACGAAAATGCGGTGGTGAAATGACGGTTAAAAAACGTTAAGTTGACAACATTAAATTTGACATCAAACACTTAACTTACTTGAGTGTATAACAAATTGTCTTTTAGGCTTCAACTTTCCAAAAGTTATTTCACGATAAAAGGTGAATTTGTTATACACTCACTTATTTTGAGTCCGCCGCTTTCTCGACTTTAAGCCATTCTTTAATTTCCCACACCGACAATTTATTGGTGCTTACATTGACGAGCCATTCGCAATTTGCGTCAATTGTTGAGCGCCGCAAAACGAATTGCGGCACACCTTCCAAAAAATACAAGCGAATTGTTTTGGCTTTGCAGTATTTTGTCATTAATCGACTGCCGATGCGTTCTTTTTCTATGTTTCGGACGGTCGGAAAACTCTGCCACGGCGCCAAATCGGCTTCAGCTGTTGAAACGGCGTAAGCAGATGTATCTTTTTGGTGTCGCCACAATTTGATTAACGGTAAATTTTCTTCCGCTTCGGGCAGCTGCGCTGCGGCGCTGCTTTCGTCCTTTGCCAACCAAGTCTTCAAAAGATGCCAATTGTTTAATTCAACAGAGGGCGCTTTCTTTAAGCCCGACTCTTTAAGATAAATTTTATAATAAGGCCATTGAACAAAGCCTTGCTGACTTGTCCGCGCGAGGCGCTCCAAGAAATCAAAAAAAATGTTTTTATAAACAATAGCACCCGTGTTGTCGGGCGCATATTTTCCGTCCTCAAACACTTTTCGTCCGTTTTCATTTTCTTTGACGATATACGTAATAATACTTTCCGCCAATCGCTCGGCCGTTTCTGCCGTCCACTGCTGCGAATACAGCACTTTATTGTGCTGAAAGGTGGTTAAGATAAAAAACTTCGCTTCCATTTTCGTTATTTAAACGTGTTGCTAAAAAAAAGAGTTAATTGAAAATTTCCGACGCTGCAACCGTAAAAAATTGTTGCCTTCGTGCAATTTTTTGCTTTAAGCCTGCGCTTTTTTGCGGAGACCGACGTCGCCGTTACCGAGGCGTCAAGGTATAAGATTGGCAATAATTTTTTTATATCTTTTGATTTTTTTTTTCAAAAAAGACGCGCCATACTGAGGGGTCCTATTTTTTTGCCTTTTAGTAGGAATTTCTATTTTGTATCTGTCGCTCAGTAGAAATATAACGACAGCAATCGGGATTCCTGCTGAATGATGAAAAGGGAACGGCAATCAATAAATTTTCAGCTTCAAAAACGGTGATAATTCGGACCAAGTGAAAGAGATAATGACAAAATCAATGCCGCTGTTTGATGAATTAAAACAAAAGTCGATGCCTTCTTTTGTCAACAGCCATCTATTTTCCACTGTCGTGATGAAAGCGGCGACGTTGCTGCAATCAATTTGTTGGTCTCTCAAGGCTTTCACTTTTTTAGTGATTAAATCGTTCATTTTCCGACGGTTTTCGCCTTGAATGTCGAGTAAATCGTTTGTTCGGAGGTCTTCCCAACGACCATTTCGGCGGTAGTAATTGTAAAAGATGGCATTTTTACGCGTGTAGTAATTGTCTTCCGACAAAATAAAGGCAATCGTGCTGTCCGAAACGCTGATTTTGCGCGGCGTGGCGATGTCGTAACTGTCGTAACCGCCAAATTTTCTCAAAAATTGCGCGTCGGCAATGATGTGGGCGCGTTCAATTTTAAAATCATCGGACATTTTGATTTGCGGATAGCGCTCAAAAATTAAATTCCACAAAGCATTTTTATGAAAACGGCTCATCTTGGCGTTACTGCTAAAGTTCGCCACATTTTTGTAAAGCGACATCGAACTGTACATTTGTTTGTCGTAAAAATTGCGGTCGTCTTCATCCGTTTTCTCCGTTTTTTCACGGTCGGCGAAGTTGTATTCTTCAATAGAATCAATAAAATGTCCTGCATAACGGCGCAAATCTTGCGGCGCAATGCGTTCGCGCCCAAAAGTGT
This sequence comes from Saprospiraceae bacterium, assembly GCA_043764555.1. Taxonomy (GTDB): domain Bacteria; phylum Bacteroidota; class Bacteroidia; order Chitinophagales; family Saprospiraceae; genus JAAFJT01. The sequence goes on from JAYUKJ010000392.1 coordinate 2,997, forward strand.
CTATTAATCCAATTTTATTGTCGGCGTAAACAAAAGCGTATTTGTCATAAAATTTTGTCATACCCGTGTAGCGTCCAGTTTCAACGATGATTTGCCCTTTGGCGTCCGTCACCCGCATCGCAAACCCGCGACCTTGCGGATAAAACAAGGTGTAGTAACCCGTTTGTGGGTCGCGCACAATATTTTTATACCCTTTTGCGGACGCAACGCCCACGTTTTTAAATTCGGAAGCCCCCTCAGTATAAACGGCGTTTGCAGCTATTTTTTTGTGGAAAGGTATCAAAACGGCGCCGTCGGTTGTATATAAATTAAAAACATCGTCTTTCATACCAATGCCGACGCCTTTTTCAAAAGCAATCGGAAAACGAAACGGTTGGTCGCTCAACAATTTTCCATCGCCGTCGTACATCAACCAATTTACGTCGTCGGCGGTCAACGTGTCGTCGTTTGCGTAATCTACGGGAATCATCCACGATTCTTCTTCCCGCTTTTCCAAAATGGGCGTGTCTTGTTTCACAAAAAAGGTGGCAGTTGGAATATCGCCAATCGCTACGCCATAATTAACGCACGGCACTAATAATCTTCCCGACGTTGACACGACGCCAAAACTCACGGCGGCGGTATCTTTAACGAGCATTACGCGGCAATTTTGCTCGGCTTTTTCAACGGCGTAAGTAAACGGAAAATCAACGACCGCGCCCTGTTCCGTAAAAATGACTTTTCGGTTGCCGCGGACGTCTTCCACAAATTCATAACCGTAATAATTTTTCGCACCGACACGTTTATACTGAGGAGGTATCACAACTTTTCCCGCCGCGTTGATGAAAAATAACTGCTTGGGCTTATCAGCAATTTTATACTGCCCCAATTGCACCGCCGTCCCCGTTTCACCGTTTTTATTGTGCGGAAAATACGGCGTTTCGTTCGGCAACGATTCAAAATCGTAGGTTTCAGCTTGATTGTTCTTAACCAATAAGAAACTTTTACCGTCCAAATCCGCGGAAGCGTAATCGTAAACAAAAGGTTTAATGATTTTATTTTGGGCATCCACAACGCCCCATTTGTCGCCGCGTTTTGCCAAAAAATAAGCGATGGTCAACGAATAATAGTCCGATGTTTGATAAATGAGCGGTGATAAAAAATCATATTTAGGCGCGTTCACCGTCGCTTTCTCATTTTTTACCGTGACAATCTGATATTTTCCGTCTTTTTTTAACCAAAACAAATCGTAATCCCGACTAAATGCCACGGAATCATAAGCAATCGGCAAAATGTACTGCCCCTTTCGGCTCATCAGTCCGTATTGATTATTCGCTTGTTTTTTGACGATAAAATAGTTATCGTATTCATAAAAATTACTAATAATCGAAAAACCAACGGAATCCAAAAGCCAACAGCGCGTTTGTGCATCGTAAATACCGTTTGATGTATTTTGCGCATATTTGTTATCCACTCTCCTATACTCGTCATCTTCATCCACAGTAATGTAATCCGTTTTTTTCATCGTTGTTATAAATAAAGAACTGCCATGCACTTGATAAATGCTGTGAAATTGCAGCGGCAAAAGCACCGCGTTGTTTGCTTTTCCGAGTCCAAAAAGCGGTATTGACCCTTCCCCAAATAAACTGGCCGACGCAAAATTTTTATAACTCAAAGAACTGTTTAATTCGTGGTACTTATTGATGGCAATAGAAGCGTTTGTCAAAAGAAAATAGCCGTCGAGCCGCGCGTAAAAGACGTTTTTAAACCGATTGTTGAACAATACGTTGCCGTTGCTGTCCAGGTAGCCGACGCCAGTGCTTGTTTCATTTTGTTTTTTTTGATATTGAATAAAACGACCGTTGTCAATTAATTCGTTCGACATCTCAAAATACTGAGGGGGCAACACCACCGTCCATTTGTTGTCAATAACGCCATATTTGTCGGCGTCTTGAAAAGCAAAAAAAGATTTTTTCGGACGAATCGACTTAAAAAAAGTTTCTTCGTAGGTAGGCGTTGTTTTCCGAGCGTCTTCTTTTTCAAAATCGAAGTTGTCCAATTTACTAAACCCCGTCAATTGCTTCGCAAACGGCTTAATCGGCGCGCCTTTTCGGTCAAACAGCGTTATCAAATCGCCCGAGTGCGCCGCCCAAGCGTAGTCTTCGACGGCATCAATGCGGTCAAATTGCGCTTTCACGACGGTATCGCCGCGACCGTTGACTAAACCATAAAAACAATCAACGTTGTCTTTGAAAGTTCGGAGTTTCAAACTGTCGGCGGGTTTTATGTAGTCAACGGTGCCGTCGGCTTTGTAGTAAATGGCGCCAAAAGTTATTTGATTACTTGGGCGCGCTTCCGTTTTATAGACTTTTCCGTTCGGAAAATACAAGGTATCAAAAATAATCACCGCTGAATTGGACGTCCGCTCGAGCGTATCAATGCGCTCCGTTGACACTTTAACGTTTTTGCCCGTCCACGTTTCGCAAAATTTCTGCATCGGGAAATGCGTCGTCCATTCCGTCCCTTCCAACGCGCCGTTTGCTTCAAAAAATCGCTCAAATCGGCGGTTGTTTCGATTGGAATAAATTTGCTTAATGCCGCCATTGCGGTAAAAAGCGACGGTCGAATCCCACATTCTGCTTTTATCCCAGTACATCGGCTCGTTTGGGCGCCAGCCAAAGTGCTTTTCGATCATTTCTCCGAGAATATTAAATTCATAAACGCTGTCTTGTTTCCAAGACGCGCGTTCAGGTTTGCCATTGCGGTAGAATTCCGCTTTTTGAACGGTGTCGTTCGTTCCAAAAATCGTAAAACGCAAACTATCGCCGCCTTTTCGATAAAAATAAGTCTCAACACGCCCGTCTTTAGTGGTTTCCACGCGCGATGATTGCGCATTTGCTGTGAAAATAGGAGCAAAAAGGAGAAGAATCAGAATAGGTAATTTCATAAGAATTGTTTATTTAAAAAGATGAAGGTCAAACATAAAAAAATAGCGGCGGACACGTTATATATATGGTGTGCTAAATTCAGAAAAGAGCGAAAAGGTTGAAACGGAGGACCCCTCAGTATAAAAGCAAAAATCCTTGTAAAACGGCGCGTTTTACAAGGATTTTTAATTAGTGAGGAATTGGCGGAAATTGAGAAAAATCATTCAAATAAATAGATAAATCAACACCCGAGCATTGGATTTTTCCATCTTGATATGAAAAATAGAGAATCAATTTATTAGCTGCCTCTGTGCCGATTGCGGAAGATTTGAACAAATTGGCTAATATATCACGTGCTATGATAACTGGAAATTGCCAATGTTCATCATGCCAAACCATGAAACAATACGATAATTCAGGCAAATACTGACGTTTGAGTTGCTCAATAGGTACACTGAACTGTGCGCTGATACTTTTTTGACGCTTTACGCCCGTGGCTGTTTTTACTTGAACTCGAACAAATTCACCGTTTTCATCGCTAACGACAAAGATGTCATCGCCAATGTCAACTTCTGGAACTGCAACATTCCATCCACGAACTAAAAACAGAGACATCACGGCAAATTGACCTGCTTTGCCAAGATAAAGATGTTGAAGTTGTTTAGACATAGTCATTTGTTTTAAACGTCAATCGTATGCAATTTTTTTTCACTCACTGATTCAATCAGCGTAACGTGTTTAATTTTACCTTTCATCTGACCATTATCATCAAGTCCAATCAAAGCAGGGACGATGTGTTTTTCCAAACGCGCAAACAGTTGACTCAATTCACCCTTAGTGCCTAAGCTAACAAAGATGCATTTGAGCGGTTGCAAATCGGGAAAGATAGCCACCAAAGCACGGCGTTCACTCAAGGTTAATCCGAAAATAAAGCCGTCCATTTGTTTTGTCACGTTAATATTCAGTGTATCCATGTTAATATTCTTTTTTTAAACAAAATTAGGATAAAAATTTAGAAAAACAAGTGCTTATACTGAGGGGTCCTCTTTTTCGATTTCTTCTACTTCGGCTTCTTTCTGCGGCTCATTCTTGAAAATACTAAATTGCGTCTTGCCGTAACTGCGCATATCGTAGAAATGCGGATGGTTTTTGAAATTGTGATTCGGATTGTGTTCCAAGACAAACCAACCATCACCACGCAATATTTTTTTCTCAAAAACCCTATCGGGAATCGTGTCCAAAGTCGGCAACGGATAAGGTGGACCAGCAAAAATATAGTCATACTGTTCGTAAGCTGCCTTGACAAATCGAAAAACGTCGCCTTGAATGACGCGTAAATGGGCTTCAATGTCCAATTTTTTCGCCGTTTCACGCACAAATCGCACGGCAGGCGCGTGTTTATCGACGTAAGTTACATCCAAACAACCGCGTGAAATAAACTCGTAGGTGTGATTGCCCGTGCCGCCAAACAAGTCCAAAACTTTAATGGCTTCAAAATCAAAATGATTGTTCAGGACGTTGAATAAACCCTCTTTAGCAAAATCCGTCGTCGGTCTTGTCGGCCAGTTGTCGGCAGGCGGAAAAAATTTGCGCCCTTTAAATTTTCCAGAAATGATACGCATACTTATTTTCGAGTTTAACACATAGGCACATAGTTAACATAGTTTTTTTTTCTTTTTTTAGTAAAAAACTATGTTAACTATGTGCCTGTGTGTTAAACAAATTTTATGTGTTAAATAAATTCTTTAATTTAATTGACTGTTCATGATAATGCCGCCGCCAATAATATCGTCGCCTTCGTAGAAAACCGCCGATTGACCGGGTGCAACGCCTTTAACGTTGGCGTAAAAATCAACCTCAATGTTGCCGTTCGCACCGTTCTTTAAAGCCGCCAAAGCACCGCCGTCGTTGTACCGAATCTGAGTTGCAGCTTCCAAACCATCGGTAATCGACGCGTATTTCTGCAAATTCACCTTCCCAACCGTGATACCGTTGCGGAATAATTCGTCCATTTCGCCCAAAACAACGGTATTCGTTTCGGGAACAATCTTCGTCACGAACATCGGTTTGCCAAACGCCATGCCCAAACCCTTGCGTTGCCCAATTGTGTAGAACGGATAGCCTTCGTGCGTTCCGAGAACCGTGCCTTTTGCGTCAACAAACTGCCCGCCCCGCACTTGCGCTTCCAATTCAGGCACCCGACGGCGCAAAAATCCGCGGTAATCATTGTCAGGCACGAAGCAAATCTCGAAACTTTCAGGCTTCTTAGAAAACTCCTCGTAACCCGCTTCATGAACGTAATCCCGAACGGCGGGTTTTCTCATGTGTCCAATCGGAAAGACCGTTCGCGCGAGACATTCTTGCGTCAAACCCCACAAAACATAGCTTTGGTCTTTTTTCAAATCCGCCGATTTCGTAATAAATTTACGTCCATCGCGCTCATTTATCGTCGCATAATGCCCCGTTGCGATGAATTCACAATCCAAAGAGTCCGCCCGTTTCAGCAATGACGACCATTTAATATGTGTATTGCACAAAACGCAGGGATTCGGCGTCCGACCCGCGAGGTATTCGTCCACAAAATTATCGATTACGTAGTCACCAAACTCGGCCCGAATGTCAACGATAAAATGGTGAAAACCCATCTTAACCGCCACCGCCCGTGCGTCGTTGATGCTGTCTAAACTGCAACAACCCGTCTCCTTTTTAGAACCGCCCGACTGCGCGTAATCCCAAGTTTTCATCGTGATGCCCACGACTTCGTAGCCTTGTTCGTGCATCATCATCGCCGTTGCGGTCGAATCAATGCCGCCACTCATTGCCACGAGAACCCGTCCTTTTCTGCTCATTGTATTCCTTTTATTTTTTATTAAAAAGCCCCGCAAAGGTAGTTTTAATGCTGGGAAAATTACCGTTTTCTCAACAGAAAGTCCAAAAATGCATTTTATACTGAGGGGTCCTAAAAATTGTAAAATTGAAACATGGCGATATTAAAACTTATATTTTTTTCAGAATTTATGAAATTACTTCATTTACAACACCTTGATTTTAAAGGTTAAAGCCTGAGAAAATGTCTCGATATTCTAATATCCAAATATCTCAATATCACCAATATCACGTCTATTTAGGGTAAAAATTACGTATATTTATAAAAAAAATTCATTTTTTCTTACTAAATATGTTTGCGTAGTAAAATAAAACATTCTACTTTGCAGTCGTAAACGGTAACATACTACCGCTAAAAACATAAAATATAAAATGAGAAAATTAGCCACTGTCGTCTTGTTGCTAATATTAGCAGCATCCGCTAACGCCCAAGAATTGGGATTAGCCTCGGTCTATTCTCCGAAATTTCAAAGCAAATTCACCGCTAACGGCGAGTCGTTTAGCCACAGCGAGTTGACTGCCTCACACCGTAAGTTGCCGTTTGGCACGATGGTAAAAATCACCCGTACCGACAACGGGCGTGCGGTCATTGTCCGCATCACCGACCGCGGTCCGTTTGTCAACGGCTACGTCACAAATCTGTCGCAAGCCGCTGCGCTTAAAATCGGAATGCTCGGTGAGAATACGGAAGCAAAAGTCAAAATTGACGTCCTTACGGAGCCTAAAACGCAAGTAAGCAACGTCAATAGCCGACCAAAACCGCGCATTGACCAACCACGGGAAGACATGACCGAAGTAACGGTCACTTCCAAAAGCGTTGCACCACGCAACGTGCCTTCCGAATACCGCACGGTCGTTCCGAACAATCCATCTCCAAGTACACCGTCTCGGTTTGCACCCACGCTGTCGCAAAAAAAAAAAGTGAAACTGTAACGCCTCCTCAAGCTGGAAATCTGATTACGGAAACGTTCAATCAGTACGGGCTTTACAGTATAAATTTATCAAAACCAGCTAAAACGGGCTTCGCTATTCAAGTAGCGTCGATGGCTTCTCACGCGAGTATGGCGCGAAAAGTGAACCTTTTGCAGGATTCTTCCCTGAGAAACATCCTCATTAACATCGAACACGGTAAAGACGGCAATCCCGATTACCGCGTCTTGCTCGGCACTTTCCCCACGCAAAAAGCGGCGTCCGACACATTGAGAAACTTGAAAAAGAAAAATTTCGATGGGTTCGTGGTGCCTTTGCAAGGGCTTAAATGAAAAATGAAAAGTGAAAAAAAGCGGCATTTTGATTCAAGTCAAAATGCCGCTTTTTTTTCATTTTCCACTCAATTTTATGTCAAAAATGGCTTTTATACTGAGGGGTCCTTTCAACGGCATTTGTGGAGTTTCAGATTTATTTTCAGCTTTTTTATCCATTAAAATTAAAAATTAAAATACTAAACGCAACCTTTTGAGAGTTCAATTGTCATTATTTTTTTACAATTCATCGAAACAATAATTTCAATTCAATCACAAGCAATTTTAACATTTATTTCCAATGAAAAAACTCATTTCACTAAGTCTCCTTTGCTTTATTTTCACGGCAATGACTGCCCAGAACCCTTCTAAAATCACCATCAAAGGTCATGTTCAAGACACGCTCGGCGTCGAACAACCTTTCGCAACCGTGATGCTTTTGAGTCCGAAAGATTCCGCTTTGCTGAACTTCACACGCGGTGATGACAAAGGCCATTTTGAATTTAAAAACGTGAAAAATACGACGTATTTACTCAAAATGTCGTTCGTCGGTTTCATTCCATTTCAACAAAACATCACGCCTTCTTCGTTGGAAATCAACGATTTAGGTGCGTTGAAAATGAAACCCATAACCAAAGAGCTGATGGAAGTCGTTATCCGAACGGCGAAGGCACCCCTCAGTATTCGCGGCGATACCATCGAATACAATGCGTCGTCTTTCAAAGTGCCGCCGGGTTCGACGGTCGAAGATTTGTTGCGCCGTTTGCCTGGGATTGAGGTCGATGCCGACGGCAATATCAAAGCGCAAGGGCGAGATGTCAACAAACTATACGTTGACGGCAAAACGTTTTTTGGCAACGACCCGAAAGCCGCAACAAAAACTTTGGGCGCCGAAACGATTTCAAAAGTGCAGGTTTTTAATGAAAAATCCGAACAAGCAAAATTGACGGGCATCGACGACGGCAAAAAGGAAAAAGCCATGAATTTGGAACTAAAAGAAGAATACAAAAAAGGCTCGTTCGGCAAAATAACGGGTGCCGTTGGCACCGAAAATCGTTGGGCAGCGCGCGGAAACTACAACCGATTCAACAAAACGGAGCAAGCCTCAATTTTGGGTTTTGGCAACAATATCAATCAAACGGGCGTGAATTGGGAAGATTATGGCGAATTTAAAGGACAAAACTCATTCGGTGGCAACCGAGATAACGGCGATTTTGGCTTCAACGGGCGCAACAATTTTTACTATTTTTCAAGCAATGGCGCGTTCTTTAACAATTTTGACGGACGTGGTTTTACGAACAACGGCGGGGCGGGCGCAAACTATAATTTTGATAATAAAAAGAAAAAATTCAACGCCATGTATTTTTACAACCAAACGCGGTTGAATTTGGACCAATTTGCGGTGCGCCAAACGTTTTTGAAAGACAGCGTATTTTTTAATTCAGACACGTTGAACAAAGCGGATTTTAGGAACAATCACAGCATTTCCACGCGTTATGAGCAGGAAATTGATTCAAATAATACCCTCATCGTTAAGGCGGATGTGCGGTTTTCGAGCAACAACGTAACCGACAATCAAATTCAAGGTTTTTCTAAAACGCAAAACGTTTTGACCAACCGATTAGACATCAACAATGCGAGTTCGATGGCAAATTATAGCCTCACGTCAACGGCCATTTATCGCCATTTGTTTAAGAAAAAAGGGCGCTCGTTTGCCGCAAGCATGGGTTACAACGCCAACAGTTCGGACGGAACGGATAGGTTATTTTCCATTAATAAATTTTTCCAAGCCACAACTTTTACGAACCAAATTAGGCAATTGAATAGCAATGACAATGCGACAAATCAGTTCAAATCCAGTCTTTTGTTTACGGAATCGTTGACAAAAAAGATTTTTTATGAAGGCTTTTTCAATTTTAGCACCACCAATAATAAAATCCGTCGGCAAGTCAACAATCCAGAAAACAACAACGAACGGATTGACAAATTGAGCGTTTTTTACGATAATGACGTGATTTATAATCGATTTGGCTCACAATTGCGCTATTCTTATCAAGGCATTAACCTCGCAGCAGGTTTGGCGGCGCAACAAATAACGCTCAAAGGACAGTATTCAGTCGATAAAAACACGCCTTTGTTGGCAACGCCGATTAAAAAAGTGTTCCCCAATTGGACACCAAATCTTTCGGCAAACTTTGAATTTAAAAACAATATGAACGTGAGCGCTGATTACAATTACAGCGTTACGGAGCCTCAAATTAACGATTTGCAACCCGTTCAAAACGTCAATAATCCCGCTTTTCGGATTGAAGGAAACGCGGATTTGCAACCCGAAAAATCGCACAATGTGAGTGCTAATCTGTACTATTTTAATCCCGCTAATTTTGCAAACATCGGATTTTGGAGTGAATTCAGCCAATATGATTCACAAATTGCTTACAATCAAACAGTTGAATTGGTCGATGAAATTGGTTTGAGGACGACAACGAAGCCGACAAATGTGTCGGGCGGCACGGCTTTCAACAGCAATTTTTGGTTTGGTTTTCCGATAATCAAAACGAAATTGAACGTCAATATCAATGGCGGCGTCGAATTAAGCAACACGCCTTCTTTTGTCAATAATGTGCGGAATGAATCGCAAAATATTGGTTATAAATCTAATTTGAGTTTTGATATAACGCCTAATCCTAAATTAATTCTGAATATTCGGGGTAAATTGGGACTCAATAACATCAATTATTCGATTAGTACGGAGCAAAATCAACGCATTTTAAACCATGCTTTGAGCGCCACAATTAAGTGGAATTTTGTGGCTAAATACTTTTTAGAAAGCAATTTTGACTACACATCCTACCGCAATGACCGCTTCGGATTTGACCAAAAAATACCGATTTGGAACGCTTCTGTGCGGCGTTTATTTGGCAAAGAAAATAAAGTAGAATTGCGTTTGGCGGCGTTCGATATTCTGAATAAAAGATTGAGTATCACGCAAAGTGGCGCTCAAAATTACGCGATTCAGAGCCAAGCGCCGACCCTCGCAAGGTATTTTATGCTCAGCGCAACGTACAATATGAAAGGGCATGAAAGTAAATTAAAAAAGAATAATTCGTTCTTTTAGAATAGCAACAGAAACGCGACCTTAAGGTTGCGCTACGTTCAGTAACAATATAAAATTTTGTTCACTAATTGAAAAATAGGACCCCTCAGTATAAAAGTCATTTTTTCCATTTTAGAGACAAAATTTTATATTGTTTGGATAATTTTTGAAAATCTTCTCAATTCAATTAATTAAAACACTTTTAAAATGAAAAAAATACTCGTTTATTTGATTTTGATAGCGCCTTTAGTGGCTTCGGCACAACAAGTTTCGGAAGGCATGGTGCAATATTTAGTGACGCACAATTGGACTAAAAAAATGGCGGCATTAACCTACATTTCACCGCAACAAAAAGCGCGACAAGCCTATATGTGGGGCAATCGGAGCGAGTGGAAAATGTACACGAATCTGTATTTCAACGCCACCGAAACGAAGTACGAAGAGTCGGAAGAAAAAGCCGAGCGCGACCAAGAAGGCGGCTACGATTGGCGCAAAGAAACGTTTTTTATCAAGCGCAATTTTGATAAAAGCAACCTCCACGAAGTTTATGAGTTTTTGGGTAAAACGTACATCGTGGAAGACACTTTATTGGCGATGGATTGGAAAATCCAGAACGATTTGAAGGAAGTTGCGGGGCATATTTGCATGAAGGCATTTATTGAAGATACGCTCAAAAAACAACAAATTACCGCGTGGTTTGCCCAAGATATACCCTTTAATGGCGGTCCAGAACACTTTCACAGCCTGCCAGGAATGATTTTAGAAATCGACATCAACGACGGCGCGCTGTTGATTACGGCGAATAAAATTGACTTGAAAAAGTTAACGACCGAGTTGGAGACGCCTAAAAAACTTAAAGGAAAACGCGTTAAAAAAGCCGATTTTGACGCGTTGATTAAGAAGCACGTAGCTGAAAAAACGAAGAACGAAGAGCCGTGGTTTTGGGGCATTCGGTACTAAAAACGCTGCAACTTTCCAAAAGTTTTTAACTTTTGGAAAGTTATTGCATCATCATGATTTTAGGACTGAAAACGTCGTGATTTTAATTATGTTTGCCGACTAATTAAAATTTATGCTTCAATTTCAGGAAAAACGACAATGGAAAATACGCTCTTAAATCGCCGCACTTTCATCAAAGACACCGCAAAAGCGGCAACGGGCATGGCTTTGTTCTCGACATTGCCGCAGGAAATAATCGCCGCGCCGACAGCCATCGAGCCGCGCATTAAATTCTCCGTTATCAACATCAATCACGGCCATATTTACGGCATGGTGGACGCCGTGACGCGTGGCGGCGGTCAATTAATGTCGTTTTATGCTAAAGAACCCGACCTTGTTGCGGCTTTTTCGCAGAAATATCCGACGGCAAAACTGATGAATAACAAGCAAGAAATCTTGCAAGACCCGTCAATTCAGTTGGTTTTAAGCTCAGGAATCCCCGTTGAACGCGCACCTTTAGGCATCGAAGTGATGCAAAGTGGTAAGGATTATTTGACCGATAAGCCGGGCATTAGAATTGGCATTGAAAGCACAAAAAATGGCAACGATATTAAACTTAAAAAAGTAAAAAAGTGCGCCGAATATTAAAACAAAGCACGTTTAGGAAATTTAGAAAATTTCCTAAACGTCTTAAAAACGTTTGAAATTAGACCATTAAAAACACTTATTCGTCAGTATGAAAAACAACAGTATCGGGTTAGTTTTTGCCATGCTTTGGGCATCAGCATCGGTGGCGACAAAGCTCGGATTGCAATCCGCAGAACCTTTAATTATTGCCAAT
>JAYUKJ010000393.1:0-1235 GCA_043764555.1 Saprospiraceae bacterium
GAGTTAGGGCATTTAATTGATGATGAAGCAGTGATTGGTTATTTTGACAAAACAATTTCTGCAGTTGTAGAAAATATTAAATTGACAGTAAAATCAGATTTTATGCTGGCCAAAGGCACATTGGATTTTTTTGAAACGCCCTATTTCCATTTTCAAGAATACAAACCTTTCAAAAATCCATCGGGTGATTCAATGGCACAATTGTTAGAGGCTTTCTTGATTGCTCAAGAAAAAAATAAGAATGGACTGCCACTTTATGGCGTTGATGTTATGGGAAAACAATGGTCTTTTGTAACGATGGAAGGTAAGGATTACTGTATTTCTAAAACCTTTGATGCTGCTGACAAACAAGATTTGTTGACTATTGTCGCCGTTTTGAGAAAATTCAAATACATATTAGAAACCCGTTTACTGGACAAAAATTAGGTCTCTAAAAACGCGAAACGCTGCCGATTTTTCGGTGGCGTTTCGCGTTTTTAGTTGTTTTTTGAAGTAGGATTAGGGGAATTAGAAAAGGATTTAATAGGGTTTTAGACGTCCACGTCGCGGAATGTCTAAAAGCTGCTCGCTCGACGTCTGTCTTAAATGCAGTTTGTTCAACCCGTTCTTTTTGCGTTGCTTTAATTATTTTAAAAGCATTAATTATAGTGCAATTGGAAAAAACAAGAACAATTAAAAGCGTAAAAATGAATTTCATGTTTCAACTTTTTATTTAATTTTAGTTAAAAATAGACAGCATTATTCGTTAATTATTCAAGCATTAAAACAGTCATTTTTAGCACTAATGATTAATTAAATCTTAAAAAAAGGGACCCCTCAGTGTAGAACGATAATTTACCAATAATTGGGAAAATAGAAGCCGCTTTGAAACGATAAAACGTCTTAAAGCGGCTTGTTTGCTATTTGCGATTAACCAAGTTAACCTCTAATCAATTCTTCTTTTTCGTGAAAAACAACGCCATATTCTTTTAATTCTTCTAAAACAGGCTCATAAACTTCTTTCATCACGGGAATATTGACGCCAATGGAGTTGATTTTTCCGAGCATGACAAGCTTCACAAAAATGCCGATTGGCAAGCCGACGAGTTTTGACATGGCCGTTTTTTCGTCGCCGTCGCCTTTCATCACCATCGTTGAAGTGAGGCGGTAATTTTTGCGCGCCAATTCGTATTCAAACTCGTGTTGCATAATCACCATGTCTTTTTCGCCGTCTTTGAGCTTCCATTTTTCGAGCA
>JAYUKJ010000394.1:0-14868 GCA_043764555.1 Saprospiraceae bacterium
AATTGAATTGAATTGAATTGAATTGAATTGAATTGAATTGAATTGAATTGAATTTTTTCATTTAAAACGTTAGATTTAAATTGTGAAATAATAATATTAACACACAAAAATAGTCGTAACTTAACTACTAACAAAATAAAATAATGAATTAATTAAAAAAAATGAAATTATACACTAAAAAGAGTATTTATCACATTCATCCTACCTACATGCGTTAACTTAACTTGGTTAATTATTTAAAACATTTATTAGTTTTACGATGAACGGCCAAAAAGGGACCTCTCAGTATAAAGGCATAAAAAAGCCACTTTTCACGTAGTTTTGTGAAAAGTGGCTTTTTTTTATCCTAAAACGCAAAATACTGAGGGGTCCCTTTTTCAGAATATTTAAGCGTGCGCCAAGATAAATTGAGCATCAATGTTGAGTTTAAGGTGCAAGCGTTTGGCTAAATCCATATTGATTTTTCTCTTGCCGTTCATCACTTCCGAAATACGATTCTCCGTAACTTCAAGCATTTGCGCCAAGTCTTTTTGCTTTAGTTTCTTTTCAAACATCTTTAGTTCCAACATTTCAACCATGTTTTTAGGCTTAAAAGGCAGCGGATAATTGACAGACTCATAGACTTCAATCAGTCCTGTAATCCGCGCCAATTCGGCGTCTTCCGCAGTTGTTAATTGCGAAAAACCTTTTTGTAAAAGCGGTTCAATCGCGGCAAGAGCGCGCCGATAGTCTAATTCGTTAGAGATAATTGCTGTGTTAGACATAATCATTTTTTATTGTTTACAAAACGGTTCAGAATTAGTTATTTTTTGATAAAGACCTTTCAACAAAGATAAGTTCAATAATTCCATAATTCCAAATTAATTTCCTGTAAGTAGTATTTTTTTTCATGAAGAATCCGCGTAAATGCACATTCTACGTTGGTTTCTACGATAATTCGTAAAAAAAGGACTCCTCAGTATAAACGCCGTTTTTTACTCATTTTGAGCAAAAAACGGCGTTTATACTGAGGGGTCCCTTTTTTTTCAGAACGCGCCTAAAAATAGAGAAGCCCCCTTCCCGAAATTCGGAAAAGAGGGCCATCCCAAAAACCAATATTTTAGTGGTCGATGCATCAATCGGCGTATTTAGTTGTATCGAAATATCTCTAATATCCCAATAGCAACCAATAACGCTTTGCATCAATTTTTGTAACGTTTCTTTTTCTTCGTCGTTGGCGACGATTTGTCCCTTGATGGCTTGTTCAACGTGATGCCCATCGTGATTTCATGTCCTTGTTGACTGTACGATTTGAATTCAGCAATGGAGGCATTGTAAGAATAATATATTTGAAAAAATGATTCTTTAATACCCATCGTCAAACCCATTGCACCGCTCGTGCCGGGGCGAAAATACATACCCGCCGAGAAGCGTTCTTGCATGAACCGCGCCATTACGTTCAATTCTACCTCAAAAGGCGCTTGGTAAACGCGGCGCAATTGGATGGACGGCTCGATGGTCAATTTGTCGCTCATGACCGATTTGTAGGTCGTTCCGAGGATAAATTGGCGTAAAAAAGTCTTCTCCGATTTAGCTGTATCGCTGATTTGTCCAACCCGCGCGCGAATCAAATTTGGTGAGGCAACGTGAACGGTGATTTTATTGTTGAAAACCGCGTAGCCACCGACCGTTGCGTCAAAAATAGTGGTGCTTTTGATGTTCGCATCCACCATTCTGTCCGCTGGGTCGTAAAAACCATTGGTCAAAACGCTGTTGTCGAGCCTCGAGCTGTGGAATTCGGTCGAAAAACCAAAACCCGCTTGAAAGCCTTTCTTCTCGCTTTTGTAGTGGTAAGCGTAGGACAATTGCCCGCGCAAACGATTTGTTAAGCCGAAGCGCTCGCTCACAATCATGGCGCCGATGCCCACTTTGTCGGCAAGCGGTCCGTTGATGCTCATCGCGTAGGTTTGCGGCGCGTTGGCAAAACCCGTCCACTGCGTCCGATAGTGACCGAAGACGTGGAATTTATCATCGTTGCCCGTAAACGCTGGATTGACCAAAACGGGGTTGATGGTGTAATGGTTGAAAGTCGCTTCGTCTTGGGCCGTCATTTTGGCAACAAGTGCAAGCAGAAAAAATATAACGCGTAATGACTTTTTCATTTTTTAAGTCTTTTTTGACCATCAATTGTCGGTAAGTGATTCAACATTTCAGTGTTTTTTTTTTAACACGACTTGTCCCGACCTTCATCGGGATAGGCACATAGAAGACATCGTTTTTGACTGATTTTTTCAGATATTACTACGATTTTCTCTCCAAAATGACGCTATTGAATGACTTACTTATTTATTGATAATCCATTTTTTAAAAATATTTTTTCAAAAAAAGATGGACTAATGAAGGTGCAATAATTTCAGATGCCCTTTTAACGTCTGGCATTAGAAATTTAGGACCCCTCAGTATAAAAGCGTTTTTTGACGTATTTTCAGGTCAAAAAACGTTGGCGCGACGTTCCGCAAACTTTTAACGTTTGCCGCAATATTGTCGGGGTGATTTGAAATCACCCCGACAGTCCGACTTGAATACGTTTTAATTTCTAACAATGTTTACGGTACCTTTTCCGAGTTGCTGTTTGCCTGAAGCATCCGTTGCGCTCAAAATGTACATATAAACACCTTCGGGCAACGGGTCACCAAATTGACCGTCTTCTTTGTTGCCATACCATTGTTCACGGTAGTCATTGCTCGAATAAACGAGTTGTCCCCAACGGTTATAGACTTCAAGACGAACGGTTTTGTAGCCACACGATTTGAAACGGAAATTTTCATTGCGTCCGTCGTCGTTTGGCGTCAAAATGATGGCGCCGTCAAGACAATTGGCATCGAAAATGATTTTTGCCTTGCTTGTCACATCGCAACCGAGCGCATCCTTCACCAAGACAACATATTCTCCTGATTTAGTCGCCGTTATTTTACGGGTTGTCTCCGAAGCAGTTGTTACCCAAAGATACGTGTAAGGCGCAACGCCACCCGACGGGACAGCTTCAAGCGTCCGCGCTTTGTCATCTACCCAAACAGTATCTTTTAAAAGAGGCGGCGCTTTCATGTCAAAAGACGATACACATACTTTCCCGTTTGCATCCGTTATTTTTATCTTGTTCAGTCCAGCTGCCAATTTGAAAGCCGTTTGCCCCGTTTCACCACTTGATTCCCATTCAAAAGCGCGAATGGGTAAAACAACGTCGGAACGGAAGGCGATAATCGACGCACCACCGTCATTGTAACCCAAACAACGGAGGTTAAACGTATCTTTTGGCGTGAAGAAAATCGTATTTTTCTTAATCGTCGCGCAAGCTCTTGAACCAATCGTTACGGTTAGTTTAGCAATGCAGCCGAGCAAATCCGTGACGGTTACTTCGCCCGTTCCCGCTTTCAAAGCGGAATTTGTCGCCATTGTTGATGCTGTTGTCGAGACCGAGCCATCTTGCCAACGGATGGAATAAGGTCCAGTACCCGGATTTATGGTGATGGTTGTTGTACCATCGGCTTTGTCGTTGTCGCTTGCATCGGTTGTCGATGGACTCAAAATGGCCAAAGTTGACTTGATTTTAAGCTCGCCACCAAACACAATGCGCTGTGGATTTGGCACGCGGCTGTCTTGAACCGTTAAGTAATAACGGCCAGGCGGTTGGTTGAACAATATCAACGTATTGGTCGCAACGACCGTACCCGTTGAATTGCGCCACTCAGTAACATAAGGCATAACACCGCCTTTTACAAACACATCAATCCGCGAATTTGTCGAATCATTTTTGCAAAGCGGGTCGCGGACTCTCGAAGAATCGAGCGATAAGACAACGATACTGCAAGAAATTGTGTCGTTCGGCGTACCAACAATGCAATCGTTTCCATCGGTCACGTTGACACTGTAACGCTTGCCGTCATTGCAACATAAGTTGAACAAGTCACGCGACGTTGCACCCGTGTTCCACTGATATCTGTAAGGTGGGACACCACCATTAACGGTTAGAATAATGGAACCATTGCACGAGCCTTGGTCACCCGTAACGCGTCGGTCAACCGTGATTTGAGGCGGCGCTACCAAGGTAAACGACAGCGTTTGAGGCGTATTAATGGTGTCTTTAATCGTCACTGTGTAAGTGCCAGCGCCCAAGTTTCCAATGAAATAGCTGTTCGTTCGAGAGGTTGCATTGGGCAAATTTATAACTTGACCCGTTGGCGACGTGACCGTGTAAGTCGGTTCGCCGTTTGAAATATTAATCGTTATTGAGCCCGTTGTGGTGCCAGAACACTTTGGATTGACGACACTTGACGTGATAACCAACGGACATGGGGTTCTTTTGACCAATATATCATCCATCGGTTTCAAGCAATTATTATTATCTGTAACTGTTGCTTTGTAATTGCCCGCGGCAAGATTTCTGCGCTCCGTAATATTTAAAACAATGTCTCCCCATTTCACCGTGTACGGTGCCGCGCCATCTCTAATGCTTAAAACAATCGCGCCATCATTTCCGCGACACGTTTCGTCCGTAATGCCCGCTGTAATGGTCATAGGCGTTGCCGAACCCGTGATGACCATCGGTGGCGTCGCCAAAGTTTGTCCAACGGCATCCGTGATTTTCACGGCGTAAGTACCAGCGGGACGGTTCGGTAAAGTTGAACTACGCGCTTGAACGACTTCCGAGAAAACATCAGGATTGTTGCCACCGTTGCCGATAATTTGTACCCAAACCACGTTGAAAGGCGCAACACCACCTTCAAAATTAATAACAATTTTTCCAAAGTTATTACCCACACAACCCGCAGGCGATATAGAAGGTGCGCCCAAAATCCGCATCGGTGTTGAGCAAGAGCCGCCCACCGTTATAGATTTTGAAACCGAACATTGTCCCGCGTCTTTTACCGAAACGCTGTACGTTCCTGGGCAAAGACCCGTCTGGTTTTGCGCCGTTGGCGCAACGCCTTGACCCGTCCACAAGAACGTGAAAGGCGCTTGACCACCCGCCATAGTGAGTGAAATCGTACCATTTGGCGTGCCAGACGCGTCGGTTGTACCAGCAGTGACGACGATTGCACCAGGCTGTCCGATATTTAGCGTACGTTCTACGCGGCAACCGTTGGCATCCGTAACAGACACGCGGTATTCGCCCGAAGCACGATTAACAATGTCTTTTTGAATGGACGTAAAGCCGCCAACACCCGTCCAAGCGTAATTATACTGAGGGGTCCCTCCAGTGACTGTCAAGGCAATTTCACCGTTGAGGTCGCCGTTACAAACGGCGTTTTTGATAGCCGCTGTAATTTTTAAAGAATCCGTTGGCTCCGTGATCGTGATGGATTCACCGCCTGCGCAAAGATTAGCATCCAAAATTGACGCGACGTAAGTACCCACTTTCAACGAACCAATGCTTTGACCCGTTGCCGTGAAACCATTTGGTCCAGTCCAAGAGATGGACAAAGGCGCCGTTCCGCCCGTTGCGTTGAGCGCAATGCTGCCCGACTGGTCGCCTTTACATTTCACATTGACTGACTGTTTAGCCGATGTAATGGCCGCTGGTTCGTTGACCGAAGCCGCAATCGTTTTTGAACAACCCGCGTCGCTAATGGACAAGGTATAATTGCCCGCTTTCAAATTGCTAATCGACAAGGTTGCCGCCGTAAAGCCATTGGGTCCTGTCCAACCGTAAGTTAATGCACTTGCGCCCGTCGCCGTCAAGCTAATTGCGCCATTGCTGCCACCGAAGCACGTAACGTTTGTTACTGCGGGGACAGAATTCGTGATGTTCGCCGCCGTGTCAACAACCGCGTAAGTCGTTGCCGCTGATGCGCAGTTTTTGCTGTCTTTCACGGTCAACGTGTATTGACCCGCGCCAATGTTCGCCAAATCTTTTAAACTGTTGGTAAAAGTACCCGGACCCGTCCACGCGTAGGAATAAGCGCCCGTGCCGCCCGCAATGCCCCTAACCGTAATGGCGCCCGTCAATTGTGAGCAGCGCGTGCCAACAAGTGTAGCCGAACCGATTGTAATGCTATCGGGTTCAGTAAGCGTTTCCACGCGCGTGGCTTTACAACTATTAGCATCCGTCACGGTCAAATTGTACGTACCGACCGCCAAAGCTGTTAAATCTTTAGTGTTGGCGATGGTACCATTCGTAGAAATCCAACTATAAGCATAAGGGGCTGTGCCGCCTGAAACGGTCGTTGCGATAGCGCCCGAGTTGCCATTTTTGCAATTGCTATTCGTTGGAACCGTCACCGCTGTTAAAGCTGCTGCGGGTTCTTTTATGGTATCAGCGCGACTTGTGGTACAATTTTTCGCGTCTGTTAATGTCAATTTATAAATTCCTACCGTCAAAGCAGTCAAATCCTTAGCCGTCGGCGTGGTCGTTGCGCCCGTCCAAGCGTAAGTGTAAGGCGCTGTTCCGCCCGCAATCGTCAAGACAATAGCGCCCGTTGCACCACCTTTACAATTCACGCTGGTGACTTGCGAAGAAATGGCGAAAGCGGTAGGTTCAGTAATTGTAAAACTATCAACTTTTGTCGTCGCATTACTCGTAACGGTGACGTAATATTTACCGCCCAATCGAGCTGTCAAGTCTTTACTTGATGCCGTAAAACCGCTTGGTCCAGTCCATGCATACGTATATGTACCGTTGCCGCCCGAAGGCGTTAAAGTGATACCACCGTCACCGACGCTTGAGCTTGGGCAAGTAACGTTTTTAACCACGCCGGTAAATGAAGTAGGTACGGCTGCCGTACCAACAGTCACGTTACCCACGCGGAAAGTCGGTGGAAGAACGGCAAAATTACCGTCCGTAATCTTCACTTTAACGGGTATGCCGTCAAAACGGAAAGTGCTACTTGTATTCGCTGCGCCAATGTATTTGAAACAGATTTCCATTAAAATGGTGCTGTCCGCCAATGTGACACCCGTTCCATTGGAGTCAAACCAAACGAATCCAAGCGACCCCGTTGTTTTATAACCAAAATCGCCGAAATCAGTTGGCGATAGCCAAGGCTTAATACCTAAACCAGCCGTGGAGCTTGCACCCAAAAAAGCCATCTTTGTTGAGTCCCAATGCATAGACCACTGCATAACCGCAATATTCGTAAACGCGCCCACCCTAAGTTTAACACAAACCGTGTCGCCCGAATTAATGTTGTGATTAGATGCGGCAATCGTGAAATTAGATGTCGTTGGTGGAGGAATCGTACCAACCGTGACCGTGCCGTTGACGCTGTTCAACGAAACGCGCGCATCAACGCCATTGCCGCGGCGATAGACTTCCGAGCTGTCGAATGTCACGATGGAATTCGTGCCGTTTGCACCGACTGCGGTGTAACAGACCTTATACAAGGTATCATTATTATTGACACTCACGGAGCCGCTCGAAGCGTTCCAAGAGAAAGCGACGCGCCCACTGCTTGCTTGCAATGTGCTGAAATTGCCCATCGTCAAACCAAGCGTACTGTTCAACGTGCTGATGGAGTCGAAGCGTAATACTGAGGGGTTCCATTTGTTGACCCATTGCGCCGACACAATGTTAGTGAAATCGCTCGTTGTGACGGGAACGCAGACTTTTTGATTTGTCAAAGTAGCGCCGCCCGTGATTTTGGCACCGACGGGCAATGTTGCAACACCAGGAGGCGTACCTACATTCACAAAACTGGGCGTGACGGTGCGTTGACCAGGGTCTTGAACTATCTCAATGACGTCAATGTTCGTCGTTGAGAATTTCACCCAATAGTTTGACGAAGCAGCCAGCACTTTTAGGCGTAAGCGATAGAGGCGCTGCCCATTTGGTACTGATTTGGCAAGGCCAGATGCAGCCCAACTCGTCAAAACCGTGTTGTTTCCGACGGCATTGGTACCAAAACCAGACAGGTCGGGAATGTTCACACTGTCGATGCCGACGTAGGAAAGCAAAGCGCCATCCCACTCGAGTGCGTACTGCATGCTGACAATGTTGGTAAAATTCTGAACGGTTAAGTTCAGTTTTAAAGTGTCACCAACGACAGGGTTTACCTGCGTGGGAGTGAGTGCAAAAGTTACTTGTTGCGCACCAACGTTAGTGGGAGCAGCGATTGAACAAAGTAACCCTAATGCGAGGACAATATTGGTAAATGTTCTCCTTGCCATGGGAATTGGAATTTGGAATGAATGAATTAGTTTTTGGAAAAAATACTGATAGCTTGAACTTAGATATTTGAAGTTTGAAGGCTTGCCAACGTGAAAAAGGCGGTGACCATCTCCCATTTTTTGCTCTAAAAGTAAAAAATACTGAGGGGTCCTATTTTTCTTCAAACTTCAAATTTTTAAGCGCAAATTTTTATCTTTCTAACTGAAAGCCTAACGCCGACAGTTAATTTTTAATCAATATACGACTTACAACACCTTGATTTGTTCGGATATTATACATATAAATCCCACTCGATAAGACACCTTCGGTGTTCAATCTAATTTCGTGCCGTCCCGCTTCAAAATGGTATTTTCTCATTAAAAATTTTTCACCTATCAAATTCGTTACGTCAAAATTGACATCCGCCGCTTCGGTCATGAAGACGGGAATAGTCGTTTGATTGATAACGGGATTGGGGAAATTTTGACCTAAAGGGGACCCCTCAGTATTGGTGGAAAAAACGGCCGTTGTACCGACTTTCACGCTGCCTTCGCGGCTTGTGACGGCTATCGCAACCAAATTGGCGTTACTTGCTTTGATGAGCGTCGGCGTGCTGAGAAACTGCAAAGCGGTGTTCGTACCATTGGCACCGATGGCTTTGAAAACAATTTTGAAAACGACAAAGGAATCAGTAGCTACACGGTAACCACGGCTTGAGCCATCAATCCAAAGAAAAGAGAGTTTGCCAGCAGTTGCGCTTGACAATCCGAACTCGCTGCTCTCGGCACTCGGCGGAAAACCGCCAATCGTGTCTAAGCGTTGAAATGCCAACACTGCCGCGTTCCAAGAAAAGGAAAATTGAAGAGAAGACAGAGAATCTCGCGTTGTAGCGCGCAATTCAATCGTCACCTCGGCGTTCGGAGCAACCATTTTTGTCTGTGTGGAGAGCGTTACCTGCGCGGTTGCGTCGGTCGTCAAACAGAATAAGGGAATAATTAGGAAGATGTAAAGTAACTTCAATCTCGGTTTCAAATTTTAACGTTCACAGAATTAGGGATATAAAATAATCAAATAACGTTTTTGACGATTCCGACAAGAGACAGACTTATTGCGATAAGTCACAATAAGCAAACAATGGGCAAGTCGTCAACTAACGAGATTCTATTAAATGGTTACGGTACTGAGAACGAAAACGAAGCATCTTTTACAAAAGGCAAAAGACATGGACGAGACAACCAAGGATATTCTTTCGGTAGAAAAAGAAAGAATGGATAATGCAATAAATTTTCGGTTAGCTTACGCTTTTTTTTATCGGTTGTTGTACATGGGACTTGGTTTTCGAGAAAAAGTGTAAATAAATATGTCCTTTTTCTAAAAATAATGGTGCAAAGCTATGCCCTTTTTTCACAAGTAAAATACCCTAAAAAGGGTATTTTGCTTGGCGAAATATAAAGCACACGTATAATGGCACCGTGATTTTGTTTGTAAAATTTCTTAAATTAAGTGGTTATCGTAGGCAACACGGATGAGTGAAGCCGTCGAATTGACCCCAATTTTTTTCATAATGTTCTTCCGATGCACGGCTGCCGTCTGTTCGCTGATGAACAATTCTTTGGCAACTGAACTGTTATTTTTGGCTTGCGTAATGAGTCTCAACACTTCAACTTCCCGTTTTGTCAATAAGAATTTTTTCTGAAAAACGTCTTCAAAAGTCGTGGGTTCCGTGTGGTGATTGGCGACGCTTACGCCTTTGCCGATGTAAACTTCATCGTTGAAAATGGTGTCGAATGCCCGCATCAATTCATCTTTGCTGCAATTTTTGAGCAAATAACCATCTACTTTCTGGTCGAAAGCCGATTTAATGATTTTTGGGTCGTCATACATCGTCAGCACCAAAATGCGCGTACCTTTAAGCGATTTACGCATTTCTTGAAGCACTTCAAGACCGTTTTTTGACGGCAAGTTGATGTCCAGAATCAATAAATCAGGGCGCGTTCCCTTCAATAAATTGAGCAATTCGTCACCTGAATACGCCACGCCCAACACATTGAAATGATAGGCATCGGTCGTTTGGAGCAAGAGTTTGAGGCTCTCGACGAAAAGTTGGTGGTCGTCGGCAATCACGACGTTTAAAACTTTAGTTTCTCTTTTTTCAGTAGTCATAGAAAAGACCTGTTTAACTTTTCACAGACAGTGTATGCTGTGCGTTGGTTTTTAAATCTTTTTGATTAGATTTATGTAAAATCTACACCAAAATTGGTACGGCTCAAATGTAGAACGTTTTGTGTTGCAATGTTGTGGGCAGTGATTTTTCTGTGACGTTTTGACCGTTGATTATCCACAATTAGCAAGAATATTGTAGGGCAATAACATCATAAATAATTATGATTCAATCTCTTTTATAACCTAAATCAATTACCAAAACTATGTGTCTTATCTCATTCTGCCAAAATCTTTCGGTTTTTTTTTCAACTTTGTCCCTAAATTCGCATTTAAAAGTCAATATAATCGGCAATTGTCCGTTTTCAGTTGATAAAAATATGCTTTTTTTTCAAAAAAAAAGAAATATTTAAGGTGCATTTCTTTGTTCATTTCAACAACAAAAGGGTACTTCACGCCGTAAAAAACCGTGCCATAAATAGGGTACAAATTAAAAAAAATACTTTCATAACTGTACAAGCGATTTTAAGCAATTAGGCACGATTTAGACATCTAAAAACGCTCATATACAGCAAAAATAATTCATTGATATGCAATTCATTTTCCCCGCGTTTCTATTCGCTTTGGCGGCTTTGGCGATTCCGATTATCGTCCATTTATTCCACTTTCGCCGATTCAGAACGGTCTATTTTACCAATGTCCGCTTCCTCCGAGAAGTGAAAGAAGAGACATCAAATCGACGTAAAATTCGCAATTTACTCGTCCTTTTGGCGCGCTGCTTGGCGGTTGCAGCGCTCGTTTTTGCCTTCGCGCAGCCGTTTTTGCCGCGCAATACTGAGGGGTCCAAAAAAGGGACGCAAGCCATTTCCATTTTTGTTGACAACTCGTTCAGCATGAACGCTTTATCGAAAGATTTGAGCCTTTTGGAACAAGCCAAACAGAAAGCCCGTGAAATATTGAAAGCGTACGCAAACGACGATAAATTTCAGATTTTGACCAACGATTTTGAAGGTCGGCATCAGCGTTTGGTGTCCAAAGAAGAAGCGCTGGCGTTCGTGGATGAAATAAAAACGACCCCCTCAGTACAAGACGTCTCAAAGGTCTTGGCGCGGCAGCAACAGGCTTTGAACACCGACAAATCGCCCAATAAAACGGCGTTTTTGCTCTCCGATTTTCAGAAAAATGTAACAGATTTGCCCAATTTCAAGGACTCTCTTTTGGAAGTCAACCTTGTACCTTTGGTCGCCGTTCAAGAAAAAAACATTGCGATTGATTCCGCGTGGTTTGAGTCACCGATTCAAATGATGAATTCTACTAATCCGTTAATCGTTCGCATCACGAACTTTACAAATGAAGATGTTGAAAATATAAAGTTAAGTGTTAATATCGACGGACAAGACAAGCCGATTGGTTTGGTAAAACTAAAAGCGAAGGAAAGCATCGAAGACACCGTCAATATCACCGTTTTGCGGACAGGTTGGCACGAAGCGAAATTGTCGATTACGGATTATCCCGTTCAATTTGACGACCATTATTTTTTCACTTTCAACGTGCCAAATCAAATAAATGTGCTGTCAATCGGTGATGGCGACAACCGTTTTTTGCAGTCTGCCTTGACGGGTATTCGGTCGTTCAAATTAACAAATCAGCCGTCGGGCAACGTGGCTTATTCGCAGTTCCCACAATTTCAAATGATTGTTTTAAATAATTTGAACACCATTTCGTCGGGTTTGGCAGCCGAATTGTCGCAATATGTCAAAAACGGCGGCAACGCGCTCATTTTTCCCGCCGCTTCGGCGGACTTGGCGGCGTACAGCAATTTGTTCAATTCCTTGCAATCCAACAACTTAAATACCTTTGAAACGGCACCGCGTGAAGTCGTTGCGGTCAACACAGATGAGTTTGTTTTCAAAGATGTTTTCACCAATAAAAACGCCAATATGAAGCTGCCTTCCACGACGGGCAACTACCGTTTGACGAATCGAAATGGCGAAAATCTGTTGACCTATCGCGACGGTTCCTCTTTCGTTACCAAAAATCGAATTGGTCAAGGCAACGTATATATATGTGCATCGCCGCTCGACGACCGCACTTCTACCCTCGCGCGAGCGGGCGACGTTTTTGTGCCAATGTTGTATAAAATGGCGATTTCTTCGTCAAAAGAGGACAAAATTGGCTATACAATCGGTAAAGACGATTATGTAGAAGCGGATTCTAAAAGCCTTGGCAACGAGAAATCGTACAAAATGAAAGGTGCCAAAGAGGAGTTTATTCCTGAGCAACGCATGGTCGCGGGCAAGGCGATTCTCGGCGTAAAAGACGGGACTAAAGACGCGGGTTTTTACAATCTTTTCACAAAATCTGATTCCATTTTGTACAAATTTGGTTTCAATTTCGACCGCAGGGAATCCGTTTTGGATTATTATACGTCGAAAGATTTGAAAACCTACGAACGTAAAAATCTCAAAGTCATGGACGATATGTCCGAAGCAAGTATGACAATAACCGTCGGCGAACGCAATCAAGGCGTGGCGTTATGGCGGTGGTGCGTGATTGCGGCGTTGATTTTTTTGGCGTTGGAAGTGGCGTTATTAAGGTTTTGGAAAGTTTAAATTTTAATTTTTGATTATGAAAAGAGGACCCCTCAGTATAAACGGCATTTTAAAACAAAAAAATAGGTTCAGAAACAGCTTTGTGTTTCTTGAACCTGTCTTTTTTTGGGAGTGAAAGCCTTATTTGAATTCTAAATCTTCGGGCTTCATAATGGTAAACATTATAGACTTGACACAACCGAAAACCTCAACCTCACGTGTAAGGCAACTTACCTTTATCAAACAATGCTTATCGGAATTTGCGAGCAACGCTTTTGAGATAATGGCGCTGTCTTTGGGTAGATAATCTACCGAAATGAAGCGATTAGTGGACTCAAAAACCTTAATATTGTCATACAAGAAAAATTTTCTCTCCCTGATATTAATATTTCCACTAAACACAAAGCCTTGCAATTTTGTAACCTGATTGTTCCAATAAGGCGTTTCGCCACATTCAACACCAAGTTTGCACGACGTGACATAAGTAGGCGTGAGGTAATTGTCAGACACGAAATCAATTTCTGGTAAATTAGGTTTCACGACAGTTGTTTTGCAAGACAGAATAGTCAAAACACACAGCGATACGATATATTTAATTTTCATGATTCTATTTTTTTCATTACAAAAACTCATTGATGTAAAACAACCTCCGCAGAGACAAGACTTTCATAAATTAGACTCCTCAGTATTTTCACCTTTTTTGAAAGAAAAACAGGTTCAAAAACACGATTTTGTGTTTCTGAACCCGTTTTTTTGAGTAAAAACCCTATTTGAATTCTAAATCTTCGGGCTTTGTGATGGTAAATTGAATTAATTTCACGCAACTTTCGATAAATGTTTGTTTCGTGAGACACGCAACTTTGATAAGACAATGCTTGTCCTTATTGTTGACGTCAAAAACTGCTTTCAAAATCGCCGCGCTGTCTTTTGAGTCAAAATGAATGACTATCCCTTCATTGGAAGCTTCAAAAACCCGAATATGGTCGTAAACGAAAAACTGTTTGTTAACTGTACTAATGTTTCCAGAAAACAAAAATCCCTGCAACTTTACCGTTTGACCGTCCCAGTAAGGTGTTTCGTCACATTTTACACCTCTTTTAAATTTATTAATTTCGGTGGGCGTAAAATAGTTAGAAGAAACGAAATCTATCTCAGGTCTGATTGGGTCAACGGGACTTTTAGTTGTTGTGCAGGCAAAAAAAAGTGTCGCTGTTAAAATGAATAAGAATGGCTTCATGATACTTGAATTTTAGTTTATGGATGAATATCGTACAAAATCATTCTGTCGTACTGATAATTTCTATACTCAGAAATATCACGAGGAATAGGTGAGTAATAAAACCCGTTTGCCGTACCGCCCCATCCCCAATTCATACTAAAAGAATAGCTGTTGCCATAGCAAGGATGATACGAACTCTGATAACCGTCGCTTACCCAAGCGTGACAATTGCCCGAACCCCAACACCAAATTCCAAGAAAACAACTGTAATCAGTACATCCCCTTAGAATAACCGGCATTCCTGCATCAAGATTACTTATATGTTTCCAGTAATTCGTGTTATAAACGCCATAACTTGCATCATTAGAATAACCTAAAAATTACAGTGCCGATTCGACATTTGCTGTATTTGCCCCCGATCCACCCGTACTATTACTGGTATTGTAAGAGGTTTGAACCATTCCCCCGAAATGAGCAATCATTTTTGCCACCGAAGAAGATACATTAGTGCGAGGAAGCTCATCAGGTAATGTACTGTAATCAATTGTTGAAGATGCAGGAAAGCTATGAAATCTAACAATTTGCGCCATGGACACTGCCACACAACCCGCAGGAGCGTGTTCACAGTCGCCAAAAGGATTTTCAGGAACCAAAAAATTATAGCCACAACCTTGGTTCCACTTCGTCGTTGTTAGTGGACCTACTTGTGTACTTGCCGACCATGCGGTACTGTTGCAATTGTAAGTTCTCGGCAATTCACGTGTGTCTCTTGATAC
>JAYUKJ010000395.1:0-1233 GCA_043764555.1 Saprospiraceae bacterium
GCGTTTTCAGCAACCGTCACCGTCGTTGTTGAAGGGGTCGTGATGCGCGAAATAGGTGCTTTGTTCATCTCGCCGACGATGCGGAGTTGGTCAATTTTCATTTGTTGGAAACTGCCCGACGTCCACGCGTGCGACGTGATGAGGTAGTAAACGCCCGTTGTTGGCACCGTGAAAGCGACTTCGCGGGCTTGCAAAAAGTCTTCCGTCACCAACGGATTGATGGTCGTAATGACTTGTCCGCCCGCCGTAGGTGCGGTATTTACGCTAAAAGTAACGGGTTTATTGTTGTTATCAGCGTCCATTCGGCACTGAAATTTATACGACACACCCGCTTGCAATTGCAGACCGTGCGAGGCCATAAAATTGTTGGCTTGAACCGAAAAACCGTACAAATAACCCGTGTTCAGGTAGCCGCCCGAACCGCGCCAGCGCCAATCGCCGTTCATGCGCCACCAATACTCAAAGGTTTGATTGAACGAAAAATCAGCGTATTTTTCAAGCGTTCCCGTCGTCAAATTGACCTGCATATTGACGGGCGCTGCAAAAGAGACATTGCCGCGGTCGTCGGTCGTTTTAGCCGTCAACGTATAGTTATTTGGCAACATATTCGTCCAAGCAAATGTGTAAGGTGCCGCAGTAAAAGTCTTGATTGCCGCACCATTTGCAAACACTTCAACTTTCGCAATTGAGCCATCCAAATCCGTTGCTGCCAACGCCAAATTGACCGTTTGACCTTCCGTAAACGTCGTTCCGTTTGCGGGCGAAGTGATGCTTATTGACGGATTTAGCGTTTTTTCTAACACGATTTCATCTAAATAAACGTAGAGATAACCCGCATCTTCGACGTAGAAAACGATGTTGTAAGCACCCGAAGTTGGCACCGTGAACGTCGGATTATAGCGCACAAACGGGGGAACCGCGTAACTGTTTGCGGGCAAAGCGACCGTCGCAATATCCGTTGCACCAACCCGATTTGGACTTGTATTGTAGGCAACGCGTATGTTTCGACCAGTGGACGCTTGGTTAATTCTGGAAGCAAAAGACACGGTATAAGTCGCGCCCGCTTGCAAATTCACGCTTGGAGACGCCGCAAAATACGGTGCTTCTGGCAATTTCATCCGCAAACCGCCCAAGCCGTCAACGCCTTGATTGTTGTACCACTGAAACGCGTGAACGTAAGTTGTCGGCAGTGTCCAACCTTGTTTGCCGTCGTTGAAATTCCACGTGGCGACG
>JAYUKJ010000396.1:0-4129 GCA_043764555.1 Saprospiraceae bacterium
AAAATGTGGGTAAATCTAACTTCTACAAATATTTTGCGGCTCTGCCGCTTTTTATAAGAAAGCCCTAGACAAACAAGTAAAAATGTTTGAGAATTTAAAAAGGGCAGCTATCTTTGTGTCAAGAATGGCAATGTGCAACATATACATTCCCGACAGGTTTTCTGCAAATAAGGTTTCGCCTTTTTGTATAAAACAAAAGCCTTAATCGTTGGTAGCGATTAAGGACTTTTTTTTTTGAAGACGTAACCTTGTTCGGAGGTTACAGGCGAAACCGAGCAGCCTCGTAAATTCGGATTATTTCACCTTGTAATTTTATATAATGCACATTGCAATCAAAAACGGTCAGCGGCAACAAGTGACTCTGGACTGTAAGAAGGTGGTTATTACCATCATTTCGTACAGGACAAATAGCAAACGCGCCACACGTCTTAAGATTAAGGCGAAAGGCAAACGACCGTAGGTTAATCAAGCGAGGCTCTGATTAATCTGAAAAAGGAAAGGGTGACGAGCTACCAATAACCGTTGCCCTTTCTGATGTGTGCCACGATGTATGTATTTTTTATAAAATACCATCTTTTTACAATCTACTCTTTCGTCCAAGTTGTTCCTTCTTTGGCGTCTTTGAGTTGGATGCCCGCCGTTTTTAGGCCGTCTCGGATTTTATCAGATGTTCCCCAATCCTTATTTGTACGGGCTTGAGTGCGGAGGTCAATCACCAAATTCATGACGCCTTCCAAGGCCGATGCGCCGTTTTCTGCGGACGCCATTTCGTCTTTTAAGCCAAAAATATTGAAAATAAAATCGTCGAACGTCGTTTTCAATTCTGACAACACCCCCTCAGTAATTTGGCCTAAATCAAGCTGTCCACCTTTCAAGGCATTGATTTTTGAGGACAATTCAAACAAACGTCCCAAGGCTTTTGGCGCGTTGAAATCGTCGCTCATGTCGTCGTAAGCCGCCGCCATTAAATCCATAATTTCTTTGTCTAAATCCTTGTGAGTCAATGATTTGCCCGTTAAAGATTGCAAAATTTTACGGGCTTCCATCAAGCGTTTGTAGCCTTTTTCGGCCGCTTGCATCCCGTCGTCCGTGATGTCGAGCGTTGAGCGATAATGCGCTTGAAGCATGAAAAAACGCACGGCCATCGGCGTATAAGCCTTTGAAATATGTTCCGATTCGCCCGTGAAAAGCTGAACGGGCGAAATGGTATTTCCGTCCGATTTTGACATTTTCCGACCGTTTAACAACAACATATTTGCGTGAAGCCAATACCGCGCACCGCCGTGATTGCACGCCCCAACGTTTTGCGCGATTTCGTTTTCATGGTGCGGAAATTTCAAATCGTAGCCGCCGCCGTGAATGTCAAACTCTGCGCCGAGATATTTATGACTCATCGCCGAGCATTCCAAATGCCATCCTGGAAAGCCGACCGACCACGGCGATTTCCAATGCAAAAGATGTTCGGGCGCGGCTTTCATCCAAATCGCAAAATCGGCAGGATGGCGTTTTTCGGACTGTTTTTTCAAATTGTCACGCGTTTCCGACCTTAAATCTTCAATATCACGTCCTGATAATTGCCCATAACCGCCTTTTTCGGCAATAAATTTTGGCACGTCGAAATAGACAGAACCATTCGCTTCGTAGCCAAAACCGTTGTCCAAAATCTGCTCAACCATCTCGATTTGTTCGGGAATATGCCCCGTCGCGCGCGGCTCGATTGAGGGCGGCGCGACGTTCAGAATGCGCATCATTTCGTGGAAACCGACCGTGTATTGCTGCGCAACTTCCATCGGTTCAATTTGTTCAATGCGCGCTTTTTTGGAGATTTTATCTTCCGCTTCGTTCGTATCGGCGTCGCCTTCAAGGTGGCCAACGTCGGTAATATTGCGGACGTAGCGCACCTTGTAGCCGAGGTGCAAAAGGTAGCGATAAATCAAGTCGAAGTTGACGAAAGTGCGGCAATTGCCCAAATGCACGTCGCTGTAAACCGTCGGTCCGCAGACGTACATCCCGACCCGCTTCGAGACAAGCGGCTTAAATATTTCTTTCTCGCCCGTGAGAGAGTTGTGGAGGCGGAGTTCTAAATTCGATTTCATGCGGCAAAAGTAGAATTAGATGTTAGATTTGACAGCCTAAAGCGTGGACTTATTTATTTTTTTCGTTCAAACGGCAAAAAGGGACGTCATACTGAGGGGGTCAAAAATTTGTCCAAACTTGGTTTTGGGTCGATGGTATCACGGACTATGGGTACGAAGGGTTTTTGTTTTTTTACCACCATTTACTGTTTCACAAACGTTTTCAATCGCGAAAAGGACCCCTCAGTATAAACGGCTTTTTGTCAAAAAAAATAACTAAAATTATATTTTTTTGTTAAAAAAAAATACAAATAAATAAAATTTTTGTAATTTTGTTTAACAAAAAATAGTAAGATGATAGAAAGAACCATTTTTCCCGCGCTTTTGGCGCATCTTCACAAACCACAGGTTACTGTTGTCACGGGCATGAGGCGCGTCGGCAAATCGACGGCTTTGAAATATTTATTGAGTCAAATTACGCATGAAAATAAACTGTATTTAGACTTTGAAAAAGCGGACAATCGCTTCATTTGGAATCAAAATTCTTACAAAGACATCGAAATAAATTTGATGGTCGAAGGCATTGATTTTTCAAAACCAGCGGTCATTGCTTTAGATGAAATTCAGCTTGTGCCGCAGTCAACAAGCGTTATAAAATATTTATATGATACTTACAATGTGAAATTTATTGTCACGGGTTCAAGTTCGTTCTATTTGAAAAATCGTTTTTCCGAAAGTTTGGCTGGTCGGAAGCAGATTTTTGAGATGTATCCCTTGGATTTTGCTGAATTTGTGGCGTTCAGAGGCGGCGATACTGAGGGGGTACGACGGTTTTCAAAACAGCCTTTTATTTTCGCTTTTTACAGTAAATGGAAGGTTTTATACG
The DNA here is from genome assembly GCA_043764555.1 of Saprospiraceae bacterium. Classification (GTDB taxonomy): domain Bacteria; phylum Bacteroidota; class Bacteroidia; order Chitinophagales; family Saprospiraceae; genus JAAFJT01. The sequence goes on from JAYUKJ010000396.1 coordinate 2,962, forward strand.
AGGAATATTTGCGTTTTGGCGGTTTTCCTGAGGTCGCTTTGGCGGAAACGGAAGCCGATAAAAAGGCATTTTTGAAGGATATTGTCAATGCTTACATTGAGTTAGATATTGCGCTTCTTTCTAATTTTTCAGCGTCCGACGACCTATTGAAAATCGTTCGTTTGTTGGCACATCGAACGGGAAATAAGGTAGATTATAGTAAATTATCGGCGATTGTTGGCATCAGCCGCCACAAATTGAAAGACTATTTGGAACTTTTAGAATACACTTATTTCGTCAAATTCATCTCCGTTTTTTCAAACAATCCCGACCGCGAAATTGGTCGACAACAAAAGGTTTATTTGGCAGATACGGGTCTTTTGCAAACGCTCGCACAGGTGAGTAGCGGTCAAGTATTTGAAAATGCAATCGCAATTCAACTGGCACGATTGGGCAAATTGCACTATTATCAAAAACTGTCGGGTCAAGAAATTGATTTTATTTTAGACGGAAACGTCGCTATTGAGGTGAAAGAAACACCCTCAAATTCAGATTTAGCGATTCTAAAAAGCCGAGCCGCTTCCCTAAAAACCACCGAAACATGGCTCATTGCACGTCACGCACCCGCCCAAGATTTTAAAGATTTCTACTGGGGCGGTTCGTTTTAACAGCAAACAGAAAGCGTCTAACAAGCTGAACGGGACTTTCTAAATTTACGGCGCGACGTAGATACACACGGCCGTGTGTATCTACTTCACAAACGTATTTACGCCCAAAAGGGACCCCTCAGTATAAAACAGTTTTAAGGCATAAAAACCCCTTGGTAAACCCCGAATATCGACGTTTTTTTGATGGTTGAATGTCTTTAAAATACGTCCGTTAATGTCGATTATTTGTCCGTTAAAATCGATTAAATTGGTACGCGTTAAATCTTTGAATTCGATGTTCAAAACGTTCGTTGCAGGATTTGGATAAACTGTAAATTCTTGATTGTCAACAACTTCTGTCGTTGGGACGCCCAAACAATTGAGCGCGACGAGGCGTTGCCACAATTCATTATCAAAATTACTCAACGCGTTTAACGACGTGTTGCCCGCCTTTTCGCCCATCCGAATGACGACCAAGTTTTGACTCGGGACGACGTATATTTTCTGGTCATTTTTACCCAACGCACAATACATATCGGCGG
>JAYUKJ010000397.1:0-1228 GCA_043764555.1 Saprospiraceae bacterium
ACCTGCACGTAAGCCTCGTCTAAAGCATCCATAACAATGCCGACGTAATCGGGTCGGACGGGGACTTGCCGATTGAAACGGCGGTCAACCAAAACCAGCAATTTTACGGATTCAGGACGCCCGTAATGATTCAAAGCCGTCATGGCCGCTTGCACACTTCTACCCGTATATAAAACATCATCAATAAGTATAACACGTTGATTTTCAACAACAAAAGGCATATCGTTGCTGTTGGCGGCCAATGGTTTTTTGGACGTTCTGAAGTCATCTCGATAAAAAGTGATGTCGAGTTTGCCCAAAGGCAAGTTGGAAGGACTCCTCAGTATAGCGCTCATTTTTTGCTGCAAACGCGCCGCAAGCGACACGCCGCCCGTCTGAATGCCAATCAAACAGGTATTTTTAAAATCGCCGTAATCTTCGAGCAATTGATAACAAAGGCGCTCAATAGTGAGGTCGAGTTGAGCGGATTCCGATATGGTTCTAACGTTTTTCATAAGTCAATTTTGATAAGGACAAAGGCGATATTAGTGGCTATTGGGGTAGTATGATATTGAGATATTATATTGACAATCAATAGGTTATTTCAATATAAAAATATTATCCAATGCCATTTTCCACTGATTTGCAAATATAGCCGCTTCTCCAAGTCTAAAAGTTTTTTGACAGATTTTTTTTTATTGAAGAGTGATTTCAAATGCTTAAATACTGAGGAGTAGGGTGGCGCGATAACTGTCACGGTTTTCGCCGCATTTTTACGCATTTTTCGGTAAAAAAACGAACGTAAAACCTTTGTTGAAGCCTTTTATTTGATAGTGTTTGTCACATCATATCAAAAATACCATTTTTCGGGTACTTGACAAAACTTAAAAACCACCGTATCTTTGAGCAATATTTTAAGCAAAAAATATTGTGTCCTTTCGTCGAAGCGTAAATGTCCAAAAAACATTTACGCTTTTTTTTATTAAATTCCAGTTGTGCTTTGGTGCGTCACGTCGTTTTAGGCACCGCAAGACATTAAATATTTGTATTTAAAATTTTATTAAAACGAACCTTTTTAGGCGCACAAACTTGTGTCACAGTTTCTATGAAAATGGTTATTGGGAATCCATCTGTGGCAAACATTTTGTCGAAGCAAATTAAGAATAAAGTTAGAACGTCTCTTTTGTTTACTACTGCAACATTTTTGATACGCACTCGTAAATAAGCAACAACAATTAATACACAAAAC
>JAYUKJ010000398.1:0-4110 GCA_043764555.1 Saprospiraceae bacterium
AAAAAGCCGCTTTTTCTACTTGAAAAAGCGGCTTTTTGCGTTTTATACTGAGGGGTCCTATTTTTTATAAATCTCTGTTTTTCAACAAGTAATACGTGCCAAAAAGCAATAATCCGATGTAAACGAGCGCAACAATCATCGCCGTATTGGTATCAAAAACGTATTTAATGCCTTCTCCGTTGACCATGCCACTTGCCATGCGCGGAATTGGTATGGGAATCAAACTGTTGAACGCTTTCATCGGATAATAATGCATCGTGTCGTTTTTCGCAATCAATCGGAAGTGAAAAGCGTAACGAATAATGGGTTCGAGAAAGAATTCCCACGTTAGAAACAGGAATAAGCTCACGCCCGAACGCCGCAATAAAGTGCCAATAAAAAGTGCAAAACTTGAAAATCCCAAACACATGACGAAATAATTGCCCATCCAACTCAAGCCTTCCGTGACCCGCTCGGCGTAAATGGTTTCGGTCGTTATGCTGCCAAATATTAATGCGAGTAATGCGTAAATAATTGTGGCTAAGGCACTTAAACTAACGATAAACAATGTCTTTGACAAAAATATATCCGTTCGACTCAATCCACTAATCACGCTTTGCCGTAAGGTTTTGAATTCAAATTCATTGGTAATTGACAAAACGCTCAGAAAGCCAATTGAGAAAAAAGATGCCCAATTGCCCCAAAAAGCGAAGTTGTGCCAAACGTTCGGAAACATCAACGCGGTGTTCACATCGAAGGCTTCTTTCGGGATTTTTATTGCTCGAATAAACGGCATAAAACACGCCATAATCGCCACATAAGCGCCCGCTAAAACCCAGAAAGGGCGGTAACTCCGCACTTTTAACCATTCTAATTTTAAGAGAAAAAGTATCTTTTCCATTTTGTTATTGTTTAATTTATCCATGGATTTTCGCAGATTAGCACGGATTATATTTATCCTATTTTATCCGCGTTAATCTGCAAAATCCGTGGATAAGCAATGCCTTAATTCGTTTTAATTGCGGGAAGTGATTTGCAAAAACTCTTCTTCCAATCGGCGTTTGCGTTCCAAAATATGCGTTAAAGCGATGCCGTGTTCAAAGGCAATTTTGCTCAAATCTGCGGCGCCAAAACCGTTTTTCACGCTCAAAATGAACATTCCGTTGCGCTCTTCCATTTTGGAAACAAAATTCAGTTCCGACAAGACACCCCTCAGTATTTCGAGGTTTTGCGCCGCTATTTCGACCGTAATCTCTTTGTTTAAAATGGCGCCGACGCCGCCCGTGGCCAACAAATTACCGTTTTTGATAATCGCCACGTGCGAACAGATTTTTTCGACTTCATCCAAGACGTGACTCGCCATAAAAATGGTTTTTCCGCGTGCCGCAATCTCTTGAAGCGTCGTCCGAACTTCCACAATGCCCGACGGGTCGAGACCATTTGTGGGTTCATCGAAAATCAAAATATCGGGGTCACCAACCATCGTTGCGGCAATCGCCAAACGCTGTTTCATCCCCAGCGAATAGGCTCGAAAAGGCGTGTCTTTTCGATGCGCCAAATTAACCAATTCCAACAGATGATTAAAGTCCGTTTCGGGTGCGCGTTTGATGTGGGCAATGATTTTGAGGTTGTCTTCGGCGCCCAAATAAGGAAAGAAATTCGGCGTTTCCAACAACGAACCGACGCGCAATAAAGGCTGAGAACCCGTGCCGTATTTGCCGCCAAACCACTGAAAACTGCCTGAATCCGACTTGGTTATGCCCAAAACGATGCCCAAAGTCGTCGTTTTACCCGAACCATTGGGTCCCAAAACGCCCATGATTTGTCCCGCTTCGACGTCAAGATTTAAGCCATTGACGGCGGTTATTCGCCCGTAGCGTTTCGTCAGATTTGTAATTTCAAGTATTTTCATTACTTATTGTTTTTTCAATTTATCGACTAAAAAATACATCACAAAACACAAAATACCGACAATGCTGCACATCATAATGGCAATATTGCCGCTTTCCGTTTTGGGTTGTGCGATAAGATACATAGCGCCGCCAATCAAGGCAATGGCGAAAACGAGATAGATAGTTTTTAACATAATAGAAGACGTTTTTAATGTTGAACAAAAATAAATTATCGCTCAATGATAGGGAAATAATGAAGATAAACTACGTGTTTTTTTGGATTAAAATTAAAAAAAAACGGTTAACAAAGCAAATTCCAACGATGAAATTAAAGCGTCCATCAGTCGTCGCGAATCATTAATTCTTAATTTCTAATTTTTAATTCAAAAAAGGGACCACTCAGTATAAACACGAAAAAAACCTTGAAACGCGACGTTTCAAGGCTTTTTTCGTACATTTTGATAGATTCAAATACCTTTGTACAACCGATTCAAAGGCATAGGACAACCTTCAAGCGCATGAAGAATCGCCACCGCATCATCGCCGATATAATCTTTTGGCAACCATGAACCATCGTTTTGTTTTGTCCAAACTGCCACCCGATGAAGGTCTTGATAGACCAAAACATACTCCTTAAAACTTGGCAACGACCGATACATTTCAAACTTTGTCGTGCGGTCAAATTTTTGGGTAGAAGTGGATAAAACTTCAACCACAATCAAAGGATTTATAATCGTATCTTCTCGACCATTGTAGTACTGTGGCGGCGCACAAATGACAACCGCATCAGGGTAAACGACTTTATTAAAATCTTCAATCCGTATTTTTGTATCGCTGTTGCTAACTATACAATTTAAGTCTTTTTCTTCCAAAAAAGTCTCAATTAAATGAGCCGCTTTATGGGCTAATCGGTTGTGTTTGAGTTTTGCTCCTGCCATCGGAATAATTATACCGTTGTGGTATTCATTTTTGGTTAAAGATTTCTCCTCCGCTTTGAAATAGGCTTCAAGCGTTATGTATTTCGGCGTTTTTGCGACAATTGCTCGTTTTTTTGGTAAGGCAAGTGCTTCTGTCATTGCTTCTTATTTTAAAAATTGATGTTATTACTTTTCATTTTCTTCAAGATACTTTTAGATTTTTTCCATTCAGCCAATTGTCCATTGTTTGATTTGAATAACCGCGTTCATCCCAAATTTTAGCCGTTTTTTGCCTAATCCGTTGGGCAAAAAAACGCGCAAGTGTTTTCTGTAAATCTACCCACTCTTCTTCGGGCAAATTGTAGGCAAACATTTTGAGCAATTGTGATTGAACATTTGTCAATTCAGCAGTTGATTGAATTTCAGACATCTATTTTTAAATTTTAATTGATTTAATCGCCAACAAAAATACAGTTTCTATTTCAATTAATGAAGAATAAATGCCCTCATTAACGTATTTAATTTTATCGCTTTAAAAATATTTTTACTTTCAAGCAAAAAGGGGACCCCTCAGTATAAACCTAAAAAAAGCCTTAAAAACGATACGTTTTTAAGGCTTTTCTGATATAATTAACCCATTTTATCAACTAAAAAATAGGCAAAATTTTATCCGTATATGTTTGCTTTTTATTCAAATAAAAATTAGAATTAATGATTAAAAATTAATTAAAAATCTGCGTTAAAACGCTTGATAAATTCATCATTTATCATTCATCATTAATTACGAATTGAGAATAACATTTGCCGCTGAAATGTTAGACATTCTGTTTTTGTACTCAAAATCGCGTTTGACTTCTTCCATATATGAATTCATTTCTGAAGTTGCTTTGACGTGCTTCGGTTGCGTCAAAGTCGTCACCTTATTTTGCTGATACAGGCTTTTGAGAAAGTCGTCCGATTTGCTGATTTTCTTAAACATTGCGTGAAATTTTAAATTGTTTTAAAATAAATTTTTGATTAAAGAAAGAATTGTAAGTTGATAAATACGCACTGAGGTCGTTTACTAAATGACAACAAATTTAAGCATTAAGTTTGCCTTAGCGTGTTAATTTTAAGTTATTCACAATAATCGTTAATATGTAAGGAAGACCAAAATCGATTAAAGTGAATTGAAATTGTTGTAATTTGTAAACGGCTGCAAAGTAACAGCATTGTCTTGAAAAGCACAATATTCTTGCGAGTATTTAACGAGATGTCCCTGAAAAGCCGCAATAATTAACGGTTTATTGTCAAAAACGTTGGGTTCGGTGGCATCCAAAATC
>JAYUKJ010000399.1:0-1225 GCA_043764555.1 Saprospiraceae bacterium
CTTCGGTATAACCTCGCCAAGCAAAACTGCCTTTCAAAAGGATATTATTGGTAACAAATTGGCTGAACTGAGGAGCAAAACTGAAAATTGTTTGAGAGCGCCCATCAAACCTGTAATTGGTCAAATTGGCTTGTCCGCCTAAAATTTGTCGGCCTTTTTTAATATACTGAGGGGTCTCTTTTCGCTCTTTTCTGGCCGAAAAATCAATGAAATTATTGAGTTCTACATTCAGATTCCAAATTCCAAATTTAGAATTTGAAGTGAACCCCTGTGAACCCGCCACAGATGTATTTATGTCATTTTGACGATAAGAAAGCGTCGTTTCAAAGGCAACTTCTGGATTCAAAAACACGTTCGCCCCAATGCCCAAACCGTAGTTGAAAAGGCGGCTGCTGTAAGTGAATGAGGGTCGGCCAGCATTATTGAAAGTATTCCAGTTTTTGCTAAGAGCAAGATTTGCCAAACCAAAGAAATGCGCATTTTTAACGGCTGCAAAATAGTAGCGACTGCCAATGTCCAGACCTAAATTTTCACCGTGACCAGTCGAAGTCCGTCCAGATACTCCACTATTTGGCACATTAAAATCATTTTCACTAAGAACGATTTGCGCCATCGGACGCAGGCTTAAAAACCACTTATCAGTAATAAATTCGCCGATTAAGGGACTGATTGACCCGCGCGCGTCAATGCTTCGATAAAATTCACTTCGCTGCAAATTACCCGACAAGCCAATATCACCGCCGAGTGAGTAATTGCCTTTCTGAATTTGGGCGAAAGAAGAGAACGCATTAAAGGTCAAAAAAGCGATGGATAAGGTTTTGAATAAATTCATTGTTTTAGATTTTTAAATTGCGAAAAAAAATGGTTTAAGATTGAATCAGATTGATGCATCTAATGGTCGCAAAGATGTACGTTTTTGCCCAATAAAATGAGATTTATTTTCCACTAAAATAAGATTACAATGCAGCGCTTGAACTTAAATCGTCGCAATGAGACTGCAAATGCGGTAATTTTAGGCCCCCTCAGTATATTGCCCTTTTTTTCAGAAAAAATTATTAATTCACTTAAATCGAGTGTATAACAAATTGTCTTTCTAAGCGACAACTTTCCAAAAGTTGCAACTTTTGGAAAGTTATTCCACGACGAAAAAGTAAATTTGTTACACACTCCTTAAATCAGACGACTAAATTGTCTAACATTTCATCATGACATCAAAAATTTTACT
>JAYUKJ010000400.1:0-4101 GCA_043764555.1 Saprospiraceae bacterium
ACCCTAATTCTAACCCTTTTATTCGCCTTTTTGAGTTGCCAAAACAACCCAAATCCAGCGCAAGAAATACCCGTAAAAACGGTTTCAGAAACGTCCGAAGTCTCAACAATTTCTTTGAGTAAAGTATCGGATATTGCACCACCTAATGGATTTAAACGCGCTAAAACGACAGATTTTGGCGATTTTTTACGTCAAATTAGATTAAAAAAGGACAAGACCGTTTATTTGTTCGACGGGAGGAAAAAGGGCAATCAGACGGCACAATTTGCGGTTTTGGATGTGTCCGTCGGCGACCGCGATTTGCAGCAATGCGCGGATGCCGTGATGCGATTGAGGGCGGAATTTTTATTCGGGCAAAAGCAATTCGATTCGATAAAATTTAAGGATGGAGACGGCTTTTCGATGCATTTTGGCACGTGGGCGAAGGGAAATAAAATCGTTTTTAGCCAAAACAAACTATCGTGGCAAGCCAGTAAAACGTGCAATTCGAGCCGAGAATCGTTTGTGAAATACTTAAATTCGGTCTTTGCATTCGCAGGAACTGCCACTTTGGCGAAAGAATTAAAACCCATAAACGACGTGAAAAATATTGAGATTGGCGACGTTTTTATCAAAGGTGGCAGCCCTGGACACGCCGTAATTGTTGTAGATTTGGCGGTCAATTCGACAGGTCAAAAAGTCTTTTTATTAGCCCAAAGTTATATGCCCGCTCAAGATATTCATATTCTGAAAAACCCAAAAAATGGGGCATTGTCGCCGTGGTATTCAACCGATTTGGGGAACGTTTTAAAGACACCCGAATGGGATTTTATGAAAGAACAATTGAAGCGATTTTGAGGTCTAAGAGGACCCCTCAGTATAAACACACTATTTTAACATTTTTGTTCACAACTAATTGATTATCAACAAGATGGAATTTTTACAACAACCGTGGGCGTGGTACGTAGCGGGCATTTTAATCGGTTTAACGGTTCCCGCGTTGCTCATTATTGGCAACAAACAATTCGGTATTTCTTCGACCTTACAGCATATTTGCGCGGCGTGTTTGCCGAGTAAGATACCGTATTTTAACTACAATTGGCGGAACGAAAAATGGTCATTATTTTTCGTCGGTGGCGTCGTTTTGGGTGGATTAATTGCCTCAACTGTTTTGCAAAACCCCGAACCTATTGTCATTGCACCGCAAACAAAAGCCGATTTGATGGCGCTCGGCATCACCGACTTCAAAGGTTTGTTGCCAACGGATTTATTCAATTTTCAAAGCTTATTTACCATTCGCGGCTTTATATTTATGGTGGTCGGCGGCTTTTTTGTCGGCTTTGGAACGCGTTACGCAGGCGGCTGTACGTCGGGACACTCAATTACGGGATTGGCAAATATGCAAGTCGCTTCCCTCGTGGCAACAATTTGTTTTATGGTCGGCGGATTTTTGGCAACGCATTTTTTATTACCGCTTTTATTGGGTTAACGAAATAGACCACAGATTGAACTGATTTGAGTGATTTACACTGATTTTTCTTTTATCATCCTGTGAGGAACTAAAAAAATCAGTATTAATCAGTGTTAATCAGTCGAATCAGCCCAATCTGTGGTCCAAAATTCAGGGCAAAAAAAAATGCCGAACGGCGAACCGACGGCATAAACATAACCATGAAAATAATTAACCAAACTTCTTAATACGTTTCAAAAACGTTGCCAAAAAAATCATTATGTGTTGGCACGCCGATTTTTTTTCACAGAAACTTTCCCTCCTTACCGTTTCGTTGCCTACTTTTGAACCGTATTTTACCATTAATTCGGTCATTTCCAAGCGATTTTGAGGCATAAACATCTGATATTTACATATTTTAAATATTTAATTTTGTCACAAAGGCTAACAAAAAATAATTTATTTTTTTTTATATATAAAAACTTCAATTTCCAACAGTATGGCAAGTTTCCAACGCATTTCCCGTTTGCAATCGCAAATTTTAAGCCCCCTCAGTATAATCACTATTTTTGCGCTCCTCACGTTATCTTCCTGCAAATCGGGCAAACCTTTCACCGATTATGCTTCTCACAAAACGGTGATTGCCGACAAAGCGGTCGTTTCGGCGGCACATCCGTTGGCGTCGCAAGTCGGTTTGGCGATTATTCGGCAAGGCGGCAACGCGGTTGATGCGGCGATTGCGGTGCAATTTGCCTTGGCGGTCGTCTATCCGCGTGCGGGAAATCTTGGCGGCGGCGGTTTTCTGGTTTACAGAAGTGGCGATGGGAAAGACGTTTCGACGCTCGATTATCGCGAAAAAGCGCCCGCCAAAGCTTTCGCCGATATGTATTTGGACGATAAAAAAAATGTCATTGAAGGTAAAAGTCAACGCGGACATTTGGCATCAGGCGTCCCCGGAACGGTGGATGGTTGCCGAAAGATGTTTGAAAAATATTCTAAACTGAAAGATTGGAAAAAACTCGTTCAACCCGCCGTTGATTTAGCAAAAAACGGTTTTGGCATCACCGAATCAGAAGCTAATCGGTTGAATGACAACAAGTTGAGTTTTATAAAATACAATACTAAGCCCACCGTTTTTGTTCAAAAAGACACGGCGGTGCGTTGGAAAAAAGGCGATATTTTGAAACAAACCGACCTCGCAGCCACGCTCGAACGCATCCGCGACAACGGCGAAGCGGGTTTTTACGAAGGCAAAACGGCGGATTTAATTTGGGCGAATTGCACCCACAAAGAACCCGAAAATCCGTCCGTAAGCGGCACTACTTTCGTCGAGCCTTCCCCACAACGCACAGGCAATGCAGACGCAGGACGTACCTATTTGCTCTCGGGAAATTACGTATCGAGCGGCATTCCGTTGGACGTTTACAAGCTCGTTTTCCCAGCAAACAGCCCCGATGATTTGGGCAGAACGGGCGATAACAAAGGAATTCCCTACAATTTTACGGCAACAACGGCCACAAACGGCGTAAAAGTCGTGTACACCAACTGCCTAAGTTGTCACGGTGACCGCTCACCCGCAGACGGCTCAGTCGTCGTAGGTTTGGGCAATTCGACCGCCGATAATACGGTCGATGTGGCACAACAATTTGGTTTAATTGATAATGTGGTGAAGTTGCGTTATGGCACGAACTCGCCCGAATGGAAAGCCTATTATCCGTTGTCGCGTGGGTTTACGAGCATCGCGCCGTTCATCAAAACCGAAACGCGGGGCGTCAATCCTGCGGACAAAATATTCGCGGCGTTGTCGGCTTTTCGGAACGGCAAAAACTTGACGTGGCTTGACCAACCACAATTCCAAATTCCGACGCGGGTTGTGCCAACGGACGTTCCTGCGTGGTGGCTGATGCACAAGAAAAATAGTTTATATTACAATGGCATCGGACGCGGCGATTTTGGCCGTTTAAGCATGGCCACGGCCTTGGTTTCGATGCTCGATAGTGCCGAAGCACGTAAAATTGACGCTAATTTTCCCGATGTCATGGCCTACATTCGCTCGATTAGACCCCCTCAGTACCCGTTCCAAATTGACCAAAATTTGTCGAAAAAAGGGCAAACGCTTTTTGACATTAATTGCTCAAAATGTCATGGAACGTATGGCACAACGCCGACTTATCCGAATTTACGCGTTGATTTACAAACAGTTAAGACGGATGAAGCCTTGGCGAATGAGTATTTTTCTAATCCCGCTTATCATACGTGGTTCAACAATTCGTGGTTCAATCAAGGCGCGGCGGCGGCACAATTGTTGCCAAATAAAGCCTACAATGCCCCGCCGCTCGATGGCATTTGGGCCACTGCACCTTACTTGCACAACGGCTCTGTGCCAACGCTCGACGACCTCTTAAATTCAGCAACGCGTCCCGCAAAATGGCGGCGAAATTTTGACAACAAAGCCGACTTTGACCCCGTAAAAATGGGTTGGAAATACACCGTAGAAACGTCTAAAACGGATATAAAAACGTACGATACGTCACTTTATGGCTACGGCAATGGGGGACATTATTTTGGCGATAAATTGACGACGGATGAACGAAAAGCGGTGATTGAGTATTTGAAAACTTTGTGAAACGCATAAAAACGTACGGGCGACTTCAGTCGCCTGAATCAAAATT
>JAYUKJ010000401.1:0-1223 GCA_043764555.1 Saprospiraceae bacterium
TTGCGCGGAGCAGCAAAAAGGCTTTGTCAATCGCCAATTCTTCCACAATTGCGGGTGCTTACGCCGTTCAATGGTCTTATTTGAACACTTTGAGCCAAAAATGGCAGATTAAACGCGCCGATAGCAATTCGTACAACTTAACGGGCAAGCAAAGCAATCTCAATTTGGACACCCGTTGGGGCGCCACAACCGAAGGCGCACGCTTGATGCAATGGGGCAAAAGCGCCGCATCCGCTACGCAGAAATGGCAGTTGGTTATGACGGCCGATGGTTTCTACAAAGTGATTAATAAAGGCAGCGGCCGCGCTTTGAGCATCAACGGAGGCACGAGGGCAACGTCGGATGGCAGCTTGTTGATTCAATCGACTTACGCGGATTTGGCGTCGCAACAATGGACGATTTCGGAAGTTCCTTGCGTCGGCAACACGATGGCTTTGGCAACAACCGACGTCGTAACGGCGGAAGTACAAGCCCAATTTAACCGCGCAAGAATCGAATGGACGGACAACACGGGTTACAAAAATGACTACTACGAAGTTCAAAAACTCAATCAAAAATCGGGTGAATTTGAGCAGCTGTCCATCGTTAACAACACGTCGTTCAGCGACGCGCCGTCGTATCAATCGGCTTACGACGAGACACCAACGGAAGGCGATAATTTCTACCGCGTCAAAGTTGTTTATTTGGACAGCATTTCTAAGTTTTCAGAAGTTAAGAAATTGGTTTTCAATGGTTTAGAGACTGTTAAATTATTCCCTAATCCTGCAAACGATTACGTGGATATTGATTTGTCTAAATTCAACAATGAAACAATTAGCGTCTATTTGTACAACAGTTTTGGTAAGCAAGTGGCTTTCCAATTGGTTGAAAAAGACAAATTCTCCATCGTTCATTTTGACATATCAAACCAAGACACGGGCAACTACACAATGCGCATTACGGCACGCGGCAAACGCGACGTGGTTCGTCCATTGCAAATTGTTCGTTAAGTAAATTAATGAATCTATTAAGTAGAAATCGCCATACAGTTTAACAACTGTTTGGCGATTTTTTTTTTAGGACCCCTCAGTATAAAACTGATTTTTGCCGTTCCAACCGCATATTTCTGACAATATTACTGCGCAAATTGCATTTTAAACGGTTAACGCACTGTTTTTTGCTGCGCAAAAAAGGCGTGCGAAAGAAGATTTTTTAGGGGCGACGCTGTTTTTTGCTTAAAAAAT
>JAYUKJ010000402.1:0-14750 GCA_043764555.1 Saprospiraceae bacterium
GGATGTATTTTGTTGACAATAAAGCGCTATTTCTGTTTTTAAATTTTCTTTTTTTAATAGAATAAAATTAACCGCATTTTTATCAATTATAGTCGTTCTGATTAAATCAGAAATGGGTTGATTAAAGAACAAATTAACGTCTTTTTCGCGTTGCTTAAAATCTAATTGTTTATTTAAAGAAACAATTAAAAAATCGGAATAAACGACCTTTCCAGCAAAGGCGGGCAACATGAAATTTGTCTCGTTATCGGATAAAATAACGTCGTTTTTTGTAACGAATTTTCTTAAAAATTGCAATTGATTGTAGTCAAAACTAAGCGTATTTTTAGGCTTTAAAATCTCGATTGTTTCTTTCAATAAGTGGCTATTCGTTAGAATAAAAACGCCTAAAAAGCTCATTAGCAGCACTTTATACTGAGGGGTCCTTATTTTGTCTTCCAATTTGGCAGCGATAAATCCCGTTAGAATTTGGACGAAAATGCACGCTTGCGCAATGCCGCGTCCGTAGCTGTATTTGTGGGAAACGAAGCCGTAAATAAATAAAATAAACAAGCAAAAAATGTTTAAATAAAGTATTTGAAACGTTGTTGAATTTAGGGATTTATTACTGCTTTCATGCTCTATTATATCTTCGTTTTTATGATTGTTTTTATTCTCGTTTTTATGTCCTTTATAAAAATAAATAATAGCCATTAAAAACAAAATGGGCGGCATTGTTTTGGGCGCTAATTTGTAGATATTTATGCTTAAATTATGCAACGTTAAATCCTTATTGCTCATCAATTGAACGATGGAAAAATAAGGATAAATAGACGCGATTAAAACGGACAAAACGATTAAAAACGACAGGGTTTTAAGGGCAAATAAAGGCGTTTTTTTTCGATTAGAAAAGACGTTGATAATGGACGTCGAAATGAGGAAAATGTACGCAGAAAGTGCCGTTAAAGGGTGAATTAGAAGGGTAGATGCTAAGAAAAATGCAGTAATTAATAAGCCTTTTGCGCTTGATTTATCTTGATATTTCAACCAAAAATAAGCCGTTAAAAACGTTAAAGCATTTGCGCATACCGAAGGGTAGCAAGCGGTCAATAAAAGTGTATAAATGTCTAAAAAGCCACTCCAACACCACGCTATTCCCGTTGAAAATAAGACAAAAACAAGCGCGTAAAATGTCATTGTTTTTGGTGCGTCTAATGGAAATAAGGCTTTAATGAAAAGGCTAAAAGTAGCTAATAAAAAAGCGACATTAACGACGCCCATTAAGCGCAAAATTAATAGAGAATCGATGCCCGATACGTACGTTATTAAGCCCAAAAACCAGTGGTAAGGCGTTTGAAAAGTGTGCGCAGTGGGGCTATTAATGACGGGATTTTGAGTAGTCCATAAATCTTGACTAAACGACTGCACAACGGTGGCGTGCTCCCAAAAATCGCCGCCCCAATTTAACGTAAAAATGGTCGTTAGTGTCAACAGTAAAACCATTGATTGGAGTAATTCGAGGCGGTATGTGAGCAGTTTTTCTACCATAAATTTCAGATTCCAGATTCCAAATTCTAAATTCTAAATTTCAGCGGTAATATGCTTGAAATCTGAAATTTGGAATTATCTTTAATATTTTTCGTTGCGCGTGATGTATTGATCTTTTTCTTCATCTTCGGCTTTCCAGTTTGTTTTTGACATCCAAGCCATGATAAGGCCGCCGAAAATCATGAGTAAACGGACGATTAAACCCATTCCCGCACCGCCTTTGTCGATGAACAATAAGAACGAAAATTTTACGCCCACGAGGCTTAAAACCAATGCTGATATGCCGAATAAGAACAATAAAAAACCGACAATTGTGAAGATATTTTTTTTCATTTTTTATTTAATTTTAATTATTTTTTTGAATTAATTTTTTGATTATTTTTCACTCATTGATAAGCCTATAAATCATTGATAATCAAGCATTTGTAATTATATTTTTCGCTTATTTTAATTGCAACTAATTGCTTGGAATTAGTTAACAATTACAGCTGTTTTAATGTTGTTACTCTTGTATTTTTGAACAATTATTTAATCAAAAAAAGACCCCTCAGTATAATTTAAAATTTCAAGGATTCCAGATTCCAAATTTCAAGGATTCCAAATTTCAAGGATTCCAAATTTCAAGGATTCCAAATTTCAAGGATTCCAAATTCTAAGGATTCCCAATTCCAAGGATTCCCAATTCCAAGGATTCCCAATTCCAAGGATTCCCAATTCCAAGGATTCCCAATTCCAAGGATTCCAAATTCCGAGGATTCCAAATTCCAAATTTCAGATTCCAAATTTAGCATAGTGGAATTTGGAATCTGAAATTTGGAATCCTTGGAATTTGGAATTTGGAATCCTTGGAATTTGGAATCCTTGGAATTTGAACGTGGCGCAAAATTAACTTGCAAAAGTTGAAAAAAGGCGATTAAATTTGCCCGAATTCAACAAATCTAAAAGTTATGGTTCAACTCATTGAATGTCCGCGCGATGCGCTGCAAGGTTTGCCCGATTTCATCCCGACGGATGTCAAAGTAGCGTATATCAATCAACTGTTGCGGGTCGGTTTTCACTCGATTGATTTTGGCTCTTTTGTGTCCGCAAAAGCAATTCCGCAGATGCGCGATACGGTCGAAGTTTTGTCAAAATTAGACTTATCGAATACGGATACGAAACTGCTGGCGATTGTTGCAAACGAGCGCGGTGCCGCAGAAGCCGTTGATTTTAAAGAGATTACATATTTGGGTTATCCTTTTAGCGTGAGCGAAACGTTTCAATTGCGAAACACGAATGCCACAATTTCTGAATCCGTTCTGCGCGTTGAAGCCATTCAAGAATTGTGCATCAAACACAACAAACAACTCGTTTTGTACATTTCGATGGGCTTCGGCAATCCTTACGGCGACGCTTGGAACGCGGAAGTTGTGATGGATTGGGTCGGTAAATTATCGGCTTTAGACATTAAGATTTTCTCTCTATCGGACACCGTCGGCGTCTCAAATCCCGAGAGTATCAGCTATCTTTTTTCCAATTTAATTCCCGAATATCCGCAGCTCGAAATTGGCGCGCATCTGCACACGCAACCCCACAATTGGCGCGAGAAAATTCACGCCGCTTACACCAACGGTTGCACCCGTTTTGACGCCGCGATGAAAGGTTTTGGCGGCTGTCCGATGGCTAAAGATGACTTGACTGGGAACATGGCGACGGAGAATTTGGTGTCTTATTTTTCTGAAACAAATGTGCCATTAGGTATTGATTATCAGCAATTTATACGCTCACTGAGCCAAGCAAACGATGTGTTTCCGCATTGAATTAATGTCTAAAATAATCGCGAACTAAAGTCCGTAACACGGCTCCATATATGACGCTTTCTTACATAAAACCTTTGGATGGTTTGCGCGCCGTTGCGCTGCTTTTAGTGATTATTTGGCACTATGTGGATTGTCAAATTGAGGGTTATTGGGCGTCAAATGCCTTGAAAATTCTAAAATATTTTACTTTTTGGGGTTGGAGTGGCGTTGATTTGTTTTTCGTTTTATCGGGTTTTTTAATCGGTCGCATCCTGATTTTCAACCGCAATAGTCCTCATTATTTCAGCGCTTTTTACGTTCGTCGAAGTTTGCGCATTTTCCCACCTTATTATGCGTCGTTGATTGTTTTTTTCATCGTTTCATATGACTATTTTTTGCCCATTCCGTGGCTCACGCAGCCGCATTTTCCTTTGTGGACTTACTTTTTTTATGTCCAAAATTTTTGGATGGCAAATGCGCATTTTGGCGCACAATGGTTGTCCGTTACGTGGTCGTTGGCGATTGAAGAACAATTTTATTTGTTATTTCCCGCTTTGGTCTATGTTGTTTCACCTAAGTCGTTGCCCAAATTGCTGATAATTGGCATCGGTTTGGCGCCTTTTTTAAGATTTCTGTATGCCTCAAATTTAGGCAATTACGTCTTATTGCCCGCCCGAATAGACGCTTTATTCATGGGCGTTTTAATCGCTTATTTTCATTTGAACGGACAAATTGATGCCTATTTTTCTGCTAAAACCAAGCAATTGCAGTGGGTTTTAATGGCTCAAATTCTCATTATTTTAGTGTTTAAAACCTTGTTTAAAGTCCATTTAGGCGGCGTTGTGATTCACAGTCTTTTGGCGTTATTTTACGGAACTTTATTGATTTACACATTGGTTATAAAACCCGAAAATGGCGTTTATCGCGCGTTATCCCACGATTTTTTAGCATTTATCGGTAAAATCTCTTACACTTTTTACTTAACGCACCAAATATTTAGTGGTTTGTTGCACCAATTTTTGCTGCACCAAGCGCCACAAATGCGTAATTTCACAGACGTTTCGGTCACTTTATGCGCTTTGATAACGACGTTTTGTTTTTCAACTATTTCTTACGTTTATTTTGAAAAACCTTTGCTGCTTTTGAATAAAAAATACGACTATTAATTGCAAAAAATAGGGTGAATAGGACCCCTCAGTATTCGGTTAAAAAAGTCCTTTTTTTTATTTGTTTGTTCAAATCAAACAACTATCTTTGCTTTATAAATTTTAAAAAATACGGAAAACATGACCTACGAAAAACTGTTGGAACTCTTTGCCATAACAGACGCAAAGATTGCTAAAGTAAGTGAGCTTCAAGCTCAAAATCAAGCTACCGATGAAGCTCGGTGGGCGAAAACGGAGGCGCAAATGGCGAAAACGGACGCGCAAATGGCGAAAACGGACAGACGCCTCAAAGACCTTGCCAGCGAAGTTGGCAACATAACGGATGCTTTAGGACGATTTGCGGAGGAGCAAGTGCGCCCGAAAATCCTGCATCTCTTTAAGAGAAAAGGAATTGAATTGGATGAAATTTATCAACGTGTTGTGGTCAAAAAAGACGGGCAATTTTTCTTGGAAATTGACTTAGTTTTGGTCAATACGATTTACTCCGTTATTGTTGAAGTCAAAAATACATTGCGTCAAAAAGACGTTGATGACCACATTGAACGGATGGAAAAACTACAAGAAATACCCGCCAAAATGATCAAAGGTACGACTATGTTTGGCGCGATTGCGGGTATGATTGTATCGGACGAAGTTGAATATTATGCCATCAAAAAAGGACTTTACGTTATTAAAACCAAGGGTGATAACGTGAAGATTAGTAATAAAAAGGATTTTCAGGGTAGGCAGTGGCATATATTAGCCTAATTTTTCAAAAAATAGGACCCCTCAGTATAAAACGCCAAAAAGCCTTGCAAACCGACGTTTGCAAGGCTTTTTGCGTTTTAACTAACAGAAGAGGGTTCCGTTACACATTAAATTAAATCCTTAGGATGAACGGTGTTTTGTTCGCCGCCATTTGGGGTTTTCGGGACGTTTGTTTCGGGGCGATTGAAGCCAATCGGTCGGCGATTGTTGCAGCGTTCGCGCCAATCGGTTTTCCATTCCCGTTTCATGCTTTCGCGCTCGTCGGGCGACATATTTTTCCAATTGTTGAACATTTCTTGCTTTTCTGCCCAATTTCCGCCGCCACCGCCGATTCCTGAGAATCGAAAACCGCCCGTGAGGATGCGACATAGGACAAATAATCCCAATGCTTGAGAGAAGCTAATCGTCGGCAAATTGAACAGATTTGGCATCAGCCAATTCCATAAAGCGACGACCATCGTGCCGAACACAACAATGTATAATGCAGCAAATACCGCTATTTTTAAGATTTTGAAACCAGCCATTTTGGGAAATTTTTAATTAGATAAATCAGCGTACAACTCCTTCAATTTTTCGCGTAAATGCAGCACCGCATACCGCTTGCGCGAGAGCAAAGTATTGACGGGCGCACCTGTCATTTCGGCGATTTCTTTGAAACTTTTGTCCTCCAATTCGTGCCAAATAAACACCTCACGTTGTTCAGTCGGGAGTTCTTCGAGGGCGTCGGTGAGGGCTTCCATGATGGTTTCGCGCATCATTTCAGCGTCGGCCGAACGAATATCCGCGGCGGGCAACAAGTCGTCGAGCAGATAACCGTCGCCATCACCGTCGCCCGATTTGAACACAAAAACGTCTTCCAACAGCAAAGGTTTTTTCTTCCGATAGCGGTCGGTGATTTTGTTGCGCGCGACTGTGAACAACCACGAAGCGATTTGTTCAACGGGCTTCATGAGGCGCGCCATTTCTGTAAATTCGTAGAAAACATCTTGCAAAATGTCTTCTGCTTCGTCGGGTCGCGGAATCCGTTGCCGAATAAACGCGAGTAGCCGTCGCCGTTCGCGTTGAACCGTTTCTTGGATTTGCCGATTTTGAGCTTCTGCCATGTGGGCTTCTATGTGAAAAGTCAACTGTTTCATGATAATAAGTAAGACGAAACGGGGAGGGAAATATTTTAATTGAGAATTAAAAATTCCAAGGAGTCCGAATTTCAAGGATTTCAGATTTCAAGGATTCCAAATTTCAAGGATTTCAAATTCCAAGGATTTCAAATTTCAAGGATTTCAAATTCCAAGGATTTCAAATTCCAAGGATTCCAAATTTGGAATTTGGAATTTGGAATCCCGCAGGTTGAAGGTGGCACTTTGCGGGCGACAATACGGGGTTTTGGACAAACTATTTTTATACACCTCAGTAAATACGTCGGGGATTGCGTCTTTACCGAGCATTTTTTACATTTGCATTTTGAAACTAAATTGTAAAAAATCATCCACCATTTTAAATCTAAAATACATGAAAGATTGGTCAAGTAAATTCGGTTACACATTATTATTTTGCTTTCTTCAACTGGCTTTAGTCAAGTACGGACAGTTCGCTTTTGGCGGTGTTATGTTCATTTTTGGACTGTTTGGCGCGCTTATATACGTGATGGGACACAAGGCTTTGGGTTTTGGTATGTTCGTCGGTATGCTTATTTTCACCTTTGTGCTGTTGCTTTTTGGCGGCTATTTTATGGAAGGTTGGGTGTCACCTGAAAAATGGTGGGAGACTTATTTTAAGAAATAAATGTAAATCAATCTAAAAAAAACGTCATGGATTTATCAAATGAGATAGTTGACAAACTGCCCAAGCGCTTGCTTCAATTCGTAAAAACGCAGGATTACGACGCGTATTCGCCGATTGACCACGCGGTTTGGCGCTACGTAATGCGTAAAAACGTGCGTTATTTAAGCACAATTGCCCACGAATCCTACCTCACGGGTTTGCAACAAACGGGTATTTCGTTGGAACATATTCCAAGTATGTATGGTATGAACCGTATTTTGAAGGACATTGGTTGGGCGGCAGTTGCGGTGGATGGACTGATTCCGACGGAGGCTTTTTTGGAATTTCAAGCCTACAATGTCTTGGTCATTGCCGCCGATATTCGTCAAGCCGACGACATCGAATACACGCCGTCGCCCGATATTATCCATGAATCGGCGGGACACTCTCCCATAATTGCGAACGCTGAATATGCCGAATTTTTAAGGCGCATTGGCGCGATTGGTTGCCGTGCTATTGCCTCTGCCGACGACCATGCTTTGTACGCCGCAACGCGACTTTTGACGAACTTGAAGGATGCAAATAGTGCCGATGTTACGAAAATAAAAGAAGCCGAAAATGCGGTGATTGACCTCCAAAACAGTGTAAAAACCGCGTCGGAATTGACAAAAATCAGGAATTTGCATTGGTGGTCGGTTGAGTATGGCTTGATTGGCGACCTCAAAAATCCGAAAATTTATGGCGCAGGATTGCTGTCTTCAATCGGCGAAAGCGCGTGGTGTATGTCGGATAAAGTGGCTAAATTGCCCTACACAATCGCCGCCGCCGACTACGATTTTGACTACACAAAACCGCAACCGCAGCTTTTTGTCACGCCTCATTTTGCCCATTTAAGTTTGGTTCTCGACGAATTTTCTAACACCATGGCAATCCGAAAAGGGGGTTTGGAGGGCATCCAAAAACTCATCGAATCGAAGCATTTAGGGACGATTGAGTTGAGTACAGGCTTGCAAATTTCGGGCGTTTTTACGGACGTTATTACCGATGCTTCTCACAAAGTGGCGTACATTCAAACGGTCGGCAAAACGGCGTTGGCATTCCACGAAAAAGAATTGGTCGGGCAAGGAACCCACGCACATCCGAACGGTTTTGGGTCGCCGATTGGCAAATTGAAAGGCATAAATTTGGCGATTGAAGATATGTCGCCGCGAGATTTGGAGGCGTACGACATCTACGAAGGACGCACCGTTCGTTTGGATTTTGAAGGCGATATCAGCGTTTCGGGCGACGTAATCACGGGAAAAAGGACGTTGAAAGGCAAAATCTTGATGATTTCTTTCAAAAACTGCACCGTCAAACACAAAGACCGGGTTTTGTTTCACCCCGATTGGGGCATTTACGACATGGCGATTGGCAAAAAAATCGTCTCCGCTTTTTCGGGTGCGGCGGACGAAGATTCGTTTGACATAAATGAACCAATCAGTGCGGCATTGCCAAAAGCACCTAAATCGTTGGCACAAATTAATTTAGAAAATCTCTATAAATCCGTAGAAAATTGCAAAAAAGATGCGACAAAATACGTGGATTTGCCCACCGTTTTCGAGCAATTATCAACCAATTATCCGAACGATTGGTTGTTGTGTTTGGAAATGTTGCGCTTGCTAAAATCGGAAAATATCAACGTGGCGTTGCAAAATAATATCGTTGAACATTTGACTAAAATCCAACTGCAAACGCCCAAAATTGCGCATTTGATTGAGGATGGTTTGACGTTTTGATTTGATTTTTCAAAAAAAGAAGACCCCTCAGTATAAAAGCCATTTTTGGTTAAATTTATCGCTTAAAAATGTATTCGCGCATTCATTCACACCTGTAACTGCGCATTCATTCGCAGAAAAGAACGCTCACTTTTAAAATAAAAACAATGAATTTTGACTCAATTTGCGTCCAAGAAACGCACCCGACGTTGACCACAACGCCCCATAATTTGCCGATTTACGCCACATCGAGTTTCAATTTTGACGACGTTAATCAAGGTATGGAAATATTTAACGGCGAAAAATCGGGACATTTTTACAGCCGTTTTTCAAATCCAACCGTTGAAGCGGTGCAAGATAAAATTGCGCGATTGGAGACTTTTGGCACGGGCGTAGAAGCAACGGCGGTCATGGTATCGTCGGGCATGGCGGCAATTTCGACCTTAATTCTCGGCGTTTTGAAGGCGGGCGATAAGATTTTGACGCAACAAAATCTCTACGGCGGCACGACGCAATTATTCAAAGAAATCATACAACCCTTTGATATTGAAGTGATTATGGTAGATTTAAAAAACCTATCCGAAGTCAAGCGTTTGATGAAAAAACATTTGAGAAAAGACGGCACAGGCTCTGCCATCAAAATGATGTTCATCGAAACACCCGCAAATCCGACTTTGGCGTGCGTTGATATTCAAGCCTTGACGGACATTGCGAAGCAATACAATTGCCTAACGACGGCGGATAATACGTTTTGCTCGCCATTTTTGCAGCAACCTTTTCGATTTGGCGTTGATTTTATCATCCATTCGACGACAAAATACATTAACGGACATGGTAATTCGACGGCGGGCGTGATTGTTGGTCGCGATAAAGAATTGATGGTCAAACGCGTTTGGCAATCCATGAAACTCGTTGGCACTAATTGTAGTCCGTTTGAAGCATGGCTAACGAATAATGGGATGAAAACCATGCCTTTACGTATGCAAAAACATTGTACTAACGCAAAAACGGTCGCCGAATTTTTACAGAAGGACCCCTCAGTATCGCACGTCAATTATCCGGGTTTGAAGACGCATCCCGACTTTAAATTGGCTAAAAAACAGATGCCAAACGGGTCGGGCGGCATGGTGAGTTTTGAACTCGCGGGTGGCTTGGAAGCGGGCATTAAATTTATGAATAAAATCAAATTTTGCTCACTCGCACCCACAATGGGCGACGTGGACACGCTCATTTTGCACCCCGCTTCGATGTCGCATTTGCGGATTCCCCGCGATATTCGCCTCGCAAATGGCATTACGGATGGGTTAATTCGCTTATCTGTTGGCATCGAAAATGTGGAAGATATTATTGCGGATTTGAAGCAAGCGATGGATTGATTTTTCAAAAATAAGACCCCTCAGTATAAACGTAAAAAAGCCTTAAAACAGTCGTTTTAAGGCTTTTTTACGTAAATATTGATGATTTTATTGATGATTTTATTGATGATTTGCACTTACTTACCCACGATTATCAGCTATGGATTTTACGGATTAAAATGCAGTCGTTTTAATCCGTAAAATCCGTAGCTAAATAGTCGTGTAGCGAAGCAGTTACGGTGATTTAATCCGTTAAATTGCTACTCAATTGCCGATTCATTTTAGCATATTCGTTGTTAACAATCACAACACCCGCCAAAATAATGCACAACGCGACCCACGTCAAACCCGTCAAATGGTCGCCGCCGAATAGCCAACCGACCAACACGGCAACTACGGTATTAACATAAATATGAATGGATAAACGCGCTGGAACCATGTATTTAGATAAATAAACGAAGCTCGTGTAACCCACCAATGAGCCAATGAAAATCAAATACGCCGCTGCCCACCACGCGTTTGCGGGAACGTCCGAAAGGTTGGGCGGCGTCTCCAAGAACAAACTGACGGTCCAATTGATGATGGCTGCTGGAATCATTTGCATCGCCGTTTTTAAGTAAATATGCTGCTCAACGGGATATTTTCGCATATAAATGGAGCCGATTCCCCAAAAGAAATTAGCCAACAAAACGAGCCAAAAGCCTGTCCAAAAAGCGGGCGAAGGCGCGCCGCCGTCTTCGGGTTTTGACAACAAATAGATGCCGCCGATGCTGATAATTAAGCCTAAAACGATGAGCCAAGTGATGCGAAAGCCTTTGAAAACGGCAATGCTCATCAGCGTAATGTAGAGCGGTGCGACGGCGCTTAAAATGCCCGCTAATCCGCTTGGAATATAGACAACCGCCACGGAGAGTAAGGCATTTCCACCGCAAATCATGAAAAAACCCGCCACAGCCGTGTGAAAAATGTCACTTTTTGACGGCATCTCTTTAAATTGCAAAAAGTAAACAATCAGGAAAATGGCGCCCGCCGAGAAGTGCCGAAACGCGGAAAACCACAGCGGTGGGAAATATTGAACAGCGATTTTGACGCCGAAATAAGTGGTTCCCCAAACGAGGCAGAGGACGCCGAAAACGAACCAAACGAAGTTGGGTAAGCGTGTATTTGACATTTTTTATGGTGATTTTGAGGGGCGAAGGTAGGGTTTCGATAGGAAACTAGGGTAAAAATAAAAAACGATAATCAGCGCTCACAAAACCATTGTAATAGTTGGGGAATTAATGTAAATTTGCATAAAATATAAAAAATGGCTTATCGAGATTTCAAATTATCGGACTTAAAAGTAAAATTCAACCTTACTCAAAGGTCTGAAAAACTATTCGGCATCGTTCCAAATGTTGAACCTTCCGAAACGTTGCTTTTAATTATTGAACGCAGCCGCAAAATGCGGATTACGACCGAAAAAGCCGTGTCTGAAGCGATTATAATGCCCGTTTTGTCGGAAATTCAAATCCTAAACGAGGATAAATTGACCTTATTTTCGGGCGAAAATCTATTAGCGGACAGAAGTTTAGGCTTGAATGGTGAAGTCGATTTTTTAATCATACGAGAGCCTCAATCTTATGAAGTTATTGCCCCAATAATCAATGTAACAGAAGCGAAATTTAACCGCGCCATTGAAAATAGTATTGCCCAAGCGGCGGCACAAATGATGGGTGCGCGGGTTTTTAATCAAAAACATAACTGCCCATATGAAACTATTTATGGATGTATTACGAATGGTTCGGATTGGCTTTTTCTGAAATTAGAAGGCAATGTTCTATTCGTCGATACAGACAAATACGTTACGCGAAATCTGTCTGAATTATTAGGCATTTTGCAAAATATTATTGATTTTTACAAAGATATTCCAAGTGTTTTAAAGTGAGAATAAAAGTAAGGCCCCTCAGTATAAATGCCATTTTTCGCCTCAAAATGAGCGAAAAATGGCATTTATACTGAGGGGTCCTATTTTCTAAGAAATGCGTCCCCAAACCCTACGTTGCTCGCTCAAAACTGCCAAATATTCCCTCAAAACCGCGTATTCAGGCTTCTCTAACAAGGGGTCTTCGTCCAAAATATCATTCGCCGTGTTGCGCGCAAACGTGAGAATTTTTCCATCTTTGGCAAGGTCGGCAATCTTCAAATCGAGCAAACCACTTTGCGCCGTGCCTTCAATATCGCCTGGCCCGCGAAGTTTCAAATCGGCTTCCGCAATGTCAAAACCGTTCGTCGTGCGCACCATCGTGCTGATGCGTTCTTTGCCGTTTGCGGAGAGTTTGAAACCTGACATTAAAATGCAATACGATTGGTCGGCACCGCGTCCGACGCGCCCACGCAGCTGATGCAATTGCGACAAACCGAACCTTTCGGCGTGTTCGATAACCATAACGGAGGCATTTGGCACGTTGACACCGACTTCAATCACGGTCGTAGCGACCATGATTTGCGCTTCTTGTTTCACAAAACGCTGCATTTCGTAGGCTTTGTCTTTAGCTTTCATTTTTCCGTGAACCATCGCAATTTGGTAGTCAGGCGCGGGAAATTCACGGCTCAATTGCTCAAAACCTTCCGTCAAATTCAATAAATCCATTTTTTCATTTTCTTCAATCAACGGATAAACGACGTAAATCTGCCGTCCCAAATCAATTTGTTCTTTCATAAAACCAACGACTTTCAAGCGCTGATTGTCGTTTTTATGCTGCGTGATAATCATTTTTCGCCCCGCGGGCAATTGATCAATCACCGATACATCCAAATCACCATATAATGTCATCGCCAAAGTTCGCGGAATCGGCGTGGCGGACATCACCAAAACGTGCGGCGGGTACGGTTTCGATTTCTTCCACAATTTGCTGCGTTGTTCCACGCCAAAACGGTGTTGCTCGTCGGTAATTGCCAGTCCGAGGTTTTTAAATTCGACCCAATCTTCAAAAATCGCGTGCGTGCCAATCAAGATTTGCGTTTCGCCCGATGCGAGTTTTTCCAACACTTCTTTCCTTTTTTTACCCGTTATCGAACCACTCAAATAGCCGACGCCGATGCCCATTTGGTCACCATATTCAGAAATTCCATCATAATGTTGCTGCGCTAAAATCTCGGTCGGCGCCATCATCAAAGCTTGAAAGCCGTTGTCAATGGCGAGCAACATGGACAAAAAAGCGACCACCGTTTTGCCCGAACCCACGTCACCTTGCAGCAAACGGTTCATTTGAATATTGCTGCCCAAATCTTTTCTAATCTCCTTAACCACGCGTTTTTGCGCGTCGGTTAGTTGAAAAGGCATGATTTCCGCGTAAAAACGGTTAAATTGTTCACCCACTTTTTCAAAAACGTGTCCGCGGACATTGGCTTTTCGCACCTTTTTTTGTTGCAACAAACGGAGTTGCAAATAGAACAATTCTTCAAATTTTAGGCGCTGAATCGCTATCTCCAAATCGCGATTATTTTCGGGAAAATGAATCGTTTTTAAGGCTTGATACTGAGGGGGTAGTTTGTAAAGTTGCAAAACGGACTCGGGCAAAACCTCGCCAACGTCGTAGGGTTTCAATCTATCGAAAAGCGTTCTAATCAATTTTCGTTGCCCTTTGGCGTCCAAATGTTTAGCATCCAACTTTGCCGTTGAGGCGTAAACGGGGTCGAAAGCCGCCGTTTTTTTCTCCAAAGCATCGGCCGTTGCGACTTCCATTTCGGGATGCGGTAAAGAGAATCGTCCTCCATAGTTATTAATTTTGCCATACGCAATGTATTCAGTGCCAACGACTAACGATTTTTCTAAAAAATTTGTTTGCTGAAACCACACCAAATCAATGCTCCCCGTTTCGTCGCGCAGCGTCCCCGAAAGCCGACGGGTTCGCCCTTCGCCCTGCACTTCGAGGCGGCGCAAAATGCCTTTCAATTGCACCGTTTCACTCTCAGCGTTGATGTCGCTAATGAGATGAAAACGCGTTTTATCGACGTATCTGAACGGAAAATGGTAGAGCAAATCGCGGTAAGTGAATATCCGCAACTCCAATTTTAGCAATTCGGCACGGTAAGTACCAACGCCCGGTAAACTTTCAATAGGCGTATCGAGTATATTTTGATTGGTCATGTTTACGTTTTTACGTTAGGTCTTGAGCAACTAAATCGCCCTGAGTTTCGGTGCAAAAATAGTTTTTTTGTTGAAAAATTACACCCCTCAGTATTTTATCTCTTGAATATGAACGAACATTCCTACCTTTGTTCCAATATTTTAACAACCTAATTCGCATTACCTTAATTATGGCAACAATAATAAACTACCAAATCAACCGCGAGAAACTTGAAAAAGCAGCGTTCATCCTCCGAACAGTCGCGCATCCGACGCGCTTGGCAATCGTGGATTTATTGGATTTGAACGCCCGATTGAGCGTCAATGAAATCGGCGAAGTGTTGCAAGTCGAGCAATCACTCCTATCGCATCACTTGACGACGATGAAACTGAAAGGCATTTTGCGTTCTGAAAAAGAAGGGCAAAGCGTTTTTTATTCTTTGAAGGAAAAAGATGTCACCAAAATCATTGCGTGCATCGAGCATTGCGACTGCAATATGTAGTCGCAATTTTTTTTCAAAAAATAAATACATGAATACTTGTTCATT
>JAYUKJ010000403.1:0-4095 GCA_043764555.1 Saprospiraceae bacterium
CAGATTTCAGATTTCAGATTTCAGATTTCAGATTTCAGATTTCAGATTTCAGATTTGATGTTTCGTTGTTTTCTGATGCTAAAAAAAAGTGCTGCTTTCGCAAATCCATACGCCCTAAATCTGCTAAAGCGCCAAAAATATCAAAAAAAAGCGGTTTATACTGAGGGGTCCTATTTTTTATAAAATATTGATTTTGAATGTGTTATGACTTTCCAAAAGTTAAGATTTTTTGGAAAGTTACTGGAACTATCGGCTAAATTTATAAAAATAACAGCAACAAGAATGATGAAAAAAACGACACACACACTCATCCTTTTGGTGGGATTTATGGGTTTGCTATCCATTGGTTTTGCCCAACCGATGGCGATGGCACAACCGACCGAGACGCGCGGAAAAGCAAAAACGACCGTTGCCAAAAGCCTAAAAGACGTGTTAAGCACGCTAAAAGACCACTATCAAGTCGATATTTTGTACTTCGACCGCATCGTAAAAGGCTACACCGTGGCGGACAATGTGGTGCGAATGGATGTTAATCTTGAACAGAATTTGGATGCCGTTTTGAAGCCTTGCGAATTGACCTATAAAAAAACGAAAACGGGCGGTTACATCATCGTCGAAAAAGAAACGGGCAGGAGGACGGGCGAGCAATCGCCAAAATTTCCCAGTCCGACGGGACCCCTCAGTATCGAAGTCCCAAAAACGGATGTAGAGGCGGCGAAGGTCAAAGCTGCCGTTTTGGACAATCAAAACCCCGTCAAATCGACGCCTAAATTCACGATTGTTCCCGACATAACACCGCTTTTTAACGTAAAAGGCACGGTAAAAGACGAAGAAGGCGCGGCACTAATTGGCGTTATTGTCCTGTTGGAAGGAACGAACAAAGGCACTTCGACCGATGCGGACGGCAAGTACGTTTTGGCATTGACCGACGCCGAAATGCGCGGCTCTTTGCTGTTCAGCTACGTCGGTTTTGAGAAAGAACGCGTCGTTCTTGACGGGCGTTCCGTGATTGATATTGTCTTGAAAGAAGGCAAAATATTGGACGAAGCCGTCGTGATTGGTTACGGTACGCAGCGCAAAAAAGACATCACAACGGCCATCGTGGTGATTGACGAAAATTCGATAAAAGACCGTCCGATGGTGTCGGCGGCCGAAGCCTTGCAAGGCAAAGCGGCGGGTGTTCAAGTGGTTCAAAACTCGGGCAAACCCGGGTCGGATATTTCGGTTCGGGTGCGTGGTTCTACGTCGGTTTTGGCGGGAAATGAGCCATTATACGTCGTAGATGGCATTCCAACGACCGATATTAAGGGTTTGAACCCAACGGATATTGCGTCGATGACCATCCTAAAAGACGCGTCTTCGGCGGCGATTTACGGCGCAAGAGCTGCCAACGGCGTGGTGCTTGTGACGACAAAACGGGGCAAGCAAAACACGTCGGTTGTGCGTTTAAACAGCTACGTTGGCGTGTCTCAATTGAGAAAACCCATTGATGTGTTGACGACAAAAAGGTACCGTGAATTGATGAATGACATCAGCCCCGGAACCGTTGACCCGAACGCGACAAATTACACCGATTGGAGCAGCGAAGTCTTCGGCATCGGCAAAGCGCAAAGCCATCAAGTCTCGTTTTCGGGCGGCAACGCGACGTCGCAATACATGATTTCTGCGAATTATTTGAACAATCAAGGCATCGTTCAACCCGCGAGTTTCGACCGCTATTCGGTCCGCATTAACCTCGATAATCAGATAAAAACGTGGCTGAAAATCGCGACAAACGTCAATATTCTCAGTTCCAAAACCAAAGACACACCAGATAATGCAAGTTCTGGACGTGGTGGCGTGATAATGTCCGCATTGAACACGCCGCCATTTCTTAAAATTTACAAAGCCGACGGCAGTGGTCAATTCGACCCAAATCCGTTCCAACCGTCGTGGGAAAATCCCGTTGCCTATATGCAAGGACCCAAGCAGCAGCAAAGCGACAACCGCGTAATCGGCAACATAACCGCCGAATTAAGGCTGATTAAGGACTTGACTTTCAAGACAAATCTCGGCATTGACGCCAATAGTTACCTGTCGGAATACTATTTGGACCCGTTCAGAACCAACTACGGACGCAGCCAAAACGGCATTGGCCGCGCCAGTAAATCCTTGAGCATCGCTTGGATTTTGGAGAGTACATTGAACTATGCGAAGACCTTCGGCGACCATAATTTCTCGCTTTTAGTGGGTAACAGCGCTCAAAAATCGCGTTGGGACGACTCCTACGTGCAAGGCAACGACTTTCCTGCGAACACTGCCGTCACGACGATTAACGCGGCGAACAAAACAATTGGCAGCACGGCAATTGAAGAATGGGCGCTGCAATCTTTCTTCGGTCGCGCGACTTATGATTACAAAAGTAAATACCTATTGACGGCAAGTTTGCGCCGCGATGGTTCCTCCAAATTGGCGAAACATTGGGGAACATTGCCCGCGGTTTCGGCGGGTTGGCGCGTGTCGGCCGAGCCGTTTATGCAAGGTATTAAGGTGGTTGATGATTTGAAAATACGCGTCGGTTGGGGTAAAAATGGCAACCAAGAAGGCATTCCGAACTACGCCCGTTTCGGTTTGGTCAATTATTATCAACGCGCTCAAAGCAATCCGTTATCGGGTCCAGCTTCGTTCCAATCGACCTACGGAAATCCCGATTTGAGGTGGGAAACGACGACGCAATCCAACGTCGGTTTCGATTTGAGTTTGTTCAACGGGCGCGTGATTTTGAACGCGGACGCCTATTTGAAACAAACAAATGACGTGCTTTTGGACGTGCAATTGTCCAACTCTTTGCCGATTACGACGATTCAGACGAACGCGGGCGGCATCGAAAACAAGGGATTGGATTTTAATATTTCGACGGTCAATCTCAAACGCGCTTTTAAATGGACAACCGATTTTAATATCTCTTTTAATCGCAATAAAATAACCAGTTTGGAATACACGGACGTCTATTATTTCGGCAGAATTTACAGCAACAATCAAGACGTGTCGATTGTGAAAAAAGGCTTGCCGTTGGGGTCGTTTTTTGGCTACGTTTCCGAAGGTGTTGACCCTAAAACGGGCGATATTGTTTACAAAGACGCCAACAATAACGGTGAGTTTGACCCGAACGACCGCGTTGTGATTGGCAACGCCCAACCTAAATTCACGTATGGATTTACGAATAATCTGTCTTTTAAGGGTTTTGACCTGAATATTTTTTTTCAAGGCAGCTACGGCAACGACATTTTCAACGCCACGCGGATTGACTTAGAAGGGATGTTCGACAGCAAAAATCAGTCGGCGTCGGTCTTGCGGCGGTGGACGAAAGACAAGCCAAATACGGACATTCCGCGCGCAATTGGCGGCGGCAAAATCGACAATGTTCGGAACTCCACGCGCTTTATTGAGGATGGTTCTTACCTCCGTTTGAAGGCGTTGACGCTCTCGTATTCCGTCAATCCTAAACGTTTGGAACGGTGGCATTTGAGCAAATTGTCGTTCTATTCAACCGCCCAAAACTTGCTAACTATCACCAAATATACGGGTTTTGACCCCGAAGTGAACGCCTTTGGGCGCAGCGCCACGGAGTTAGGCGTCGATTACGGCACGTACCCGCAAGCGCAAACGTGGACGGTCGGTCTGAATGTTGAATTTTAGGACCCCTCAGTATAAACGGCTTTTTTGAGAACATATTTATTTTTTTTGGAACACATAGACGCATAGGATACATAGATTTTTAATTAAAAATTAAGAATTTAGAACCTATGTATCCTATGTGCCTATATGTTCCCAAAAAATCATGTGTTGAACTAATTAAAAATAGAAAGAAGATGAAAAGATATTGCTTTTACGCGTGCTTGTTGGGCATTGCTTTTATGAATCAGTCTTGCAAAGACTTTTTGGACATCGAACCCAAATCCAAGGGCATTGCGATTGCCAACAATGCGTCCGACTCGATTATCTACAAATCGGGCAGCGAAGCGGAAGCGGCTTTGGGCGGTGTGTATGCCGATTTCAAAAACGAATATTATCAATTGGATTACTTCGTCAACGGCGAAGCGCAGTCCGATAATG
>JAYUKJ010000404.1:0-1222 GCA_043764555.1 Saprospiraceae bacterium
ACTCGACAAATGTTATTTTATAACGCTTTCACGCCTTCTGGAAACCCGCGCGAGTGGCACGATGCATTCTATGCTCAATTGGCGGCTTTAGGTGATTTACAAGTGGATTACTCGGTTGTATCAAATGGCTCAAGTATTAATCAGCCGCAATTGTTGAATGCGGGAGAACTTTACGCGGCTATAACGGGATCGGGCTCAACGCCCGTTAAAATATTTGACGACCCAAACAGCCCGAGGATTGACATTAGAGTTGCGCTTGACTTACGTCCGTTCGCGCTTCCCGCGAGCGGTAGTGGTAGTGTGTATTCAGGCGCTATTTTGCTAAACTTCCCCATATCTTCAGGTCTTCCTTTACCCTACACGCTCAGAATAGACGTGGGTTCGCAAATCAATAGTAATGTGAGCAACTTGAAACCCTTAGACAGCGCGCCAGGCGGATTTTCAAACTTTGGCTTTCCCGCAGAAGCGGGAAGTTTGAGTTTTGATAATGTGAAAATTAGAGGCAATTTCGGCACTAAAACCAAGGGATTGTGGTGTTTTATACCCACTTTCAGCGCTTTAGACATTGCCGAACCGACAGATGTGAACCAATCTTTTACCTGCACCGCGACAAATACGAATGCCGACCGATGCGTTGGTTCGATAGATGCCTCAGCATTTTCAACTGATATTGGCGCAATTGGCACACTTGGCGGCACTGCCCATAATCAAGACCACGTAAGCATCAATCAGCGCAATGCTACATTTTTGCTCAATCAGCTTGCCGTTGGTACGGGTTTGAATACTTTGGCGGGCAGCCTAACGCGGACTTACAATTTCGGTGCGAGTGACCAAGCTCCGAGCCAAACCGTTTTTCAACCGACCGTTACACCGAATGTTATTACACGCGGTTTGACGATTGAAGGAACGGGTCAATTGTGGGTCAATCGAAACGGTCCGATTAATTATCCCGACGAACCGAATTTTACAAATCGGTCTAATTCCACGTTCGATTTGACGATTCGCCGCAGTATAGTGGCTTGCGTTGCGGGTAATGCGCCCGTTATTGTCCAAGACAACGGTCGGATAATTGTTGGCGACGTCAACGTTACCAACCGAGGTATTTTGCACATAGACGGCGGTGCAACCTTAGATATTCGAGAAAACGGTATTTTGAGGATTGAGAATAATTCACAAGTCGTTGTTGAAAACGGCGGTAAATTGATTCTAAATTTTGGTGCCA
>JAYUKJ010000405.1:0-1221 GCA_043764555.1 Saprospiraceae bacterium
CCTTTCTTACACCTACAAACTTACGGCAAAGCCTTATCTGAGGAATTACACAACATTATTGAGACCGAGCGCGCTGAATTAGCGGCTGAAAAGATGCCCCTTAGCTGGCATTCTACGCACACCGACGACCCGAAGAACCCGACGGTTGGGTTTTTACGTAATTTTTTTCAACTCGCCGACAGCTTGGATTTGGACGCTTTTGTCGTCGCTTATTTGGCGCCGACGGCGATTGAAGGCAAAGCAAATTGGGAAAAATGGTGGGCCGCCGCAACGGAACTCAATTTGCCGCCTAAAATACGGCTAATGGTTATGGATACTGAGGGGGCCGAAATACTCGACAAATTGGCCAAGCAGCAGCCGCAAAAAGTCATGACGTTCAAGCCAAATCTCAATATGCCTGATGCGATGCGTGAATTGATGAACGAGTTTGGTGACCAAAACGATAAAGGAACACATTTCAAAAAAGCATTCTTTGAGTTGACCCAATGCGTCGGCAAACGCGATGCAGAAGGGATGAAGCGATACGCCGAAAAAGCTATTGGCATTGCCCGAAAAATGGGGTATCCGCATCTCGAAATCGCGGTTTTATGCACGGCGGCAAGTGGTTTTATGACTGATGGTAAATTAGAAACGGCGGTAAAAACCTACGACGAAGCCTTGCGCGTGGCGCAAACCGCTAAATCGCAGCCGTTGATTAAAGAACTGCCCGATTTGAAACCGCAGAAAGGCGAAGACAATATATTTGAACAATTGACCATCCAAATTCTATTCTCAAAAGGGGCGGCTTTTGTCGGAACGAGGCCCCCTCAGTATCAAAGCGGTTTGGAAGTCTATCAGCAAGCCGACACGGTGTTGAAACAAATGATGGCCACAAAAGACAAACCGACGGGCGAAGTGGATTTTGAAAACGGTGGCTTATTGTTATTACATCGTTTGGAAGCCTTGCGGATGTGTGGACATTGTTTGGAAGGACTTGGACAACCGCAAAAAGCACTGGAAACCTACGCACAAGCCGTCAAAATTTCAGAAAATCTAACGGAGGAGATTAGAAAAGGCACGACTTTAAATTTTATTGGTCAATCCATGCTAACAATCTGCAAAGCATTGGTATTAAAGCAGGAATACAAAGTAATTGCCGATAAAATGACCGTTCTGCTCGGGGTAGATTGGGAAAAAACAGTACCCAAAACGGCTTAAAACATTATAAATCTTTTTGAACCC
>JAYUKJ010000406.1:0-1217 GCA_043764555.1 Saprospiraceae bacterium
TTGGGGTGGCTTGCGGCATCCGCACACTTTTGTTGACAAATTTGCCGACCCGTCGGGCAATACCGATAAGCGGGCGCAATTTTATACAACGGGTCAAAACAGACTCATGGCGGATTTATACACGGGTACGGACGGTTTTTCTTCAACTAAATTCAGAAATAAGACAAAAACGGGCGCAAATGCACCGAACGCCGACTCCGCAGGAAATTGGACAGACATTGACTTTCCGCTTTTCCGATTGGCTGAAACATATTTGACCTACGCCGAAGCCGTCGTGCGCGGCGGTACGGGCGGCGACCAAGCAACCGCTTTGGGTTACATCAACAAATTGCGTGAACGCGCCAATGGCAATGCCACGGGCAACATTACAGCGGCTCAAATGACGCTCGATTTCCTGCTCGATGAAAGCAGTAGAGAACTTTATTACGAAGCGCATCGCCGCACCGACCTTATCAGACATGGAAAATTTACAACGCCTACGTATTTATGGGCGTGGAAAGGCGGCGTTGCGGCGGGTCGGGCAGTGGACAATAAGTACAATCTGTTTCCAATTCCTGCCACCGACTTGTCTTCAAATCCAAATTTGAAGCAAAATGTGGGTTATTAAAATCGCTATTTTTTTAACACATAGGTCACATAGTTTTTTTCTTTTTTTTAACACATAAGCACATAGTTTTTTCCTTTTTTTTTAACACATAGGCACATAGGTCACATAGTTTTTTTCTTTTTTTTAACACATAGGCACATAGTTTTTTTCTTTAAATAATTGTATTTAAGCATTTTACGTATAAAACTATGTGTCTTATGTGCCTATGTGTTAAAAAAAATAATTACATTCTTATTGTTTAATACTTCGTACCCCTCAGTATTTTTTTTAAAATTTAAAATAGAAAAATGAAAAATTCAATAATTCGATATGCCCTTTTGTTCAGCGTGATTGGTTTTATGACATCATGCGACAAAGATGAAGTACAGACGGTTATGCAAACGGGCGTTGCGCCACAACTCTCTGCCTCTGCCTCAAAATTGACACTTACCGCCGACAAAGCGGGCGAAGTGGCGCAAATCATGACGTGGAAACGCGCCGATTATGGCTTCAAAGCCGCTGTTAGCTATACCTTAGAGTATGCGCTATCGGGTACGGGTTTCAAAACGCCCAAAGAAATTGCATTGGGCAATGGTGTGGAATTCAAATACACCACCGCCGAATTGAACCA
>JAYUKJ010000407.1:0-1214 GCA_043764555.1 Saprospiraceae bacterium
TGATAAAAAACTGTTTGCCTCTGCCGATATTTTGGCCAAAAGACAGTCGAAAATTAAGGGCGAGCCTTTTTATCCGTCGGTGTGGCACGAAAACAAGGGCGGGAATATCTCCATTTTGCCTTTTTCTTGCGCGTTGCGGGCGGGCGGTTCGTATAACTACCTGTTAGTCAATGGCAACCGGCGGCTTTCGTCGCGGGAGTTGTTGCGGTTACAAGGGTTTCCCGAAGATTTTAAGATTGTGGTTGGCTACGGTGCAATGCGAAAATTGACGGGCAACAGCGTGGCCGTACCCGTTTTTGAAGCCGTTGCGGCAGAAATGGTGAGGGCGATTGTTAAGTAGAAAACAAAGGATATGAAACAGAAACAACTCATTCGCTTTGATTGGGCCATGAAACGGCTTTTGAGAAACAAGGCCAATTTTGGTATTTTAGAAGGCTTTTTGTCTGAATTATTACAGACCGATATTTCAATAATCGAAATTTTAGATGCCGAAAGCAACAAACAGACCGAGAAAGACAAATCAAACCGCGTTGATATTTTAGTGAAAGATAGCAAAGGCGATTTAATCATTATTGAAGTTCAGAACGAACGCGAGTACGATTATTTTCAGCGAATGTTGTACGGTGTGTCGAAAGCAATTACTGAACACATTGACGAGGGCTTTGCCTACGCCAAAGTGAAAAAAGTAATTGCCGTAAACGTGGTTTATTTCAATTTAGGCCAGGGCGAAGATTATTTATATTACGGCACAACTGCTTTCAAGGGAGTTCATAAAAACGATGTTTTGGGATTATCAGAAAGTCAAAAAGGTACTTTTAAAGTTGATTTGGTAAAAGATATTTTTCCCGAATATTACATTATCAAGGTGGATCAATTCGACAATAATGCCCAAAATAAATTGGACGAATGGATTTATTTTTTCAAGAACTCCTCAATCAAATCTAATTTTTCGGCCAAAGGACTCCAAGAAGCATCTAAAAAATTGGACTTTCTGAAAATGCCATATGAAGAACAATTAGCCTACAAAAGATACCTGTCAGACCTGCGCGACGATGCTTCAAAGGCTTTTACGATAAAAGTAGATACCGAAGAATTGATAAAGACAGCCAAAAAAGAAGCCAAAAACGAGCAGGCAATTGCCACGGCAACAATGATGAAAAACGAAGGTGAACCAACCGAAAAAATAATGAAATACACGGGCTTAGACAAAGCGT
>JAYUKJ010000408.1:0-1214 GCA_043764555.1 Saprospiraceae bacterium
AAAAAGTGAGTTAAAAATCGCTTTTTTTGCGTTGATTTATTTGTCCATTTCCGCTTTAGCTTTTTCCGTCAAATCGTTGTCCAATGCGCAAAATCAACGCTTTTTCGTAACCGTGCCGCAAGTCAAATATGGCTTCGATTTGAGCCGTTTTGCGGTCGAAGAAAATAAGATAAAACAAGGCGATATGGTCTTTTCGCTCTTGAAAAAACAAGGTTTGACGACCCGACAAGCGGACAGTTTACTGGCGAAAGTGAAGCCGAGTTATGATTTTGAGAAGATAAAAATCGGCAAACCTTACGCGCTTTTTTGCGGCGACACCACGCAATATTTGGTCATAGAACCCGATGCCAAACGCTATTTTGTTTTCAATTTCAAGGACCCCTCAGTATCCGAGGTCAAACGTCCCGTTTCGGTTCGTGAATTTGAAATTGGTGGCAAACTCCGAAAGACTTTATACAGTTCTTTGGCGTCGAGCGGCATGAGTTACAGCCTAATTGACATGGTGCAAGCGGCGCTAAAAAACAAGTTCGATTTCAGTAAATGCGCCGAAGGCGACGCCTACAAATTAATTTGGGAAGAAGAGTTGGTTGATGGTCATTCAGTCGGCATACGCAAGCTAAAAAGCGTGTATATCAAGGGACAATGCATAGATAAACCACTATATGCGTTCTATTTTTCCAACGGAAAAGAGCGCGGTTGGTACGAAAAAGACAGCTTACCGACGCGGGATGGATTCATTGATTCGCCCGTAAAAAACAGCAAAATTACGTCTGCTTTCAACCTTCGCCGCTTCCATCCGATTCTGCATTATACGCGTCCGCACTACGGAACGGACTACGCAGCACCGAGTGGAACGCCGATTATGTCGGTCGCTGATGGCGTCGTTGAGGAGGCAAAATATGACGGTGGCAATGGAAATTACGTTAAAATTCAGCATAAAAACACCTACGAAACGCAGTATCTGCACATGAGTCGTTTTGCAAAAGGCATCAAAGCGGGAACGGTTGTGAAGCAAAAACAGGTCATTGGTTACGTCGGCTCGACGGGCTTGGCAACGGGTCCGCACGTCTGTTTTAGGTTTAAAAAATTGGGTGCGCCGATTAATCATTTGACCGAACGAATTTACTCGACCGTGGACAGTTTGAACTTCAAAAAATTGGCGAATAATATGAAATCACGGCTCAATAAAATTGCTATTTTATCGGATGTAGAAC
>JAYUKJ010000409.1:0-4068 GCA_043764555.1 Saprospiraceae bacterium
CGTATCAGATAGCGTACTCATGTTGTCCACTTCTTTCGCCGCATCCAAGAAAGGCTGCATTAATTCGGGTGCGTTAATCTCCGCTTGGCGGGCCAATAATTTAATAAATCCTGATGTAAACATCCGTTCATCGTCAAAAATCAAGTCGCCGATGCCCTCAAAACTGATGTTCAAAACGAGGTAATCATCCGTTTTTTGGAGAATATTTTCTAAGGTATGCATGGTTGTCGTTTTCCCGTATTGGCGGGGGCGATTGATGATGAAATATTCACCTTGTTCAATCATTTCAAGCGTCGCGTTTAATTTGCGCGAAATATCTGCCATAAAATTGTCTTCGGGAAAACATAAACCCGTTATATTGAATTTCCTTTTAGCCATAACCCCTTATTTTATTCGTTCAAAAAAGCAAAATTACGTAAAATATCGACAATAAAAAGGACCCTCAGTATTTTGACCCTTTGAAACCTTTAGAGGAATAGAAAAAGCCGTCTCGAATCATCGGGACGGCTTTTTTATTATCTAAAAACGTGTCAATCAATTACTTAGCTACGCGTGGTGCTTTGGCTGGCTTGACTGTTTTAACGCTCATTTTCAATTCCTTGATACGCGCTTTCTTGCCGATAACATCCCGCAAGTAGTACAACTTAGCGCGACGTACTTTACCGCGTTTTGTTACTTCCAAGCTGTCGATATTAGGTGACGACATTGGGAAAACACGCTCCACACCAACACCATTTGAAATCTTACGAACGGTGAACGATTTGTTCGTTCCGTGTCCTTTGATTTGAATGACATCGCCGCGGTACGCTTGAATACGTACTTTGTCACCTTCAATGATTTTGTAATTTACGATGACATTGTCGCCTGATTTGAAGGCGGGCAAATGCGCTGGACGCGCCATTTGACTTTGTACGAAATTAATAGCATCCATTATGCAAGTATTTTTTTCTATTTAATGATTCAATTTTACGTAAAAAAAGCCTTTTATAACGGAAAACTCTTAAAAGGCACGCAAAGATAGCTTTAGATGCTAAAACCACAAAGCGTTTTGAATTAAAAATTTAAAATTAGGGATTAACACGACAAGAACGAAATGTATTCACGCTTTCAATCTTAATTTTCAAGAAAAAAAATGCCGCATACTAACCCAAAATGCGTTTTATACTGAGGGGTCCTTTTTTACCTGAGCAAAAAATGTTAGCTACATTTCAGTCCAACAAAGTTGAATTTTAATTTATGAGTTAAATAAAAATGTAATATTTTTATTAACAAACCCTAGACAATTTAAAAAAAATAACCATATTTTTGTACATCTCTTGCAAGATGATCAAAACTTAATTTCCTAAATGCTTTTAAAAACAACACAATTAGTAATCGTCGAAGTAAGTTTTTACTTTCTTCTTCTTCTTCTTCTTCTTCTTCTTCTTCAAACGAAGACAGCAAGAACGTTGTGTTCACACTGTATCAAATTTACCCATCTAAATTCTTAACATTTTAAATTTTTTTACAATGAAAATCAATTTTTCCTATGCTTTTAACAAACGCCTGTACACGCCCTTTTTGAGTTTTTTGTGTACGCTTTTCGCTTTTTTTATGGTTATTTCCCACGCTAACGCTCAATGCCCAAGTGGTGTTACGATTTCAATGAGTTATACTGTTGACAACTCCACGGGTATTCCGATTCCTTTTTGTACGCCTTTTAAGGTGACAACCACAGTTAAAAACACAACTGCGGCGCAAAAAACTATTGATTTTATCAGAACAGCATACGAACCTGGTACATTTGAAATAATTTGCTTGGACAATACGGCTGATGCGGTAGGCATCGGGATAAGAGCTGTTAATAACAACTTCAATCAATCTTATATTTATGCCAATAATATAAGAGCTAAAATAGGTATTCTCTCTTCATTTAATAAATTGAATATAGGAAATATATACAATAATGAGATTGATGTAACAGCAAACCCAAGCACGCCGTGGGCATCTCTCGGCATTATCGGCTTCGACAACAGTGTTACAGGTAATTGGAATATCTATGAAAATTTTATAAACGTCCAAAATGCACAAGGTGGTATGCAATTCAACTCGGGTATAGGCGCAACGCTAACCAATAACGCGATTGTACTGGGAACCACTTCACTCTCAAATGCCAATGGTATTCAAGCGGGTGGCTCAACCAATTTCAGTGTCAGTTGCAATACTATTTCCTACTTTGGTAACCCAAATCCTTTTTATAGGTCAGGAATGTATGTGTCGAGTGGAACGGGGTCGTCTTACACCTGCAACAATACTATGAATACTGTTCATCATTTAGGGTATGTTGCCAGTTTTATGGCAGCATACCTTATTTAATTAAATGAAAAAAATATGAAAAGATTAATTATGGTTGTTTTAGTCATTCAATTTTCTATTTTGGTCAATGGACAAAGCAAGTACGATTACGTGTGGCAAATGGGTTATGATTATGTGCCGAAATGGGGTTTTAGCTTAAACTTTAACAACCGCATTGTTAAATTAGACACTTTTCGAAGAAACCATGGTTATGACGCAGCGCTCGCTTCATTGTCGGACAAAAATGGTAATTTTATTTTTACTTCAAATGGCTGTAAAATATATAACAAAAATTTGAGTATTATGCAAAATGGAGATAGTGTTAATATGGGAACACTAAGAAATGAAAATTGTAATGACAACAATAGGTTAGGTGGTTTGGTCTTTCCTCAAATAATGATAGCCTTACCTCAACCAAATAATGACAGTGTATTCTACGTTTTTCACTCAAGTTATGACTTTCTAACGGGTTTACCAATCATTGCATTAGCCAATAAACTATTTTATACAGTTATAAATATGAATGAAAACAATGGTTTAGGAAGCGTTAAAATAAAAAACAAATTGATTGTCTCAGACTCTTTAGATGGCGGTAATATTAATGCCGTAAAGCACGCAAACGGAAAAGATTGGTGGATAATAACCCGTAAATTTCGGTCAAATACTTACTACACAATGCGGTTGACTCAAAGTGGCGTTGACACTTTTTTTACCCAAAGTGTCGGCAACATTACTTTATTGGGCGACCAAACAGGAGGACAAGGTTGTTTTTCGCCTGATGGAACAAAATACGTTTACTATTCAGAACTTAATGATGTGATGCTTTTTGATTTTGATAGAAATACAGGATTATTGAGTAATTTTAGGAATTATCAAGTTTCCAAAGCGCGGTATTCTTTTGGTGGTGCCGTTTTTTCTCCGAGTAATCGTTTTTTATATATTCTTACGAGTAAAGAAATAAATCAGTTTGACTTGCAAGCTACCGATATTCAGGCAAGTAAGGAAATCGTTGCCGTGCAAAATGGTATAGCTGCACCTCTATTGGTAAGTATGGCATTTGGACAGTTAGCGCCTGATTGTAAAATTTATATCACTTACGCAGGTGGCGCACAAGCTTTTGGGTATATGCGTTATCCCGATAGAAAAGGCATTGCGTGTCAAGTCGTTCAGGCGGGTATTAGGCTTCCATTTACTGTTGCAACTGCTGGCGGCTTACCCAATAATCCCAATTATCGTCTTGGCATAATACCTACGCACCCATGCGACAGCACGATTGATTTTCGTGTGCCAACAAAAGAAGCCTACTCAAAAATAGAGGTCAACGTGTTTCCAAATCCATCAACGGGAAATGTGACTTTGGATTGGGACGACGGCATCAATACTGAGGGGGGCATTGTTCGCGTCTTCAATATGCTTGGACAAATGGTTTTTCAACAAAAAATACCCGCCATTGATACCCGCGCTCAATTAGAGTTGAATGTGCCAAGTGGTGTCTATCAGATTAGGATGAACTTTAAAGAGCATAAGGTTTTTCAAGGGAAAGTGCTAATTGTGAAGTAGAGGAAAAGGACCCCTCAGTATAAAAGCCGTTTTTCACTCACTTTCGAGCGAAAAACGGCTTTTATACTGAGGGGTCCTATTTTGTCAAATGAACAAAAAAAAATTACCTAAACAGCGTCAAGAAATCTTTTTTATTGGTAACCAAACCTTGGGGACTTGTAAATTCGACTTCGT
>JAYUKJ010000410.1:0-1213 GCA_043764555.1 Saprospiraceae bacterium
TCACCACAAAATGATTTTGATTCCAATGCGCGATGCACGGCAAAGGTGCGGTCAACAGACACGCGTCGTTTTCACCTTTATCGTAGCCCACTTTGACGGAAAGCGGCGTAAATCCGATTTTTTCGGCTCCTTGCATGATGCCGAGTGCGGACACACCTTCGCGGCTGAGGTAACAAAATTCACGGAGATACGGCAGCGAATAGTCCTTGCCGTGGTGGCAATCATCATCAAGCAAGTCGGTCCGCAGTCCATCGCGTCGCGTTGTTTGAAATAGGGGAATTGTTTGAACATTGTGTTTTGTTAATGGTATTGGTGTTTGAAAATAGTTGTTTTTGATACAGAAAGAATACGGCTTGTGGGCAAAGCCACAACCATTTTAGGCGGAATTTTTAGCGGGAAAAGTATGTTTTTTGAGAAAAAAGATGTAACTTGTGTTGTAATCTTTAGAGTT
This sequence comes from Saprospiraceae bacterium, assembly GCA_043764555.1. Lineage (GTDB taxonomy): Bacteria > Bacteroidota > Bacteroidia > Chitinophagales > Saprospiraceae > JAAFJT01. The sequence continues at coordinate 452 of JAYUKJ010000410.1, forward strand.
TGAAACAGCTTGAAACAGTTTGAGAAGGCGGAACGAATGCGTTTAGATACATACTTGTGTTACTATTGAAAGATTTGGTTAATAGACTTATTTAGAAATGTGCTTCGCAAAAGTAACAAAGGGTTTTGTAGAAACAATACCCAAATTTAGGTATTAACACATTTTCTAAAATAATAAATAGGATTTGGGCAGACTATGCACTGATTTTTCTTCAAAAACGCCCGTTATACTGAGGGGTCTTTTTTAAAAAAAAACAAAAGTCTTCGTCTGAACACAATCACGGTTCATTTGAACATGTCCGCGTTCGTTTGAACGCAAACGCGTTCGTTTGAACGCAAACGCGTTTGTTTGAACGCAAACGCGTTCGTTTGAATGCAAACGCGTTCGTTTGAATACAATCGCGTTCGTCTGAATACAATCGCGTTCGTTTGAACGCAAACGCGTTCGTTTGAACGCAAACGCGTTCGTTTGAATGCAAACGCGTTCGTTTGAACACGTCCGCGTTCATTTGAACACAAACGCGTTACGCTGAACACAAGCAAACAGCCTTGCAAGACACAACGTTTGCAAGGCTGTTCGCATTTTATGCCGCTTATCTCTAAAATGGACAACGCTTTTTGCAAAAAAAGGGACCCCTCAGTATAAATGCCATTTTTCGCTCAGAAATGAGTCAAAAACAGCATTTATACTGAGGGGTCCCTTTTTCCTAAAAACAAAAGCCCCACGTATCACTACGCGGGGCTTTTTTATAAATCGAGAAAA
>JAYUKJ010000411.1:0-14617 GCA_043764555.1 Saprospiraceae bacterium
AAAAAGCCTTGAAAACACACCGTTTTCAAGGCTTTTTGCCATTTATACTGAGGGGTCCCTAAAATTCCAAAACTTACGGACAAAGTTGGATAAACTTCCACGCGCCCCATTGGTCGGCGTCATTTGGTGCTTCTCCCACGTTTATCCACCACTTGCTTTGGTAGATTTTACCGTTGTGATAGACCCGAGTTCCCGCAATTGGATACGTCAAAGCGGGATTGTAGGTTACATATCCGCAACCATTGTTGCCACCGACGGGCGTCACCGACACTGCCAATGAAGGCGTTGAAGCCACGCCATTTACCGATAATTTGAACGTAAAACTGCCCGTTACCGTCGGTGTGTAGCTCCAATTACCCGTGGAAACGGCTTGTGTACCGACTTGAACACCATCTTTTAGAATCAACAAACTGCCCGTTGCCGACACGCTGCCCGTGATGGCTGCGCCCAAAGTGACCGTCGTTTGAGCGACCGTTGGTGCAGTTGGCGCGGTTGTTCCCGTGTCGCCGCCCGCACAGTTTTGGAGGAATCGCCACGCGCCCCATTGGTTCGTAAAATCGGGAATTTCACCGACGTTTATCCACCATTTGCTTTCGTAAATCTTGCCGTTGTAAAATACTTTCGTTCCCGCAGTCGGATAAGAAAGCGCAGGATTATAAACAGCGTAACCACAATTGCCTGAACCTGAACCAATTACGGGCGCCACTGTCACCGCTTGCGAAGCCGCAGAAGCCACGTTATTGACCGATAATTTGAACGAAAAACTGCCCGTTGCCGTTGGCGTATATGTCCAATTGCCCGTAGAAACAGCTCGGGTTGCCGTTTGAACACCATCTTTTAGAATCAACAAACTGCCCGTTGCTGACACGCTGCCCGTGATAGCGGCGCCCAAAGTAACGGTCGTTTGATTAACAATTGGCGTTGCGGGCGTTGTTGCAACGACGGTGCCGTTGAAAACTTCGGAAATAATATTGGCATAATACACGCCATTTTGAGCGGCATTTGTCGTCGAAACCGAAAACAATTGCCACATCATGATGCCATCCCCTTTGTTTTGACGGCTGTGCGCCCCACCCGACTTGATGTATTGGGCGAGTTCTTGCGTTTTTTCAATCGTAAAAGTATAGTAAGGTCCCCACGGTTCGTTGCCGACGTGGATGCCTGCCGCAATTTTGAACCCGTGAATATTGGCGTAATAAGCGTACGAATCGTACATCAATGAGCGACGCGGCGCGGCGCCAATGTTGTAGCCTTGATACGCCACAATGTCGATTTTGCTACCAACGGCATTGAAAACAGGAATCATATGTCCCGTTGACGAATAGCCAAATAAGCCAATGCTGTGCAGTGCATCCGTGAAAGCGTACAGATATTGGTCTGTTTCGCCCGTCACTACATTTCGATTGCTGTAAGCGTAAGGAGACGCCGCATCGTCGTTGTTTAAGCCGCCCAAAGCACCACAACCCGCTGGCGCACAAGCCATCAGATAGCCCGCCGAACGTGGCATAAGAGCGCGTGACTGGTTGAAAAATTCGATAAAACGCGCCGTATTTGTGGCATTACCGATGTCTTGAAAGGAGCCGTTGGGTTCAAAATCCCAATCAATGCCCGCAAAACCAATATCGTCCACCAAATCTTTTATCTGTTGGTAATCGATATTATACGCCGATGCATCGTGCCAATAAGTTTCGCCACCGACGGACAATAAGACTTTTATGCCTTTAGCTTTGGCGGCAGCGACGGTCAATTTCAGCGTATTGCCGTCGTAAGGAACTTCGATACCCGTTTCCGCGAGGTTGAAAGAGCCTTTCACGTAGGTCAAATTGGGCTTGGCAAACGCCAAAAAGACGTGCGTAACGGTCGAAGGCAAAGACGCGAGTTTGCTTTGGCTGATAGTTGCCGCCGATACCCAAGTCTCGCTCCACGACGGAAAATAGCCTAAAACAATGGGCGTTTCGGCTAAAGTAACCAAATTTTGAACGTTAATGGATGTGCCAACAGGCGTGAGATTGTCAACGGCGAGGTCTTTTTGGCAAGCAAAAACGGACAACGCCAATAGGCCCAAAAGGAATGAGCGCACAGGTTTTCTAAATAGAAACATAGATGTGAAGTTTAAAATGGTTATGATGTAAAAATAAGTCGTTTGAACTGGAGGATTCCTTGGAGCAAATATAGGAACTTTGGGGTAGAAAGGAAATAGCAGATTTTCTTGAATTGTAAAGAAATGGACTTTATACCTAAAACAAGAATGAGGACTTGGGCTTCCCGAAAAAGCGTTTAGGACATTAGGTATTCGTTTTGAATTAGAGAATAAATAATGGATGAGTAAAACTACGTTTGTTTTATGAAATAACGACAGTGCGCCGCCGAGATTCTTGCTCCAACCTAACGCGGATTTTTACGAAACTGCATTTAATGCATTACCGCGAACTAAAAAAGGGACCCCTCAGTATAAAGCCCAAAAAAGCCTTTCAAACGAACGTTTGAAAGGCTTTTTACCAAAAATACTGAGGGGAGTTTCAATTAAAATGATTTAATCGGAATCCATGAGATGACCTAAAAAATGATTAAAATTAAAAGAATTCGTTCGCATATTTTGAATAAAAATTAGCGCTGACTTCGCTGTAAATCATTTGTTTTCCCTTAAATTTTACACCGTAAGGAAAAGCTTTGCGCGTTGTCCATTCTTTGATGTCCTTAACGTCTTTATCGAATCCGAAATTGTAGGCAGCCGCGTAAAATTTTATTTTATCTGAATGATTCGCAAATTTTTCATGCTTAAATTTAGCATTACAAATTAGTAAAAAAACTTGTGCGTAACCAATTTGCGTTTCAAAACTTTGCAAACGCACAACCCGCATTCTGCGAATTTCGGGTGCGCTCAAAGTCGCTGGGAAAGACAAAATATCTGAAAACGGGCGAAATACTGAGGGGTCCGTTTTACTCACTTCTTCAAGTTTTTCAACAAAACTTGGCTTCATTTGAAACAATCCGACGGAAAAATCGGCTCTTTCGGCGCCGTAGTCCACGTAAACCCACTCGAGAGTCTTGGTTTCGATGAAATCCGAAAATGAATTGAAACGAATAACTTCGGGAAAAACCACGCTCAAAGCCGTTCGATTATCGGCAGCGGACATACCGTTGGCATATTGATTAATGACCTTTTTTTTAGTTCGTAAAGTCTCGACGGCACGCTGCACATCACTTGAATAAGGCTTGGTTGTGGCAGTAAATGACAGGCATAAATAAAGTAAAATAAGTTTTGGATACATTTTAAAAATTGGTTAAACAGTAATAAATTCTGGTTATGAGACGGTAAAATCGTTTATTTGTTACAGTTTTTTATTATCAATATTAACTATATATATATCAAACAACAAATTTCTAAAAGGGGAATTTTAATAAAAATTGGCCGTGTACTGAGGGCGTACAAATTTTATTCTTAGCTTATGCGTTCGATACGCAACAGCATTTGAAATAGCAATAAATGGGCAGATTTTCTGTATTCACGCTCGGGGGAGCAGGACGGAGCATTTTTTGTAAAAATAATTTTCCATAGATGTTTTAGTATGCGTGAATTATACCTTCTGATTAACTAAAAATGGTTATTTTCCATCCAATTAAAAAGTGTAACGGATAAATTCTATTGCCAAAATTAGGTAAAAAAAAGGTGTGAAACAAGTACCTAAGTGGCTTTTTTCGGTTTTATACTGAGGGGTCCTTTTGTTATTATTTTTTTATTCAATTTCAAATATCCAAGATTATTGAGTAACCAACTGGTAGCTAAGGACTTAAAAATGATTAAAACCTTCATTTATTGCGCTGTTTTTTTTCATATTTTTTTAAATTCACTCTGAGATTATATTCACGACTTCACTCGGTATAAATCCTAAAAATGCCTTGCAAACGTGGTTTACAAGGCATTTTTCAATAATTATCTACGTGTAAAATCGCACCAATCAAAAGAATCAAATAAATCACCATCAAGGTTAATGCTTAAAACTCTCGCCTAAAAACTTCAAAGCATCGCCAATTCCCGTGCGCCAATACGTCCACGTGTGGCCACCGTCGCGCATTCGGAATTCGTGTTTTACTTTTTTATCCGACAGCGCCACGTGCAATGCCGCATTGCCTTTGTACAAAAAATCGTCGTCGCCGCAATCGAAATACCAACGCGTTTTATTGAGATCGTCGGTCGACGTTTTTTCGACCAAATTGAAGACCGAATTTTGTTGCCAAGCGCCCGAAATGCGCGCTTTTCCGACCAAATTAGGTCCATAAATTGTTCCAAAAAACTGCGACCACAAGCCATCCGAACCCGTTTCGATTTCCGCATCCGTGAAATAAGCGCCGCTCAAACCCGCCGCTGCCACGAACATATCGCTGTGCCGCATCGCATATAAAGTCGCGCCGTAACCGCCCATTGACAAGCCTACTATTGCCCGATAGCCGCGTTCTGCGCGCGTTTGATAGGTTTTATCGACGAAAGGAATCAGTTCTTTGAAGAAAAAATCTTCGTAGCTCGACTCGCCACCAACGGCATTGACGTACCAAGAGTTTTCGCCATCGGGCATGATGATGATGCAATCCGACAAGTCACCCGCGGCAATTAATTTATCGGCAACGCGGTTCACTTCGCCCGATTGCACCCAATCTTCTTCACCGCCTGAATAGCCGTGAAGTAGGTAAATAACAGGATATAAACGCGTGGATTTTTCGTAATCTAACGGGAGATAGACGGTATATTTTACCTTTTTTCCCAAGATTTTACTTGGCACAACTTGCCCTTCGCTCACTTCTCCGCGCGAAGATTGGGCAAAACAGCTCAAAAAGAGCAGCATACTGAGGGGTATGCTCAAAAGGATTTTTTTCATTTTCAATCATGCTTTAAATGTAAAAAAAATTCAAATTCCAAATTCCAGATTTCAAATTCCAAGGTGCAATCGACTTATGGATTAAAGAAATCCGTGTAATTCGTACAATTCGCTATAATCCGCGTAAAAACGTGTAAAGACGTCTTTTCAAATTTTGAATCGAATATACTTCATGGTGCTGTTGGCGATGTTCTTTTTTTCGTAATGCGTTTTTACTTCTAATTCTTTCATAATCAAAGGTTTCGAGTAAAAATCGGCATCGGCAATTTCTAAAATGGACCCCTCAGTATTTTGGAGTATTTCGAGCGTAAAATCGTATAAAACGGGCGAGTCGGTCTTTAGATGAACGGTGCCGTTTTTTTGCAAAATTTGTTTGTATTTGTTCAAAAAAATGGGTGACGTCAAGCGTCTATTTGATTTGGATTCGTTCAGAAATGGGTCGGGAAAGGTTATCCAAATATCGGCTACTTCATCTTTTGCGAAAAAATGTTCGATAAATTCAATACGGGTTCTTAAAAAAGCCACATTCGACAAATTTTCTTCCAACGCGACGCGCGCACCTTGATGAATCCGCGCGCCTTTTATATCGACGCCGATGAAATTTCTATCGGGAAACATACGTCCGAGTGCGAGGGCATATTCGCCACGTCCGCAGGCCAATTCGAGCGTAATTGGATTGTCGTTGCCAAAATGTACGGCGTTCCACTGGTTTTTCATGTCAACCACAACGCCGTTTGCGCCCGTTAGAATTAATTTTGCACTGTCAAAATTTTCGTACACGTTCGGGAATGCTAAGATTTCCGCAAATTTTTGCAATTTATTGCGACCAGCCATAATTAGAATTAAGAATTAAAAATTAAAAATTAGTGGTTTAGTTTATCCACGAATTGCGCGGATTAACGCGGACTCACTTGACTCTTTTTGTTTAAAATAGATGTGTAATCCGTGACAATCGGTGTAATCTGTTGACAAGTCAAGTCATACAGCAAAAGTAGTTTTTTTCTTAGAATGCTGTTAGAAAAGCATAAAATACTGAGGGGACCTTTTGAAGGGCAAAGGTGTTCGATGCAGTAAAAATTGAGTTTTCAGCAAGGTTTATTTCACGTTTATTTACAAAAAAAGGCGCATAATTCACGTAAAATAGTGTGAATTATGCGCCTTTAGTTTAGAAAGCAAAATTATTTATTAGTTTTCAAAGACAATTTTCTTGGTAAGAATACCGCCTTCAAATTTCACCTTTGCGACGTACATTCCCGCTGGTAAACCGTTGCGTGGCATGGTGTAGTTGTGTGAGTTCACCTTGACCTGCATCACTTGACGACCCGCTAAATCAAACAATTGAATTGACTGCATTGGGTTCACCACTTCACTTTCGAAAGTAATCGCCGTGCGTGCCGGATTTGGTGAAGCGAACAATTTTGTTGTGCTGCTCTGGAGCAAGTCCTCAGTTGAAGTAACCGTACCCGCGCAAGGCAATTTAAGTGCAATACAAGCGCGCGGCAAAATAACCGTCATAACTGTGTCGATATAACGCAAAGCTCGTGTACGGCTTGCACGGGGCGCACCGTTAAAAATAGCTGATGCAAATGGGTCATTCGGCCCAACGTAATCCCACGGTGAAGAGTCCGAAATGGTGTCACCTAACATTGGAAACAAACCCGTACTTGTTGCATTTGAACCGTCAAATGCTTTTGCGCGTGTTTCAAACAACGTCTTGTAAGGATTGTATTTTGCAAGGATTGGCTTCTTGAATACGTCGTTTAGACCCAAAGAATCCATTCTGCGTTGAACAAGTAAACCGCCTTGAACCTCAACAACTGGCAGCGAAGTGCCTGGGCCCGTCGCAACACGCAATGTGAGCGATGTATAGGGCGCAAACTGGTCGTAAGGAACGTGGAAAGTTAAAGTTGGTACAGTGGCTGCTCGTGCTGGCACTGTTGCCGTTGCCGCTCTTGCGCCATCAATCCACGTTAAATCACCAACTGCACCACCCAAATTGACGCACATGGCGAAATCAGATGTGTTGGCTATGTGATTTGGCAAATTGAGTGTGTCGCCCACTGGAGGCACTGGGCCACCGATTGACGGAACTGTACCCAATTGTTTGCCTTCAATATCACCCGCAACGTAACCCGCCGGCGGTGCTAAACGCTCGATAACCATTGGAAAACCAGTCGTACTGTTGATGAACTTGTTGGCAGGAAACTTGGCTGTCAAAATCTGATTGTAATCGTTCAAAGCAGCGGCGCCAAGAACAACGTAACCACCCGTACCAACGCCCAAAAGCATGATTTTGGTGGTGTCGATACCATACTGCGTAGCATTGCGCTTAAAGAAACGAACAGCAGTACGAGCATCTTGGAGACCTTTGTAAGAGGCGTTAATCAAAAGTGACGTCCGATTATCTTGATTCGGGTCGACCGGATTCCAGCCTACGCGGTAAGTTGCCGACGCTGCAACGTATCCACGGTGTGCAAATTGACGGCAAAGCGTGCTCACTACTGAATCCTCTTTTCGGCCACTGTAACCGCGAGATGCCACTTGCGGTAGGAAGTTACCCGAGTGAAACATAATAACCAACGGACGTTTTGTCTCCGTATCGGTTGTTGGTCTGTGAACATTCGCGGTCAAATTCTGCCGCGTTGTGCGTGTTGTTTGTTGAAGAATGATGTTAGCAATTGTGTAGTTCGTTGCGTAAACAACGTTTGAGTCAACTGTAACTGATGTGATTACCGAGTCAATGTAACGAACGTTTTGTGCATTAATTGCTACCGAAGACATCATCATGACGGTAAGAATGAGTAAAAAATGTTTTTTCATTTTTAAAAATTTGATTAAAAAATAAATTGAATAATAGTGTGGCTTGCTTGGATTGTTTGTTGTATTCAAATTTACAAGCGTGCAAATGTAGAAAAAATACTGGGGAAGTCGTTTTTGTAAATGAAAAATTGACAAAATTAAGACCCCCTCAATATTTTATATTGAAACAAGCAACTCTAACAAATGCGTGTGTTACAAAAAATTATTTTTTGACGAAATCGTAAACCAACGAGATGTAAGCCATTCGCCCAATTCTCGGGCCGCCGTAGGCTTGAAACTGCTTGTTATTGAGTAAATTTGAACCACCGATTTTAAGCGTTGTATTGGCTTTGACGAAATTGTAGTTAATCTGTCCATCAAACAAATCGTAAGTTGGAATGAAGCCCGTGAATTGCGGAGAGCCTTCGAAGGCAAAACCTTGAATCCACTTGTAATTAAAACTAAAACCAAAATGTTCAATCTTCTTACCGCCAATGTTGATGATAACATCTCGCCCCGATACGCCCAAATTAAACTTGTGTTCGGGCGTATTGTAAGCTGGAATAATGGGGTCATTCACTTTTGTATTCAAAACATTCCAAGAGTAGTTGCCCGATAGTTGGAAATATTTGGCAAAATAATGACTAACTCCTGCGGAAAAACCCTGAGTTGTCACCGTATTTTTTGAATTCGAAGCATAACGAAACGCTTGAATATCTCTCAAAAACCCTTGAGAGGAATCCGCTTTCAACCCAATTTGGTAACCAATAAATTGGTCATACACGCTGAAATAGTAGCTCATATCCAAATATGTACTGTTAAACAAAGTGGTTCGATAGCCCACTTCCAATGATTTAACTTTCTCGGGTTGAACGGCGTCGATGTTGAAACGGCGCAAAGTATCCTTGTTCAATGTTTTAATATTGTCCAAGAACGACTCAACCGTAATCAGATTTTTAGCACCGCTTATGTTACCCGAAAGAATTGCCCGACCGACGTTGAGGTATAAATACTGGTCAGCCAATGTTGGATTGCGAATAGCAGAAGAAAATGAAGCGCGGAAGAAGTCCTTAGTCGTTGGCTGCCAAACAACCGACACCGCTGGAGAAACCAAGGCTTTAAAATTCTGGTTTTTGTCAACTCTAACCGTCGCGTTAATTTTGAACGCACTCCAACGATTGTTATCGGCTTGTTTGGCCCCAAAGCGTTTTTCAATACCCCCATAAAAACCGAATTCACTCAAATAAATGCGATTTTGAAGCGTATCAAAACCGCCGCCACTGCGTGCCTTAAGAATTGTTGTATCAGAAAAAATAGTGCCGTCGGTAAGCGGTACATACTGCCTGAAATTGCCGCCCACAACGAGGTCGTCCGTGAATTTAGGCTTAAAATGGTACTCGCCATGTACGTGGTACAATGCTGAACGGTCGAACAAACGCGTGCCGCCGTCTAAACCACGTTTGTTTGATTTGGTAGAAGATAAGCGTTCCAACTCTGCATTGAATCGTTGCGTTCCTGGCTGAAAATAGTCGTTAGACCCCGTTGTCACTGCTTTTTGATTTGCGACTGCTGCCGCTTGCGTGTGCCAAGAAAACAAAGAATCAATAAAACGCGGATTGGCTAACCAAGCCAAAGCTGCTGTCGTATCTAATGAACGGATGAAGCCCTTAACGGGATCGAAAATAACTTTGAGTTCGGGATAACCCAATTTTGTTACTTGTGGATTTACTACATCGCTCCAATGTTTTTCGTAATCACCCGCCCAAATATTGTTCTCCTTTGAACCGCGTTGCATCAGAAGTGCCGTGAAATAAGGGTCGAATGAACGGCCTGCATCCTCATTTGTGGCATAAGCACGAATAAAAAACTTATCGCGTTGACGCACTTCCACACGATTTTGGAAAAATAAAATATCGCGTAAGCTAAAACGATTATCGCCTTGATAAACAGTAGTTCCACTGCCAAAACTGCTTGATAAAATTAATTCAGGCGAATTTTCAGCCATTGAAGGTTTCAATCTAAAATGAACGGCTGCGTTAGCTTTGGTGTTTTTAGTGTTATAATCTACTAATTCTTTTTCTTTGTAGCCAGTTCTGTGATACAACCCCAAACCAACATTCGTGATTGGAACAATACCCTTTCCACGTTGGTCAAAGGTTGAATTGTATTCGTCGCCGTAAATGTTCACTGCATCGTATCTGCCTGGATTTTTTCTATCCGAATCCGTTTTATAAACCGGGTCGTAATTATCCGCTTCCCAATCGTTTGCCCGTAAGAAAAAACCATTCAGTTTGTAAGCCGCCCACAAATGACCACTTTTATTTTTAAAAGCAGCCGCATATCTAAAAGCGGCTTCCGTTAAGTTGCGCTCACCCGCTTTTATTGAACCCGCAAGTCCCTGCTGAAAAAAAGGATTTTTTGTTTCCATGGACAAAACACCGTTGAAGGCATTCGGTCCATAAAACGCCGAACTTGCACCCACAATGAGGTCGGCTTTCAGCACATCAAGCTCAGACGAACCTAAAAAATTGCCTAATGAAAAATTCAGTCCGGGTGATTGATTATCAACGCCATCAATAGTTTGGAGCGACCTAACTGGACTTGTTGAGTTAAAACCACGCGTATTAATGATGGTAAAACCCAAACTCGCCGTCGTCATATCCACGCCTTTCAATGTTCCCATACCTTCATAAAAACTAACGGACGCTGTTGACTTGATAGCCAATTTATCCATACTTTCTACTGTCAAAGCGTTCGTTTTTTGTTTGTCAGAAACGCGCTGTCCAATGACTTCGACCGCGTCAATCAATTTAGTGTCCGAACCCAATTTTATACTGAGGGGGTACTTTGTTTCCGCCGTCACGGGCAGTTCGATGGCTTCAAAGCCAATAAAATTGACGGCAAGCGTGAAAGGCGGTTTTTGCGTCGTCGAAAACTCGAAAATACCGTCGAAATCGGTTTGCGCGCCCGTCGTTGTGCCTTTCACAAGCACCGTTGCCCCAACGAGGACTTCGCCCGTGTTGCCGTCAAGGACTTTACCTTTAATCAACGTCTGTGCGATCAATGATTGGCAGAAGGAAAGGAAAAGCGCGCACCAAAGGCACTTTTGAAAGGATAAGTTTAGTAAAGGATTTTTCATACTCTTGTTGCGTTAGTAAACAATTTTAAATTTTTCGATGCGTGAAAGTATAAACTTTTTTAATCACGGCAATCTTTATTTGTAAAATTTAAGATAAGGCAACAGATGTTTTTCAATTTAAACGTAAAAAAAGGCATTTTTAGGCGTTTATACTGAGGGGTCCTTTTTGAATGAAAAATGAAAAATGAAAAATGCGTTGCGAGGACCGTCCATCCTTCTAATGCTTGAAAATATCATAACCATACCGCACTATCATCAAAAAAATGACGCCGAGAAAAAACAGTCGAATAAATTTGTTGCCCCGCAACATCGCCAAACGGGCGCCCAAATAACTGCCCGACAGATTGCAAAAACCCATCGGCAAAGCCATCGCCCACAAGACATTGCCCGTCGAAATAAAGTAAATAACCGCCCCAATATTCGTCGCCAAATTCACCACTTTAGCGTGAGCAGAAGCCAAAAGGAAGTCGAAACCGATGGCGGAAATGAAAAATAAAATCAAAAAACTACCCGTTCCTGGCCCGAGAAAACCATCGTAAAGTCCAACAAAAAAGCCAAATATGCCGCCGTAAACCATTGATTTCGACTCCGTTAGCTCCGTTTGTTGCGTTTGTCCGAAATCGCGCTTTATCAACATATAAATAAAAACCATAATGAGCATAAAGAAAATCGCGGGTTTGACAACCGAAGGCTGCAAAAAATGAATCAATCGCGCGCCAATAAATGCCCCAATCATGGCCGCAACAATGGTCGTCAAAAGAATGCGTTTTTTGAATTTTACCTTCTTCGCAAACTGAATCGAAGACATCGTGGAACCCATAATTGATGATACCTTCGCCGTCCCCATTATCATCGGCACCGCCACTTGCGGCAGCGTAATCAGCAAAGCAGGCGTCTGAATCAGTCCGCCGCCGCCAACGATTGAATCAATAAAACCCGCCAAAAAAGCGAAACTGCACAGGATAAATAAGTCATTCATGGCGCAAAAGTAGAAAAACCCGAGAAGGATTTGGTGAATATTTGATAAGATTTGACAACTTTTAAAAAGTTGCCCAATCTGAGGTTTTTAAAAAGTCTATCCAATTCACTATAAAAATTGCGAAAAACGATTACTTTTGCGCCGAACTTAAAATAAAAAATGGCCAGTTTAATACTCCTAATTATACTCACAATCCTCACGGGATTCTTCACCATGTCGGAAATTGCCCTTGCTTCTTCGCGCAAAGTACGCTTAGAAATGGCGGCAAAAAAGGGCGGCGCGGGTGCAAAAGTGGCCCTCGCACTCGTCAATGCACCGAATCGCTACTTCTCTACGACTCAAATTGGTATTACCGTTATTACGCTTATCTTAGGTAGTGTTGGCGGCGAGGCTTATGCCGAAGAAATCGAGCCGTATATCAAAAATATCCCATTTCTTGAACACTACTCACTCGACATTGCGAAGGCTATAAATGTCATTTTTGTCGCATTTATCACCATTGCTTTCGGCGAAATGATTCCCAAACGCATCGGTATGTCAAATCCCGAGTCGGTCGCGCAATATGTCTCGATTCCGCTCGATTGGATTTCAACCATTAGCCGCCCTTTTGGTTGGCTTTTGAGCAAAACAACGGAAGTTTTTATGCGCCTTTTGGGCGTTAAAATGGACGAATCCAAGATAACGGAAGAGGAAATCAAAGCCATCATCGACGAGGGAGCAACGGCGGGAACCATCGAAGAAATTGAGCAAGACATCGTGGAAAATGTCTTTCATCTCGGCGATAAAAAAGTCGGCACACTCATGACAAGTCGTTCCGATATTGTCTATCTTGATGCCAATGAAACGTATGAAGAAAACTTGGCAACCATTGAGAAGTATGGACACGGCGTTTATCCCGTTTGCGAAGACGAGTTAGACAATATACTCGGTGTCGTGATGGTCAAAGACCTGTTGGGTACTTTGCTCCAAAAAAAGACGCTCAATTTGCGCAATCTCGTCCGCCAAGTCAATTATTTCCCCGAAACCATGAGCGCCTATGCAGCGCTCAAAAAGTTTAAAGAATCCAAAATCCATCAGGCACTCGTGGTTGACGAATACGGCACTTTGGTCGGAATTGTCACGATAAACGACGTTTTTGACACTTTAGTCGGCGATATTTCGCAAGATGATGGGCAAATTGGCTACGAAATGACGGAACGCGAAGACGGCTCTTTCCTCTTCGACGGGCAATATCCGTGGGACGATTTTTTGAAAGAATTTGGACTCGACGACAATACGCACACCCGCGAAGGCTTCCACACTATCGGCGGTTTTATACTCCACACGCTTGGTGAATTGCCCAAAACGGGCGAAAAACTAAAGTGGAATGATTTCGATATAGAAGTCATTGACATGGACGGTATGCGGATTGATAAAATCTTAATTACTCGAAAGAATAATTAAAAAATTAAGCTACAACACCACTCCGTATTTGATACTTTTTTAATTAAAAATAGCTATTTAAACGCTTTGATTTTTAACTAAAAATAACAGTTAAAACGCTTTGATTTTTAACTAAAAACAATGCTTAAAGCGCTTTGATTTTTAATTAAAAATAACAGTTAAAACGCTTTGATTTTTAACTAAAAACAACGGTTTAAACGCTTTGATTTTTAATCAAAAAACGGTAACATACTGAAGGGTCCTAATTTTTCATAACTCATTGATTTCAGCATAGTTACAACGATTTTTTATTGTTAAAAATAAGTAAAAAACAATTGGAAAATTAACTAAAATAATGAGTAACTTTAGTTAGAATTAACGTCTTAAAAACAATTGAAAAATCCAATTAACAATACTTACTATTTCTAATTAAAAAAATCAGTTTTTAATTAGAAATTTTTTAATTTTTTATTGAAAAAAATCACGCTACTTTTAATCATTTTTTTTCTTAATCAAAAACCGTTCATAATATTATGACAACTACGAATTTTTCTAAATTCTTAATCGCGGCCTTTGCCGCCAGTTCACTATTCTTAACGTCTTGCGGTGCAGACCCAGAACCAATTGTTCCTGCGGTAAAAAACTACGCTAAAGTGATGTTATTTCACGCGGCAACAGACGCAACAGCCGTTAATTTGCAAATCGACGGCGTCACCAAAGGCGACTCCATCAAATACAGCTTCGCAACAGCTTACACACAAGCTGAAATTACGGGTAACAAGATTGTTGTCTCCTCGTTAAGTGCTAAAACGGGCGCGAAAATAGCTACCGATTCTTCTTTGATGAACAAAGACATTGGCTATTCTTATTTCGTCTGTCAAGAAAATAATGCAACTAAAACACCCATAATGATTAAAAAAGTGGACGATTTGTCATTGCCAACAGCAGGCAACGGACGTGTTCGTTTGGCGCATTTAATTTCTGATATTCCACAGAACATAGATCTCGAATTTGCCAAAGTAGGCGGCGTCGCTTCCCAAAATAGCACGTTTAAAGATGTTAAGTTCAAAGACATTTTGGACTTTGTTAACCTCCCGATTGGTACTTATGAAATTAAGTTTAAATTGACTGGAACAACCACTTTGCCTATTACTATTCCCGGCACATTCACGGTTGCCGACGGCAAATTGTACACCCTCGTGGCGCGTGGTTACGCTAACGTAACGGCACCCCGCGGCGGTATGATGACGGTCTTGAACAACAACTAAAGCGCGCAAAAATTAGTAAAAAATTTATACTTCATTTACAGCATCAAAAAAGCGGCTTATCGAGCAATTCGATAAGCCGCTTTTTTATGGGAATTATGTTTGAAATTCACCAATTTTGGCAAAAATACTGAGGGGT
>JAYUKJ010000412.1:0-1212 GCA_043764555.1 Saprospiraceae bacterium
ACTTTATACTGAGGGGTCCCTTTTGCTTGATATTAATGAGTTCAAACATTTGACAATTGAAAAACAAATAAAACGCACGCATAGGCAACGCCTACGGCAAAAAGATTGTATTAAAGGCGATGGACGCATTGAGTCATTCCAGATTTGACAATTTTTTTAAAATTATCAAATCTAAAAAACTCAGTATTTCACTATTTTCTACCCTACTTTTTAATAAAATTCAATTCTGTATGAAACTCAAATATTACACTTTTTTGTTCACCCTACTTGCTACCACAACGTCGGTTTCGGGACAACGTTCCTTCACTATCAGCGGTTACATCGAAGACGCCGCGTCAAGCGAAAAACTCATTTCAGCCGCCCTCATTGACACCAAATCTAAGGCGGGTGTCGTCTCCAATACTTACGGTTTTTACTCCTTGACATTGCCCGCAGGCGGCGTCGATTTGACTGCTTCTTACGTCGGTTACAAGCAGCAAAAATTTAATTTCAAGCTCCGCCGCGACACCGTTATCACGATTAAACTCGCCGAGTCGGACGACATTGAAACGGTCGAAATTTCGGCAAAAAAACAGAATCGCATCGAAAATCGCGTGCAAATGTCGCAAGTTGTCGTGCCAATCGAGCAAATAAAGAAAATTCCCGCGCTTTTGGGCGAAGTTGACGTATTAAAAGCATTGCAACTATTACCGGGCGTTCAAGGCGGTACGGAAGGCACAAATGGCTTATATGTCCGCGGCGGTAGTCCCGACCAAAACTTGATTTTATTGGACGGAACACCCGTTTATAATGTTTCGCATTTGGGCGGTTTTTTCTCCGTTTTCAATGGCGATGCCGTCAAAAATGTCACGCTCACGAAAGGTGGATTTCCCGCTCGCTTTGGCGGTCGATTGTCGTCGATTATCGAAATAGATATGAAAGAAGGCAATATGAAAGAGTTTCACGGCGAAGGCGGCATCGGCATCGTTGCCTCCCGTTTGACGCTCGAAGGACCGATTTTGAAAGACAAAATTTCGTTCATGGTGTCGGCGCGTCGGACGTATTTAGACGTATTGGTTAAGCCATTTTTGCCTTCAAATGCTGCCACAACCAATCGCGGTGGCGGTGGGGCCAACGGTGGCAGCGGTGCCGCAGCGACGCAAAGTGTCGATTTGGCGCTTTATTTTTACGATTTGAACGGTAAAATAAATTGGAAAATCAACGACAAACACC
>JAYUKJ010000413.1:0-1209 GCA_043764555.1 Saprospiraceae bacterium
TAAAACACTAAAAATGCTTGACATACTGAGGGGTCCTCCAACGACCTTTCAACACTTTTTGATGAACAATTTTTTTATATTTTCAACCAAAACCATTCAATTAAAATTAAATATTGATGCACATGAAAAAGATACTTTGCTTCCTCTTTGCGGCGTTTACTGCCACTTTCGCACAGGCTCAAACCGCGTCTGATGCTTTACGTTTTTCTTATATTCCACAGTATGGTGGCACCGCGCGCACGATTGGCGTCGGCGGCGCAATGGGCGCTTTGGGCGGTGATTTTGCCACGATTTCGATGAATCCCGCGGGTTTGGCGACTTATCGGATGAGCGAATTCACGTTTACACCCGGTTTTCACAGCGCAAAGGCGAAATCGGAGCTGCTTGGTAGCGGTACAAGTGCGACGACGCAACGGAGTACAAATTTTTCTATGGATAATTTGGGTTTGGTTTTCGCGCATTTGCCAAGAAATTCTAAATGGAAAACGATTAACTATTCGTTCGGCTACAACCGTTTTCAAGATTTCAACAACAGCACGTTTTATGAAGGCACAACCAAAGGCTCCATGACGGCACGGTGGCGCGATGCGGCGAATATTGACAAAAATTTTGACCCATTTGAAGGCTACTTGGCGGCAGAAACCGATGCGATTTTTAAAGGCGTTCTAACGGGCAGCCGCGACAGCCTTTGGCTAACGGACTTTGATGCCGACCCATCAAAAACGGTTTACAAAAATCAAGTGATTGAAACATCGGGCAGCCTCGGTGAGATGAGTTTTGCGATAGCGGGCAACTATGATGAGAAGCTACAATTGGGTTTGACAATCGGCGCGCCCATTCTAAGATACACTGAATCAAAGACTTACGTAGAAGCCGATAAGACGGGTACGATTACTTTTTTCGATAAAATGCAGTACGAACAAAACCTAACGACGAGCGGCAGCAACGCTTTGGCATCGGGTGTGAATGTGAAGTTGGGCGCTATTATTCGTCCAACGCAATTCCTACGCGTCGGTTTGGCGGTGCATTCGCCGACGACATTTTGGCTCAATGACCGCTATGATACGAAGTTAACGTATGGTTATACATCTACAAGTGGTCGAGTGAATAGCTATGATGCAAAATCGCCCGACGGTGATACAGATTACAAACTCACAACACCATGGCGCGCTTTGGGTAGCGTGGCGTTTTTGTTCGGCAAATCGGGTT
>JAYUKJ010000414.1:0-1203 GCA_043764555.1 Saprospiraceae bacterium
GGTGCCGTCGGCGGGTTTTTTAACCGATAATTATTCAATATGGTTTGTCCCATCTTTGGGCGTCAATCAAACGGTGACTTTTACGTATCGGCTCGTTGTGCCAAAAGTTTATATTCAACGAAAAACCTTGCGAACATTAACAAAATCCGACCAATTTGACGGCAATGCTGCCAATAATTCGGTAGAATATGCCGTAGAATTGACCGCCGAACCGTGTACGGGACCGATTGCGGGCAAATTATTGGTGGATTATTATTTGAATCAAATCACCGATGCTTCGCCGATTGTGATTCAGAATCCAAACGCACCTTCGGGACAATATTTGACGGCGAACGGTGCAACCGCTTTTGACCTAAGTGACCAATACATTCGCCGCGCAAGAGGTTACGTAAAACCTTCTGAATCAGGCAATTATCGTTTTTACGTTGCGGGCGATGACAATGTTGATGTCTATTTGTCAACCGATGAAAATCCTGCGAATAAACAACGCATTGTTTACGTAAATGGCTTCACGGGCTTTGGAGAATTTAACAAATATGCGAGTCAAACATCGGCTTCCATCAATTTAGTGGCGGGTCGGAAATATTATGTGGAGATTGTCAACGCCGATAAATTTGGTTCCGACTACTTTAACCTCAATTGGGCAACGCCGACAGCACCTACACGGGCGGCAATTCCTCTTGAAAATATTGAATCGTTTTGTGGTGAACCCGTTGTGACCAATTTGCCCGATTTAACATTGCAAAATCTAACCGTTACAAACGCCGAATTGCCGCAAGGACAGACATTGGTGACAAAAGTAAATGTTGCCAATATCGGTACCGCAACGACGGGTAATTTTGTTGTGAAAGGTTATCTTTCGACAGATAATATCTTGAGTGCCAATGATTTACAACAGATTCTAATCACGGGCGGCGATTACACGGCGGGTTATGTTTCTCCGAGTTTAGTGGGCAATTTTCCGATTCCTGCGAATTTCCAAACGGGTCAATATTATCTCATCTTGAGAGTTGATGCCGACAATCAAGTTTTGGAAAGCAATGAAGCGAACAATACCTTGATTCATCCAACATTAATTACCATAACGACGGCTACAAATAATGGCAATTATTGCGCGAGCAAAGCCGTTGCCCCATGGGAATATGCCATTTCTAACGTGACGTTAAACACGTTGAATAACAATTCGGATAAGTTTAAAGACTT
>JAYUKJ010000415.1:0-4024 GCA_043764555.1 Saprospiraceae bacterium
TGCTCGATATGCTATTCGCCCATCCTGAAGTTGCGCGCTTTGTTGTTCGCAAAATTTACCGCCTTTTTGTTTATTACAAGATTGACGCAACCGTCGAAGCCAACGTTATTGTGCCGCTGGCCGACCTTTTCCGAGCGGGCAATTACGAAGTTAAACCCGTTATGGAAGCGCTTTTGACGAGCCAACATTTCTACGATATGGCAACCGCCAACAGCGCGATGATTAAAAGTCCGATTGACCACAACATAAGTTTTGCGCGCACTTTTGGCGTCATTTTGCCGAGTGACACGCCCAATCGGTACAAAAATTTCCGCTATTTCAACGACGAAGCCGACAAACAAGGACAAAAGCTCGGCAATCCACCGAATGTTGCGGGTTGGCCCGCCTATTATCAAACCCCCAATTTTCACGAATTGTGGATTTCATCGGAGACGCTGCGCAAGAGAAAAGAGTTCTGCGACAGGCTCTTGACCAGCGGTTTCAACGGCATGAAAGTCGATGTTTTAGCCTTCACAATGACCCTCAGTAATCCTTCCTACCCCGTGTCTTTGATTGACGAAGCCTTGTTTTTGTTGCATCCTTTAGCGTCCGACGCAGCTTTGAAAACGACCTTAAAAGCCATCCTTTTGTCCAATCAAACGGGCGACTATTATTGGACAACGGCTTGGGACAATTACATTGGCGCGCCGACAAATACCTCCTTTGCCAACATCGTCCGAACCCGTTTGCAGACGTTGTATCAAGCGATTACGAACATGGCGGAGTTTCATTTGTCTTAGAAAAAGAAAAATAAGGACCCCTCAGTATTGAGCGCAAAATATTGACAATCAATGGCTTGCAAATTTAAAATTCTTAATTCTTAATTTTAATTTCAAAGAAGATGAAACGTAGAGACTTTATAAGAGCTGCTGCACCGTTGGCAGTCGTTCCTTTTTTTTCCAATCAACTCTTTGCGGCAGCGATGCCACACACCCTACAAGACGAAGCGCTCCTCGGAATGTTGGGCCCCGAAACCGACCGCGTTTTGGTCATTATCCAGATGAACGGCGGCAACGACGGACTCAATATGGTGCTGCCTTTGGACCAATACTCGAAACTCGCGGCGGCACGGTCAAACATCTTGATTCCCGACACCTCGGCGCTCGTTTTGGGGTCAACCCAAACGGGACTGCACCCCGCCATGACGGGACTAAAAAGCCTCTACGACGACCGTAAATTGAGCGTCGTTCAAGGCGTGAGTTACGCTGCACCGAACTTCTCGCACTTCCGCGCCACCGACATTTGGAACACGGGTTCCGATAGCACCGAAGTTTTGACGACAGGTTGGCTTGGACGCTATTTGGAGTACGCTTTTCCCGGGTTTCCCGACGCTTATCCATCGACTTTGATGCCCGACCCGCTGTCAATTCGCATTGGTTCGAGCAACGTTTCGGCTTTGCAAGGCTACGAAATCAGCACTGGACAGACCGTTCCATCAAATTTTAACGGCGCACTAACGCAGCTTTTGTCCTACCAAAATACGAGCTTGCCAACGGGCAACGCGGCAACTGAACTCGCTTTTTTGCGCGAACAACAAGCCTATACGAACCAATACGGCACGCGCATCGTCAACGCTTGGACGGCGGGTGCCAATGCTGCGACTTATCCCGCAGCGGCGGGCGGTCAAAACTTGCCCAATCAGCTCAAAATTGTGGCGCGACTCATCAAAGGCGGCTTGAAAACGCGGATTTATTGGGTCAGTATGGGTGGTTTTGATACCCACGCGACGCAGGTCGTTGCCGCCGACCACACGACGGGAACGCACGCCAATTTGCTCAAAGAACTCAGCGACAGCATCGCGACTTTCCAAGCCGATTTGCTATCAATGGGACTCGAAGACCGCGTTATGGGCATGACATATTCGGAATTTGGGCGACGGATTATGTCAAATGGCTCGGCGGGAACCGACCACGGCTCGGCGGCGCCGATGTTCGTTTTCGGCAAAAAAGTGGCGGGCGGCGTCATTGGCACAAACGCCATTATTCCGTCGGGAACCGCATTGACGGTCAACAGCAATGTTGCCATGCAATACGATTTCAAAGCCGTTTATCAGTCCATACTGAGGGGGTGGTTTTGCTTGTCCGACGCTGATGCCAACGCAACTTTGGGTGACGCAACGGCGCCAAATGTGGCGATTAATGGCGGTTGTGGTGGCGCCCTTCCTGTCGAATTGGTGCGTTTCTCGGTCGAAAAAGCCAATCTCTCGGATGCCCATTTGACTTGGACAACGGCGAATGAAAACGGCACTGAAGCCTTTGATATTGAGCGCAGTACGGATGGTAATAAATTTTCAAACGTTGGTAAATTAGCGGCAAAAGGTCACGCGCACGAGCCGCAGAACTACGATTTCTTGGACAAAAACCTACCCCACAGTACAACGCGCGTTTTTTACTACCGTTTGAAGATTAAAGACCTTGACGGCTCGGCGCGGCTGTCCGAAACGCGGTCAATTGTCTATGATACGAAGGCATCAAAATTGTCGGCTGATGTGTCGCCAAATCCATCAAATGGTTCATTGACGTTGACGTTTAAAGGCGGCGTTGATTTGGATAAAATGACGGAAATTACGGTCAATGATATGTACGGTCGGCGCATTTTGCAATTCAACGAAAACTACGCGCCCGATTCCACAGTTCAGCTCGATTTGGCGGCGGCTGTCAACGGCATTTATGTGGTGACAATTAAAAACGGCGTGCATACATTGGTGCAGAAAATTGTTGTGCAGCACTGATAAATTTGATAGAGACATTAATAATTTGTAGTCGGCAACTTTAGTTGCCGCGAAGTGATTGATAATCAAGATGTTACACGCGGCAACTAAAGTTGCCGACTACTTTTCAATGTCGCTATCAAAATAATCGGTGCGCAACGTGTTAAAATGTGTTATGCGTAGAGATAAGGCGTGCCTTGTCTCTACGTCGTACACGATTTATAATGTCAAAATCAAAAATACAAATCATTGATTTTCAGCAATTAGCGATACAATACTAAACATAATTACAATTATAAAAAAAGAAATTAGCATGTGATTGTAGCGCGATTTTAAGGGCGCATTACCGCTAAATGGTGCCTTTTTACTCAAAATACTGAGGGGTCCTTTTCAACTTTGAAAAGGACCCCTCAGTATTTTGAGCCATTTTAACGCTCAATTCTTCACCACGCCAATCGGAAAATCATTCCCAAACCCATAACTCGCAGGAAATTGCGGCGTGCCTTTATACTTTTCCGTCAACACGGGAACTTGTTCTTGCAGATACGCATCAAGTTCTTTTACCGTAATTTTTTTATCGCCGCCTAAATCCGCTTTTCCACTCAATGCTTCAAGCAATACATACGTAAAAGTACCATGCTTAAGTTGCTCAAATTCGGACGCAAATTGCTCACTTCCCGATGCCGTGAGCCAATGTGTTCCCGTTGCGCGAGCGAGTTGTGAAATCGCTTTTTCTTCGGCTGCCCCACGGGCGGCAACTATTTGGTCAAGCGCACCCGCCGACTGACAAGCGTCGAGAATAAACAATTGTTTTTGAGCCTTAATATCTTTTGAAAATTGTTGTAACTGATTGGCACTCAATCCTTTTTGCGCCAAAGCATCGTCTTGTCCATAAAGCTGCGTGACATCATAAGGCACTAAGAAAAACTCCTTTTTTTGATTTAAAACACCGTGACCTGCGTAGTAAAAAATGAACACATCTTGCGGCTTTGCTGTAGTTTTTACCTTTTCTAATTCGGCTGAAATACCCGCTTTTGTCGCTTTTTCATCACCGATTAAAACGACGTTTGTCTTGCTGAAAATACTCGTGCCGCCGCGTTCAATCGCTTCTTTAAAACTCGTTGCGTCCGCCGTGGCATAGTTCAAATTGTACTTTGGATTTCTGTATTTATTGATGCCAATGACGACCAAATGCAACTGAATATCGTTTGCAGAACCGCCCGATACTGAGGGGGTCGTTTTAGATTTGAAATTCAAGATAATTTCATCGGGTTG
>JAYUKJ010000416.1:0-1199 GCA_043764555.1 Saprospiraceae bacterium
GTGAAGTTGCCTTGCGTGTAAAACGTGATTTTGCCGTCCTCCAAACCTTCCAACAACTCCAATTTATATTCGTCGCCTTTTTCTGTAAAATAAGCAATCGCGTCGGCTTTTGACACGTCTGTTCTCACAAAAGCGCTCTTTGTACGCGCTAATTCAAGCATTTTTTGCTCAATTTTATCAAAATCGTTTATGGATAATGATTTGTCGCCCGTGTCCACATCATAGTAAAAACCCGTTTCAATGGCTGGTCCGATGCCAAATTTGGTACCCGGATACAAGGCTTCGAGCGCCTCGGCGAACAAATGCGCGGAAGAGTGCCAAAACGTTTTTTTAGCATCGGTGTCCTCCCAAGTGAGGAGTTGAAGGCGGGCATCGGCGGTAATCGGGCGCGTCAAATCGCGGGTGTTACCATCCACTTTGGCGGCTAAAACTTTGTTGGCCAAACCCATCGAAATGGATTTAGCGATGTCGAGAGCGGAAATACCCGCCTCGTATTGTCGAACGTTACCGTCAGGAAAAGTGATGTTTATCATAAAAAATGCGCGTTATTTTAATTTTATGCGCCAACAGAAACATTGTTAAGATAGTTCTTAAAATATTTTAAAATCTACAAGCGTTGTTTCTTTGTGGAACATAAACGAAATTATACGTGATGAATAAAAAAATGCGTTAAGGCAAAAAATACGCCGATATACTGAGGGGACCTCTACAACTTCATAAAGGCGCGCAAAATTAGTTTTTTTACGAATAAAAAAAGCAGTTCTTGGAAAATCATCGTTGATTTTGTGAAACCTCGAAAAAATCATCTTTTTTATATCATATTCGAAATTAAGGGTTGAGAGCATCGTTTTAACGCCGTTTAGTGCAGTGCTTTCAAGCCTTAATGCGCATTATTTATCAATGAATAGGTAAATTTGTTGCGCACGTGTAGAAACCAATAATTCTTAGTGTCAAATCAACAAAATATCCATATTTTATTTTTAATTATGACAGAAGTCAAATGTTAAATTTTGAAAATAAAGAGAACTAAATGCTCATTTATCAATAACTCCGTTTTAGCTTTGTATTGCATTTAACAATACACAACATGATTAAAACAAGCAGATACCTACTTCGACCTTTGCCGTTCGACCTTTGCCGTTCGACCTTTGCCGTTCGACCTTTGCCGTTCGACCTTTGCCGTTCGACCTTTGCCGTTC
>JAYUKJ010000417.1:0-1198 GCA_043764555.1 Saprospiraceae bacterium
GTCCCACGTCGTGGGCGTACATTGATACGCTTGATGCTAACGAAAACTACTGTACTCAGGGCGGTGATAAGCTCGCGCCGATTGGCACAATGAACGCTGATATGGTGAATTTTGCGCAGATAAATTACGGTAAAGGCGCCGTTTATTTGCACACAACGCCTTTGGCTTTTGCGAACATTAGCCTCTTGGATTCTTCAAAATTGCGCTACGTCAGCAAGGCATTTTCGCACCTTCAAGACGGTGTGATTTATTGGGACGACAAGAGCCGAACGTCAAGCGTAATCGTCAATAAAATGAATGGTAACAATTCAATGATTGACAAAGACAGCCCGCTAAGATTTATTTTGGCACAGCCTTCTCTGCGATGGGCGTGGTTTCTGATGCTCGGTTTGGTCGCGATTTACTTCATTTTGGGCGCAAAACGGCGGCAACGCATCATTCCGATTTTGGAAGAGAAGTCAAATACATCGCTCCAATTTATCCAAACCGTCAGTTTGATGTATTTCCGAGGCGGCGAACACGTCCGTATTTGCGACATGAAAGTCAAGCAGTTTCAGACGTTTGTCCGCGAACGCTACCATCTAAATACGCGGGTTATGGATGATGCATTTATTCAAACGTTGGCGATGAAATCGAATATTGCGGATTCCGACATTCGCAAAATTACCTTATTTGAAAAAAAATTGGCTTACAACGACATCACGGAAGACGCGATGATAGAATTGCACCGATTATTGGCAAATTTTTATAAAAAATGTAAGTGAGAAGGCCCCCTCAGTATAAACGCCTATTTTGGCACTAACTGATTGCTAATCATCGCTTTATGATACTGCTGAGTCACGGCTTTGATTACTTTTTCCAGCCGCTCCACTTCATTTGGCAAGCTGTCTTTCAAATTATTTTTCAAAAAAACATCCGTCGTATAATCATACAAACCCGTTGTTCGGTCGCCGTCGAAAAACAGGGCAAAACGGCTGTCTTGGATTTGAAATAAGCCTTCTTCAAAATGAAAAGAGTAGTTGGTTTTAAGTTTAGCGTTTGATGTTTGAAAAGGTGCAGAATCTGAATTATCAATTTTTTGTCGATGATTTATGTCATTTAGTCGATTATTATTATTATTTAATCGACGCTCGTTATTACTTAATCGAGAATTACTATTGTTTAATCGATTTTTACTATTGTTTTGTCGAATTTTACT
>JAYUKJ010000418.1:0-4015 GCA_043764555.1 Saprospiraceae bacterium
TTTTAGATTAAAAAAAAAGAAAAAAACTATGTGTCCTATGTGCCTATGTGTTAAAAAAATAAAATGTGTTAAACAAAAAAATGTGTTAAATCAAAATCAGTTAAAATGGAGATTCCAAAATATTCGCCCTTGCTCATTAAGCTTTTGCAAAGCATTATTTATGACGACGATAAAGCCGTTTGGAACGACGTTATCGCGTTTCAGCAACAGATTCGTAGTTATTTTTCCATCATGGGTATTGAATTGATACTCAATGAACAAGAAGGTTTTGCCTATCTATCGCAGCCCGATAATGTGGAAGGTGAAGCCGTGCAAACGCCGCGTTTGGTGCGTCGGATGCCGATTTCGTATGAAGTCACTTTACTATGCGTTGTCTTGCGCGAGGCATTAGAAGAATTTGATATAAAAAATACGGACGCCCGAAAGCTGTTTTTGACGAGCAAGGAAATCAAAGACCGCATCGAACTGTTTTTTGGCGACAAATCCGATAAAGTCAAACTCTTAGAACGCCTTGATGCCTACATCAATACGGCGGTGTCGTTGGGCTTTTTGAAAGAAATTGACGTCCGCAGCCACGATGCTCAAAACAAAACCTACGAAGCGCGGCGGGTTTTGAAATCGAAGATAAACAATGAGAAATTGGAGGAAATTAGGGCTAAAATGCAGTAAAATGTATTAAAAATGGTTAAAATACTGAGGGGGCCTTTTTGAAAATTTTGATTAAAATATTTTTTTGTTTTAAAACAAAAGATAGTTTTGCTAAACATTTTGTATTTAAAATTAAAATATTTTCAAATTCTTTTAAAACCAATATTTAAAATGGATAACCAATTAACCGTTTTTGAGCAAAAAAACATTCGTCAAACCACGCATGAGGGCGAGGTGTATTTTTCCATTGTTGACATTATCGAGGTGTTAACCGACAGTAAAAGTCCAAGAGATTATTGGACAACTATGAAACGGCGTGAGCCTCAAATGCCGACAATTTGTCGGCGTTTGAAGATGAAAGCCGAAGATGGCAAACAACGTTTGACCGATTGCACGAATACTGAGGGGGTACTTCGGATTATCATGTTCGTGCCATCGCCGAAGGCAGAACCGTTTAAATTATGGCTGGCGCAAATGAGCCAACAAACGCCCGTAATAACGGCAAAACCTGTTTTTAAAAACAATGATTATGACGCGTTAATTGACAAAATTGGTCAATTATTACGTAAAGGACGGCAAAAAGTGGCCAATTTTGTGGGCAATACATCACTTATGACGTATTGGGAAATTGGGCAACACATTGTCGAATTTGAGCAAAATGGGAACGAAAAAGCGGAATACGGGACGAAGCTCTTTGACAAATTGGCGCGTGATTTATTCGCCAAATATGGTAAAACATTCAGCCGTAGTAGCTTGGTTTATATTAGAAAATTATACTTGGTTTACCCGTCAATTGGTGAATCAATCATTCACCAATTGAGGTGGACGCACGTGATTGAATTGTTAAAATTGGACGATGCTCTTGAAAGAAGTTTTTATGAACAGCAAACTGTTAGAGAAAATTGGACGGTTGAGGAGTTGAAAAGGCAGAAAAGTAATTCCCTTTTTCACCGTTTGCCTTTGAGTACAAGCAAGGAGGAAATACTGAAATTGGCGAAAAAGGGGCAAATTATCGAAAAAGCGGAAGATATTATCAGAGACCCGATGGTTTTAGATTTCTTGGGTTTGCCCGACAATTATGACTATAAAGAAAGCGAATTGGAGCAACGGATCTTGGATAATATTCAACAATTTTTGCTTGAATTGGGGAAAGGCTTTGCGTTCGTTTGCAAACAATACCGCATTCCGATTGCCAATAAAAACTACCGTGTTGACTTGGTTTTTTACCATTACATTTTACATTGTTTTGTTATAATTGACTTAAAAAGGGGTGAAGTTGAGCATTACGATATTGGCCAAATGAATATGTATTTATCTTA
The DNA here is from genome assembly GCA_043764555.1 of Saprospiraceae bacterium. Taxonomy (GTDB): domain Bacteria; phylum Bacteroidota; class Bacteroidia; order Chitinophagales; family Saprospiraceae; genus JAAFJT01. The sequence goes on from JAYUKJ010000418.1 coordinate 1,968, forward strand.
TTTCAAAAAAGAAGAAAATACCGAAGGCGACAACGCACCGATTGGCATTATTCTAACGGCTGAAAAAGATAACGTATTGATTGAGTACGCTTTAGATGGTATTACGAATCAAATTTTGGTGTCAAAATACCAATTGTATTTACCCGATAGAGACGTTTTAGAGGCGCATATTAAGCACATTTTAGCGCGTGAAAATGAAGAAAAAAACACCTAAAATAGCTTTTATACTGAGGGGTCTCTTTTTGTATCACGGACTTTAGTTCGTGAATAATTTTAACATTAAAAGTCCAATTATTCACGGACTGAAGTCCGTGATACCATTAAAAAACCGACACTTAAAATGGAGAATCAATTAGCTGTTTTTGAGCAAAAAGAAATTCGTCAAATTGAATTAGAAGGCGAAATGTATTATTCGATAATTGACATTATCGAAGTATTGACGGATAGCGCAAATCCAAATGTGTATTGGAGTGCCTTGAAAAAACGTGAACCGCACCTTTTTACAATTTGTAAAAAGGTGAAATTCCAAGGTGCAGATGGTAAAAAATACCCATCTGATATCGCTAATACTGAGGGGGTGTTTCGCATTATGATGTCCGTGCCGTCGCCTAAGGCAGAGCCGTTTAAATTGTGGTTGGCAGAAGTCGGAAAACGGACTTTGGATGAAACCCAAAATCCTGAATTGTTGACGGAACGACAAGCCGAAATATATAAAGCAAAAGGCTATTCTGATGAATGGATTACCCGCCGTTTGCAGAGCATTGAAGTCCGAAAATCATTGACTGATGAATGGAAAAATCGCGGCGTGACGGAAGGGCAGGAGTACAGCATTTTGACAGCAGAAATTGCCAAAGCCACGTTCGGTGTAACGCCGTCGGAACATTCAAAAATAAAGGGTTTGGCACGTCAAAATCTACGCGACCACATGACACCTATTGAATTGATTTTCAGTATGTTAGGTGAAGAATCAACGCGATTAATTGCGGCGAGAGAAGACGCGCAAGGCTTTAATGAAAACCGAGATGCCGCCATTGAAGGTGGTCATATTGCAGGCGGTGCGCGGGAGAAATTGGAACTAAAAACGGGCGAAAAAGTGGTGTCGAGCGATAATTTTTTAGGGCTGAAAGGTGGGGAAACAACGGCTGAATTATCGGAATAGATTTAACTGCATCGAATTCGATGCGGTTAAAAATAAAGAGAATTATCAGTTTTATGTCGTATCCTAAATTCCCGAAGGGAATGTATGTTTATAGGAAAAAAATCACGATTTGTTCTTAATCCCGAAGGGATTGTATGTGATTTATTAGCATTTTCACATACAATCCCTTCGGGATTAAGGCAAATAGCTTTTGAACCTTTCTATAAACATATGATTCCCTTCGGGAATGTAAGGTAACCTTAGAATACTACACAAAGCCGATAATTCCGAAGGTGAATTTTATAAAAAATTGATTTTGAATAACTTACAACTTTTGGAAAGTTTTTAACTTTCCAAAAGTTATTTCTAAATAATTCGGTCGGCAACTAAAATAGCCGACTACAAAACCGTAAAATTATGTTACAGCAAGAAGGCTTTCGCCTAAGCTACGTAGAAATATACAATTGGGGAACTTTCGATGGACAGATTTGGAAACTGCAACCAAATGGAAAAAATTCTCTCTTAACAGGTGCAAATGGTTCGGGCAAAACAACATTGGTAGATGCTGTTTTGACCTTGCTTGTGCCACCGAATAAACGGCATTACAATCAGTCGTCGGGTGCGGAAAGCAAGCGGGAACGGGATGAAAACAGCTATGTTTTGGGTGCTTTCGGTACGTTACAAAGCGATAGTGGCTTGGCGGCAAAAACTAAGTATTTGCGGACAAAAAACGATTTTTCCATCCTTTTAGCCGTTTTTTTCAATGACGAAACCAAAGAATATTTGACGCTGGCGCAATCTCGTTGGTTTTCTGACAATGACTTGAAACGGTCGTATATGGTGTCAAGCACGGCTTTGACGATTGAAGAATACTTTTTGCCCTTCGATACGGGCGGCGTTTGGCGGCAGC
>JAYUKJ010000419.1:0-4013 GCA_043764555.1 Saprospiraceae bacterium
CAAATTCCAAGGATGCCAAATTCCAAGGATGCCAAATTCCAAGGATGCCAAATTCCAAGGATGCCAAATTCCAAGGATGCCAAATTCCAAGGATTCCAAATTCCAAGGATTCCAAATTCCAAGGATTCCAAATTCCAAGGATTCCAAATTCCAAGGATTCCAAATTCCAAGTTTCAGTAAAGACCCCTCAGTATTTTAGAGTTCGGAGTATTCGGAATCTTTGGAATTTGGAATCTTTGGAATTTGGAATCCTTGGAATTTGGAATCTTTGGAATTTGGAATCTCTGGAATCTGGAATTTGGAATTTGGAATTTGGAATCTTTGGAATTTGGAATCTCTGGAATCTGGAATTTGGAATCTTTGGAATTTGAAATCTTTGGAATCTGGAATTTGGAACTTGAAATCTTTGGAATTTGAAATTCTAAGCAATTTTTTTAACGGGACAAAGCTGTTCCAACGACCGCATCAGGACGTAAAAAACGAGGGATTCATGGCGTCCTGTGAGACCAAGTCGCTTGTTGGTTGCCTTGATAAATTGCGCGTAAATCTGCCAAATGGCCGAAAAACGCGGCTCGGTTTGCAAGGCGCGGTTTCGGAAAGTCAGGCGGATGTCCTCCGTTGCGAGATAACATTGTTCCAACCAGCGATTGAAATAACGCTCTTCAAACAAATCGCCCGTTTTGAGCGCTTGCCACGTTTTTTTGTGAAAAGCGAACAATTCAGGCTCGTGGCGCCTGAAAATATACTCAAAAAGCTGCGGAGAGAACGATTCGTCGGCGTAATGTGCCAAATAAAATTCGCAGAATTGCGCCGCGTCCGCCGTGTCCAAACCTGCTGAATCCAAGAAACCCATCTGCAATTGAATGGCAATTGCCGCCACTTCCATCGACGTCCAATTGTCGTATTTGACCGCCAAAAAAGTCAAAACGGCGTCACTCGAGGCTTGCTCAAAACGCTCGAAAATTGGTTGCCCAACGTCGCCGCCAACCACCTCCGTATTGGGTTTGTACTGCTCCGTTTGGATGGCATTATTGGGTTCCAAATCGGCGCGGTCAATGGCTCTCCGCGACGGTTTGTCTTCGACATAACGCAGGAAATGTTCCGCCAAATTGGGCAAAACCAACTCATTGAGCGTCTGTCCGTTGCCCCGCATGGCGACGATAATGTGCGCCCCACCGACCTTGCTGCGTTGCCAAAAATAGCGGTCAACGATGCCCGCTTGCACGAGGCTGTTAACGAAAGGCTTGACGGATTTTACCAGAAAAACTTCTAAAGGCTCGGCGTAATTGAGCCTTGCGACGACCCATTCGGTCTCGGAAGCTAAAGGTTGTAGTGGTTCAAAATTCATAAAAAAATGTGTGAAAGAAAGTAATGGTAAAATTCAACTGTTAGCACTTTGGAAATTAAGTGAAAAGTGAAAAGTGAAAAGTGAAAAGTATTAAAACGTCCCCCACTTTTCACTTTTCACTTTTCACTTTTAATCCCTTCTCAAAGGGCAAGTTGGCAAATCCTTAGCCAAAACGATGCAGAATACTGAGGGGGTGTGACATATTTTTTCAACCTACTTTTTAACCCTTGTTTGTTAGAGCATTATGCGTATGGGACAAAATTTATGTTTAAAATTTTATATATTCTAATTATAAAAATTATAACTTTGCTCCTACATTTATAAACAAATAATCCTTTCATCATTTTTCAAAAACGCATCCTTTTATGTTGTTCCAACACACCGTCAAAAGCAGCGCAACGCTTTCCGTTCTCGCATTTTTTTCGTTGAGCAATGTGTCTGCCCAAAATCAAATGCTCACCAAATCAGTTCCCACGCAAGCCATCGCCTATGCGCCTTTCAAGGACGACGTCAATGTCTATGAATTGGCGGAACACCAAGCCGAATTTGACGGCGGACTCGCCGCTTTCTTCAAATACTTGGACACCAACGTGAAAATACCGCCCGAAGCGCAAAAAGTGCAAGCCGATGGGCGCGTCTTTTTGAGCTTTGTGGTCAACGTTGATGGCAGTATTTCAAACGTGACCGTCCGCCGATATGCTTATTTTAAACGCGCCGATGATGGTAAAACGGTCGAATTGTCCGCAGAAATCGACCAAAAACTCATCGAAGCGCTCAATCAAGCGGCAATCCGCGTTATCAAAGCCATGCCGAAATGGAAAGCGGGCAAGCAAGGCGAACAAGCCGTCCGTTCCGTGTTTTCGATGCCCATTATTTTCAAATAAAAGGACCCCTCAGTATTTTTTCAAAAAAGAAGCGTTCAAATTTTGAAAAAGGAAAACCACGCCTATCTTTGCGTCACCTTTAAAAGAAAAGGTAATAAATGCTTCGAAATATAGCTCAGTTGGTTAGAGTATCGCCTTGACATGGCGGGGGTCAGTGGTTCGAATCCACTTATTTCGACACAATAACAAAAGCCTTTCAGCAACCGCAATGGTCGTTGAAAGGCTTTTTTTGTAAATGTGGGTTCGGAAAAAGGACCCCTCAGTAGGGCGTCTTTACGGCATCCCAAAACATCGGAAAACGCCATTTTTTGCTCAATACAAGCAAAAAAAATGGGACTCACCGAACCCAGACGCTGACGGCTTCGGTGTAGTCGCTCATCAAAGTACCAGCACCGATGGCTTTCACGCGGTAGGTTCTTTTGACTTCCCAGTCCGTTCCTTGATGTAAAAATTTAGACTGTGTCGAAACGCCGAGGTCTTGCCAATTGCCGTCTTTATCCGACACTTGAATGCTGTAAGTCAACGCCCCTGCGACCCTATTCCACGTCAACGCGCAAGCTCCTTTGCGTTGTTTTTCATCCGTAACGGTCAAGTCGTCGGGCGTTTCCAAAAAATTCTGCCGCACTTTGGTGTTGTTTTCGGAAACGTTGAAACCCGCGCCTTTAATAAACGCAACTGCGTCTTCCTTCGTGGCTAAGTCGTTGGCAACGCCCTCAATTTTGTTGGCAAATTTCGCCAAGAAAAGGTTCGCGTCTGTCCGCAATTGGTTCTTCAATTCCACGGGTCCGCCCGCTTTGACCGCAAATAAGGCGTCTGAATAGGCGGAAGCCAAGGTTCCGAGCGTTGCGATGTGCGCGTTGAACACGCCGTAAGTGGCGTTGCCGTTCAACTGTTTGAACTGGTACTCCAAGCGGATTTTGAAATCGTCTTGGCTCAGTTTGCCAAAATCTAAAAGAATCTTTATCATTGTAAAAGGTTGTTTTGGTGGAAAAAAAAGTTGAAAAAATGGCGTATGCCCAACTGCATTTATGATAAGATAGATGCAGTACAAGTATATAACTTTTATTTCTTTGTTTTAGTTCCTTTCGTTTTGAAAAACGCTATTTTATTTCAGTAAAATATCTTATCTTTCTATCCAAGCCCAATTTTACAACATTCAATAACGGATTTACCAATTTTAAAGCATTGGTGTACGGACAAAAAAGTGCAAAGAAAAACGGTTTTGCAAGGTAGAAAAAAGACTTTTCCGAGTAGAAAATAGATTTTGCAAGGTAGAAAAAAGACTTTTCCGAGTAGAAAATAGATTTTGCAAGGTAGAAAATAGACTTTTCCGAGTAGAAAATAGACTTTGCAAGGTAGAAAAAAGACTTTTCCGAGTAGAAAAATAGTTTTGCAAGGTAGAAAAAAGACTTTTCCGAGTGGAAAAAAGACTTTTCCGAGTGGAAAATAGATTTTGAAAGGTAGAAAAAAGACTTTTCTGAGTAGAAAAAAGACTTTTCTGAGTAGAAAATAGACTTTTCTGAGTAGAAAATAGACTTTTCTGAGTAGAAAATAGACTTTTCCGAGTAGAAAAAAGACTTTTCCGAGTAGAAATAAATAGACAGCCGCAGTATTCGCCGTGGCAATCAACGGTACAAAATAACTTTTCATCCAATAACTATTCACCAATGACTGTTATAAACCGTTATCGCAGCAAATTCGGACGCACAACGTCGGCGAGGCTTTAAACCTAATGTCGTCAATTTAACGATTTTAACACCGTCCACATAAGGGCGACCGTG
>JAYUKJ010000420.1:0-14419 GCA_043764555.1 Saprospiraceae bacterium
ACGCTTTTTTATTGCCGCCGTGTTAATGCTTTTTGGCGCTCATATATTAAGAAAATACCGCCTTCCTGAGCGCGACGAATGGCTACCAATCCTCATTTATGGCTTGCTCAACGTGACCGTTTACCTCGGTTTATACGTCCTCGCGATGCAAGAATTATCGGCGGGTGTGGGCAGTTTATCGGTCGGTATCAACCCGCTGATGATTTCCATTTTGTCGGGTTTGTGGATGAAACGCGCGATAAAACGCAGTGAATGGCTTGGCTTAATTTTCGGAATCATTGGCGTCTCAATTGTCGTATATCCTTTACTACTAACAAGTTACGTTACAATAAAAGGTTTAATATTGATTACACTAAGCCTCCTCGCCTACTCCATTGGCACCGTTTATTATTCGAGCAAAACGTGGCGTTTACCGAGCCTCGCCATCAACGCATGGCAAGTTTTACTCGGCGGTATTTGCTTATTACCCTTCACTTTTGGTCTGTCCGATTTCAGCCACAATCACTACGACGCGCGATTTTGGTACGCCGTCGCATGGCTGGTTTTCGTTTCCATTGCCGCCGTCCAAATGTGGTTGTATTTGTTAAAAATCGACACCGTAAAAGCCGCTTTATGGCTCTACTTATGCCCCACTTTTGGTTTCGTTTACGCCTATTTTATTATGAACGAACCCATCAGCTTATACACCGTCGTTGGGACTTTATTGGTGATTTTAGGCTTGTACATTGGACAGAAAAAGGGAAATGAAATAGGGGAAATGAAATAGGGGAAATGAAAAAATAGGACCCCCTCAGTATTTGGGCAATTTTATCCATAAAAACACTTCAAAATAACGAAAAATGATGTTAGAACAAACTGGAAATAAAATAAAATGCTTGGAAGGCATTCGCGGAATAGCCGCTTTTATCGTGCTGTTGCATCATTTTACCTTAGGTTTTTATCCCGCTTATTATTCCATGAATATGTCCGAAGGACACATGGACAACGGCAATGTTGAAAAAATGGTCGGGACTTCACCCCTCAACTTCTTCGTAAATGGCAGCATGGCCGTGTCCATTTTCTTCGTTTTGAGCGGAATTGTGTTAAGTTATAGCTTTTTTCAAACAAAAAACGTCGATATACTGAGGGGTCTTGCGATTAAGCGCTATCCGCGTTTGATGCTGCCCGTTTTGTTCGCAACACTCTTATTTTATGCCGTCAAATTTTTCGGCGGCGTCTATAGCCCAGAAGCCGCAACGATAACAAAATCCACGTGGTGGTTGTCCGTTAATGGCAATTTTGATATGGATATTATAACCATGCTTCGGATGACTTTATGGGATGTTTTTTTTAAAATGAACAACGTCTATATCACCGTTTTATGGACACTCGGCACCGAAATGTACGGCTCTTTTTTAGTTTTTGCGATTTTGGCTTTATTCGGACAAATGCATTCAAGATGGGTCGTTTACAGCCTCGTTTTTATGTACTTCATTGGCATGATGCAAGCCTTCTATTTAGCCTTTTTAATCGGTATTATTTTAGCCGATTTGATGGTCCATAAACCCCAAATATTCACGCAATTCAATAAGCCTTTTATTCTAATTCCCCTGCTAATGACTGGCTTCTACTTGGCGTCTTATCCTGCCTCAAATTTTGTAAAAACCGAAGAAACGATTTACCGTCATTTCAGTTTAGGCATTTTCAGTTCCTACGAATTGTACCACACAATCGGCGCTACTTTGTTGATTTTCAGCATTTTATGTTCCAAATTTTTACAAAAACTGTTCACCAACAAAGCAAGTTTATTCCTCGGAAAAATATCTTTTTCGATGTATTTACTCCACCCAATCGTCATTGCCTCTTTCAGTTCCTACTTAATCATTCAATTTAAAGACTGGAAATATTATAACAATGCCGTCTTACTAATTTTCATTTTAACGCTCATCATTACCTTCATTATCTCCTATTTAATGACCATCTTTATTGACAAAAAAAGCATTGAATTAAGCCGCAAATTTTACGAAAAATTGAAATAGAAAGTTGAATTTATTGTAGAATTTAAAGCCTAAAAAAAGCCGTTCCGACATCATGGGAACGGCTTTTTTAGGCTTTATACTGAGGGGTCCTAAAAAGTGATAAATGATAAGGTGTGTATAAGAAATCGTTAAAATTTATCATTCATAACTCATCATTCATCATTAAATTATTGGTACAAGAACATATACCGATTCCTATCCAATTCCCTAAAATACGGGTCTTTCAAGTCTTTGATAAAATGAATCGCTTCGCCCGTTGACTTCATTTCGGGTCCGAGTTTTTTGTCAACATTCGGGAATTTATTAAAGCTAAAAACAGGCACTTTAATCGCATAGCCCGTCAATTTTGACTTATCGAACGTAAAATCTGTCAATTTATGGGTTCCCAACATCACTTTTGTTGCGACATTCAAATACGGAATTTGATATGCTTTTGCAATAAAAGGTGTTGTCCGAGATGCGCGCGGATTGGCTTCAATGACGTAAACTTTATCGTCTTTAATCGCAAATTGAATATTAATCAAGCCGCGAATATTCAATGCCCGCGCCAATTTTTCCGCATATTCCGTCATTTGTTCCAACACAATTGGTCCCAAACTGTAAGTCGGCAACATCGCCGCCGAGTCGCCCGAATGAATGCCCGCCGGCTCGATATGCTCCATGATACCCATGATGTGGAAGTTTTCGCCGTCAAAAATCGCATCAACTTCCGCTTCCTTTGCGCGTTCCAAGAATCGGTCAATCAAAACGCGATTATCGGGCATTTGTCGGAAAATATGCAAAACGGCACGCTCTAATTCCGTATCATTGATAACAATTTTCATGTTTTGACCACCAATCACATAACTCGGACGCACCAAAACGGGATAGCCAATTCTATTCGCCAAAACCAACGCTTCGTCCGCATCTGCGGAAACGCCGTACTCAGGATAAGGAATGTCAATGTCTTTCAAAAGGTCGGAAAAACGCCCACGGTCTTCCGCAATATCCATCATATCGTAGCTCGTTCCAATGATTTTTATGCCCGCTTTGTGCAGATTTTCCGCCAATTTCAACGCCGTTTGACCGCCTAATTGAACAATCACACCTTCGGGTTTTTCATGCTCAATAATCTCCAAAAGATGTTCCCAATACACGGGTTCAAAATAAAGTTTATCCGCCATGTCAAAATCCGTCGAAACCGTTTCGGGATTACAATTGACCATAATCGACTCAAAACCCGCCTCTTTTATCGCCAAAAGTCCGTGAACACAGCAATAATCGAACTCAATGCCTTGACCAATCCGATTCGGTCCGGAACCTAAAACGATGATTTTTTTCTTTCCAACGGTTGGAATACTTTCGTTTTCACCCTCAAAAGTTGAATAGAAATACGGCGTTTTCGCCTCAAATTCAGCCGCGCACGTATCCACCATCTTATAAACCCGACGGATGCCCAATTTCTTCCGTTGCCGCGTAACTTCTTCCTCTTTAATCCGCAAAACCCACGCGATTTGAGCATCAGAATAGCCATGTTGTTTCAGTTCCAAAAAGAAATCTTTCGGAATATCCTCCGCAACGTTGAAGCGCAAAAGACGCTCTTCGTACTCCACTAAACGTTTAATTTGACCAATGTACCAAGGGTCAATACCCGTAATTTTCTGCACCGTTTTTGACGGAATACCCAGACGTAAAGCGTCTTTTACGCGATAAATACGGTCGTCAGACGCCCGTTCTAAGCGTTTTAGGATGTCTTCCGTCCGCATCCATTCTTTTTTATCCGCGCCCAAGCCTGCGCGACCATTTTCTTGCGATTGACAAGCTTTTTGCAAAGCTTCCAAGAAATTGCGACCGATTGACATCACTTCGCCAACCGATTTCATTTGCAAGCCCAACGTATCATCCGCTCCAGGGAATTTATCGAAATTCCAACGCGGCATCTTGACAATCACGTAGTCCAAAGACGGTTCAAAATACGCCGAAGTGGTCTTTGTAATTTGATTTTTCAATTCATTCAAATGATAGCCAATCGACAATTTTGCGGCAATTTTTGCAATCGGATAACCCGTTGCTTTTGACGCTAAAGCCGACGAACGCGACACACGTGGATTAATTTCAACCGCTATAAGTTCCTCATTTTCAGGGTTTAACGCAAATTGAACATTACAACCGCCAGAGAAATTGCCCAAAGCCCGCATCATCATAATCGCGCTTGACCGCATATTTTGGAACGCTGTATCGCTCAAAGTCATAGCGGGAGCCACCGTAATCGAGTCGCCCGTATGAATGCCCATCGGGTCGAGATTTTCGACGGTACAAATGATAACAACATTGTCATTTGAGTCGCGTAGCAATTCTAATTCGTATTCCTTCCAACCCAAAACGGCTTTTTCGACCAAAACTTCGTGCGTTGGCGACGCATCCAAACCGCGTTTCAAGGCTTCGGCAAATTCACTTTCTTTGTGAACAAAACCGCCACCTGTGCCACCAAGCGTAAACGACGGACGAATAACCAACGGATAACCGATTTTTTGAGCCGCTTCGTAGCCTTCCAAAAACGAATTCGCGATGAACGAAGGAGCGACGCCCATACCCAACTGAATCATCAATTGCTTGAACTTTTCGCGGTCTTCGCAGAGTTCAATCGCGGCGATATCCACGCCAATCATGCGGCAATTGAATCGTTCCCATAAGCCTTGTTTGTCGGCTTCGATGGCAAGATTGAGCGCCGTTTGTCCGCCCATTGTGGGTAAAACCGCGTCAATTTGATGTTTTTCGAGAATAAAAGCGAGTGATTCGACCGTTAGCGGCAGCAGATAAATATGGTCTGCGGTAACGGGGTCGGTCATAATTGTCGCTGGATTAGAATTAATCAGCGTGACTTCGATGCCTTCTTCGCGGAGCGAACGGGCGGCTTGAGTGCCAGAATAATCGAATTCGCAGGCTTGTCCAATAATAATCGGACCTGAACCAATAATGAGGACAGACTTAATAGAGATGTCTTTCGGCATAGCGCAATTTGATAATAGAGTTGATAATTAATTGATAATTAAAAGGTTTGCTTCAAATTGCCCGCAAACATACGACGCCAAAAGGGATTTTTAAAGCGAAATACTGAGGGGTCCTAAAATTATTTTAGAAATTGTTTGGGAAACTGCTTGGGTGATTATTTTCTGATAAAGATAATCACCCAAACAGTTTGGGTGCTTAAAAATACTTAAAATCCCGCTTCCCAGTCAAAGCTTCACGACCGTCAAGAAAGATTTTTTTGTAATGCATCAAACGCTTATACGTATTGTATCTATCTTCTTCGTCATATTTATAGGCTGCCACACGGTTAGCGATACTTTTGTTTACATCTTCTTCGTCATCAAATTCTAATAGGTACGAATCGTAGGCATAAGGCAACATCTCGGCGGCTTTTTTTTGTCGAAATTTATACACAGCCACGCGGACAGCTATGCGCCAATCTGAATAGGCATCAATCGCCACGGGTTCGTTGGTCTCTTGTAAAAATGCCAGGTCGTCCTCCAATCCGTCGTAATTGAGGTCATGATTACGTTTTCTGCAATGGTTGTAGTACTTGTTCAACTCTTTGGTGTGTTCATCCTCAACTGCCTCAATAAAATTGTCTGGGTCAAAGGCGTATAAATTGGGCAGATACTCATAAGGTACGGGTATGCCTTGCTCATCTACTTCGATTAAATCGGGCTCTTTGTAAGTGCCCTCCGCTTTACTTTTTGCATCGTATGCTTTTTCGTAAATATCACGCCCAACAGCGTTGTATTCTTTCTCTATTTTACCCCGCAAATCAGGCAAATTGAGTAAACCAGTTGTCCCTTGAAAGGTATTGAAGAATTGATAGATATCGCACATTTCGGCACAACTATAATCAGCGATTGCTTCAGCTTCTAGCTCGCCAGCATGGTCATCGACAAACTGCTGATTTTTAAATCCATCGTAGTCCTGCCAAATTCTTTCAGTATAGTTGTCTTGTGACCAATCGATCTCTTCGTTCAAAAAACGGATACATAAGTCTATGTCTGCCTCACTAATAGGTGGAATAAACGGACAAGAACGAATCTTTTCGCTACTTGACCAATAATCAAAATCGGCAATAATATCCACCAATGGCAATTCAATCAAACCAGCCCGCCATTGACATTGCAAATCGAACAATTTCTTTTGCAAGATTTGGTCAATATAACTATCCGCACTACTTAAATAGCGCATTTGATACGCTTCATACGCAGACTTATAGTACTTTTCTCGCTCAAGCCTATCGTATTTACCTGCCGCATACTTCCGAATAAATTCGTCAATGCATTTGGGGTTAAATTGTTTATAGTAGTCCAAGAAAGCAGGCTCCGTGCGGAGATGCGCCTCATGTTGTTCCACCGTCCAACCCGTGTAATCTATCCATTTTTTAGGTGTTCTTTTCATTTATCGATTGTTTTAATGGTGAAATAGTGATTTTTTGTGCCAAATACGGTTTTATACTGAGGGGTCCTTTAGAGAGAAATACAAACGCGCAACGCCATAAAAATGGATTCAAATTTAGCCAAAATCAAGATAGGAAGCGCCATATTTATTGAGAACAAAGGCGCCCAAATAACCCACACCAACGCCCAAAAGAGCGCCGCACACAACATCCAAAGGATAGTGTACACCGACGTACACTTGCCCAAAGGCAATACTGGCTGCCCAAATTAAAAGCGCGTATTTCAACCATTTACGCCTACCAACAAACGTTAATATAATAAAAATGGCTACCGCAAAATGATTCGTTGCGTGGCTCGATGTGAAGCTGTAACCGCCGCCGCAAGGCACCAATAATTTAACGCGCGGCTTGATATTTTCATCGTTGCAAGGGCGCAAACGCGCAACGCTTTTTTTAATCAAACGGCTGCTCACAACATCCGCCGTGCCGACCGTCAAACCGAGCGCAAGAAGGTACAAAGCAACTTTTTTTCCATTAAAATGAAGAAACAAATAGCTGATGAAAAAGACGTACATCGGCAGCCAAAAATACATACTCCGCCAATACGGCGCGAGTTTGTCGAGCCAACCGATATGCAAATTGTTATTAATAAAATAAAATAATTGTTGGTCAAGATTTATCATGAATCAAAGGATTTTGAATTCCAGATTCCAAATTCCAAATTTCAAGTGCTGTTTGAAATCTGGAATCTGGAATCTGAAATCTGAAATTTAAAACCGCGTTTCGATGTAATACGGCAACATTTTACGCCACGTGTCCCAATCGTGCGGCATATCGTGTCCCCAAATATCGAGTTCGTGGGGAATGTCTTTTTGGCTCAAAATGGTGGAAAAACTGCGGCTCGCTTCGGGTTTTTCCCAGTCGCCCGAACCCGCCGAAATGAGAATTTTTCGGGACGAACGAATAAGATTCAAATACCATTCGTCGGTCAACCCAGGAATGTAATGCGCAGGCGAATTGAAGTAAACATCTTGGTCGAAATAGTCGCCCGTGTAAGCCGACAAATCGTAGCAACCGCTCATCGCAATGACGCCATTAATCAAATCGGGGCGTTTCAAAAACAGATTCATCGAATGCAAAGCCCCAAAACTCGCGCCGCAAACGATAATATCCGTCTCTTCGCTCGTGTTTGCTTTGATGTACGGAATCACTTCTTGATAGACGTATTCGTTGAATTCTTGGTGCCGAATTGACTTGTTGCGCGGGTGCATTTCATCGTTCAACCAACTTTCTTTGTTGATAGAATTGATGCTGAAAACCTTAATTTTGCCTTCCCGAATCGGCTTTTCAAGGACTTTGAGCAACAAAAAGCGCTCATATTCGAGATAATCGGCCGCAGCCGTCGGCACCAATAAAAGGGCAAAACCGAAGTGTCCATACGTGGCAATTTCCATGTATTTGTTGAGTCGGGGACTGTGCCAACCGTCAATTTTTCGTTCCATAATCTAAAGTGGTTTTAATTAGTAAACAGATGTCGTTTTAAATTCTAATTTTATGAAAAAAGAGGACCCCTCAGTATTGTGCGTCAATCAACGATAATTTCATCCGCAAACAGCCACGCCGTGTTGCCTTCGCCACGATGCCCTTTCGGACAGACGCCAATGTTTTTTGCCAAAATTTTGATGTACCGTTTTGGCTTCGTGTATTCCGAAAAACGCAATTTGGCTTCGCGGATTGACGTGTTTTTCAAACTGCGACTGTGCGCAAAGTCAGCACGGTCAATATCGAGCCACTCTTTGCCATCATTTGACACGCTCACCGTGACGAAATCGGGCAGAAAAATCCACGCGGAAGGCTTATTGAGGAACTGAATGCGCACTTCTTGAAACGGTCTCGGCGCGCCAAAATCCATCGTCAACTCCATATCTTTTCCCTCAAAACCCGTCCATTGCCCGTAGCTTTTTTCGCCGCCGCGAATGCCGTTTGTCAAGCCTGATTTGCCCGACTCATAGGTATTTTTAGGTTCATATTTCAAATCGTACTTCACCCCCAAACTTGAATGCGGTACGAAGGTCGTTGTCGTTGATTTGCCCACGGCTTTACCGTTCTGAAAAACCAGTGCCTTGACCGTCGTAAGTTGCGTAATACCAATGGATTGTGCGTAAATTGGCGACGTTATTTTAGGCTCGGAACCGTCCGTTGAGTAGCGAATATCGCCCGTTTTTGCCACCGAAGTCAAAGATACTGAGGGGTCCGAATTTTGAATAATCAAAGCCGATTTCACGTCAAAAAGTCGCTTGGCGTAGTTCACATCTAAGCGGTCAAGCCGTTTTAAATGCGGCGACAAACGACCAATAAAACCCGCATAATCGCGGCTCGATTTGGGCGACCACAACACCTCCGACAAAGCGATTGCGCGCGGATAAGCCATGTATTCGACATACGAAGAAGACACCATATATTCCGTCCACACGTTGCCTTGCGCACCCAAGATGCGTTTGGCTTGTTCGTCGCTCAAAACACTGGGCGTCGGCTCGTAATTATACACTTTTTCTAAGGTTGTCAAGCCGCCGATTGCCAAAGGTTCGGTCTCGGGGTCGGCTTGATAGGCATCCAAATAGCAATGCGTCCCGGGCGTCATAATAACGTCGTGACCTTCTTTTGCCGCCGCAATGCCGCCCTCAGTGCCGCGCCACGACATGACTGTCGCGTCGGGTGCCAAGCCGCCTTCGAGGATTTCGTCCCAACCAATAATGCGTTTCCCTTTGGATTTCACGAATTTTTCTATCCGACGAATGAAATAACTTTGCAATTCTTCTTCATTCTTCAAGCCTTCTTTTTTCATCAATTCTTGACAAAAAGCGCTATTTTTCCAAGCCGTTTTGGGGCATTCGTCGCCGCCGATGTGAACGTATTTTGACGGAAACAATTCCATGACTTCCGTCAAAGCGTCTTGTAGGAAAGCAAAAGTTGTTTCCGAAGGACAAAAAACGTCGTCAAAAACGCCCCAATGCGTCGCCGCTTCGTAGGTTTTCGACGGGTCGCAACTCAATTCAGGATAGGCCGAAAGCGCCGCAAGGGCGTGGCCAGGCATCTCGATTTCGGGAATAACGGTCACGAAGCGCGCATTTGCGTAAGCGACGACTTCTTTTATTTCCGCTTGCGTATAAAAACCGCCGTAGCGCTGTCCGTCAAATTTTTGCGGCGATTCGTTGTCGTGTCCAACCGAAGTCTCCCGCCTAAAACCACCAATTTCGGTCAATTTGGGGTATTTTTTTATCTCAATCCGCCAACCTTGGTCGTCCGTCAAGTGCCAATGAAAGGTGTTCATTTTGTGCAGAGCGAGCAAATCAATGTACTTTTTGACGAAAGAAACGGGAAAAAAGTGGCGCGCCACGTCCAGATGCAAACCGCGATAGGCGTAACGTGGACCATCTTCGATGTTGCTACACGGCACTTTCCAATTGACGCGTTTAATTGTCTTCGCCGAATAAATGTCACTTTGTAGCATCTGAAACAACGTCTGAACGGCGTAAAAAGCGCCTTGTTCGGTAGCCGCCGAGACGTTGATTTGTTGCGGCGACACCGTTAGTTTATACCCCTCAGTACCAACGTCGCTTTTGGTTGTTTTCATAAAAAAAACAACGTTATTCATTGATTTTAAAGTGTTTACGTCAATCACCGACACTTTTGTTCCGTCAATTCGCAGTCTATCAGCGAGCAGTTGCGCCACGCGTCGGAAGGCCGCATCACCGTTTGGCACAACGATTTGCGTGCGGTTATTTATCGAAAATACCCCGTCCGTTTGGCTCATCCTAACGGGTTGCGGCACGATACTGAGGGGGTTACTTTCAACCAATGTTGGAACGTTTTGTGCCGCGACGATTGCGGTAAAACCTAAAAAGAGTAAGGCGATTAACGGTGATTTCATATGTCTTTTGGTATTTTTATTTATAAATTTTTTAAAAATCATATTTATTTCAATCAGTGTAACAATAAGTTATAAAAAACGAAAAACTTAATATGAAACAATAAACGCTGTCCATTGAAAACGGTCAAAACTAATTTTCCCACGCTCAATTATTTCATCTCTCAAAAAAAAGTTAAAAATGATTAAAAAAACCAAAAAGCAACTACGTCTGGTCGCTAAAAGTTTGAGAAAAATGATTCTCGCTATTTTTATGCTCGCCGCGCTGCCTGCGTTTGGACAAGGTTCGTTCGATGCTTTGAAAGGTTCAACGGTTCCAACAACGCCCGATTTCACGAAAAACATCGCCGTTGGTCTAAATCTCGGTGTCACAAACGGCATCGGTGTCGATGTGGCTTACCGCTTCGCTAAACATTGGGCGGGAAAAATCGCGATTAATTACGCCGATTACGCCAAAAATGGCTACCAATACAGCTATGAATCGACGGTCAACGGCACCCTAACGAATAACATTGTCGCCATCGACGCCCGCGTTGATTTGAGCAACATCGCGCTCAACTTTGAGTACAGCCCAGGCGCAAAAGGGCGGTTCAAACTCGTCGGCGGCCTGTCTTATTTGCCCAACAATACAGTGACGGTCGGCGGTGAAATTCTTAGCGTTATCAAATTTAACGACGTCACGCTCAACTCGGACGACATTGGCAGCGGCAACATTCAAGTCGGTTTTAGCCAAAAAGTCTCACCATATATAGGGATGGGTTTTGGGCGCACGTTTCCGCGCAAACGTATGAACGTTAGTTTTGATTTAGGCACGCAATACAAAGGCGATTACACGGTCAAAATCAACGTAAAGCCAGGCCTTCTGTTGAAGCAAAACGAAGAAAACGCCGTTGCGCTCGCGCGCAATTTCAACGAAAAATGGTACGGTCATTTCTTCCCCGTTGTCAATTTCAGATTGGCTTATCGGATTTTTTAAAAAATAGGACCCCTCAGTATAAAAGCGATTTTTGACGATTTTCAAGCGTAAAAACGCCATTTTAAAGTTTTTTTTTGATTGAATACAATCCTGCAAATCCTTTTATTCTGTCTCATCTCATTTTTATAATTCAATTTTAATCATTAATTAAATCGCCATTCAGATTTAATTTAAAACGTATTTCCACGATGAAAAATTTATTTTCAAAAGCCTTGGCAATGCTTGTTGCCGTCGCCGTTTCCGCCGCTTTCATTGGTTCTTGCACGGTCGCTGATTTGACCAAAGACTTGACGATTTATACGGGCAACGCCTTTTTGGTGAACCCCATTTCTATCCAAATTGGCGACGCTGCCAAATTGGAAAACGTGCCGACCGACTTGGTTGTGACGATTGAGGGGCGCGATAAAGCCAAAATCTTTACGATTTTTGGCGAAAGCAAAATCCGCGCAGTGAGCGGCATTATCGCCCTTGCGGTCAAAGCGGTTGACGCACCGACGGTGGCAACGCCGCTCGAATTCACGCTCATTTTGAGCGCGCCGAACTACGTAACCGTGCGTAAAAATTACGCGTTGACGGAGACAATCGCCGAAATTTCGACCGATAAAATTGCGATGATTAACCTCGCCGCCGCACCAACGGGCGTATCGGTTCAAAACACATCGTTCAGCAGCACCACGACTGGCACGGCAGCCGATGTTGCCTTCGCCTCGCCGCTGTCAACGGGCAAATTGGAACAAGCAAACGTGGTCGTCAAAGCAGGCACGAAGGCTTTGGCAGCCGACGGCACCGTTTTGTCGGGAAACGTCGCGACGCAATTGGTGCATTACGACGCCCGTTCTGAGGCTTCTTTGAGCGGAATTGCCGAAGGATTTTCAAATTTGACCCTAAAAGACGCCACAACGACGGGCAAAGCCAACATCAATCCCGCTGGTTTTTACGCCCTATCAATGACCGTCGGCGGCACCACAGTGTCAAAATTTTCGACCCCATTGGACGTAACGGTTGACATTGACCCCGATTTTTACAACGTCGCGCAAGACCGAAAAGTGCAAGCGGGCGACGTGTTAGACATCATCAGCCGCACCGAAACCGAGACAACGTGGACGGCCGAAACGCAAGGCACGGTCGTCAACGCAAATGGTAAATTGCGGATGAGTTTTAAGCAATCACATCTGTCGATTTGGATATTTGGCACAACGACGCGCAACATTTGCGTCAAGCAATTAAAGGTCACGACGGACTTGCCAACGGTGGGAAAAGACGCCAATTGTTCGGTTGCCCGCGCAACTTACAAATACAAATTAGTCGATGCCAACAACCCGAACATCGTTTATAAAAGAGGCAGTTCGACCCTCGCAAACGGTGAAATATTGGACAATTTGGTCGTTGCCGACGTCCGCGTCAAAACAAAACTCGTGATTTTGAACACCCAAGACGCGGTTATTTACACGTCGGCGGTTCAGAATCTTTGCGGCACCGATGCCACTTTCAACTTGACGGGCAAATTGCCCGCAAACAAAAGCATTGTTGCTAAATTGAATGTAAGCGCCTTTTGCGGAGGCGCAATCAACACCGTTTTGACGCCTTCAAACTTGTCGTTGTATTACAGAAATATGGCAAGTCCAACGACCGCTTCGTTCGGTGGTTGGGCGCCGCTTGTGACGATTACCGACGGAAAAGCGTGCGCAAAAGGACTTGTGGCGGGTGAGAGTTACGACTTCGCGATGCCCGTAGCAACGACTTCGGGACAACTCGAAATGCAGACTTTTTCAAAAGAATTGAGGCAATCGCAGGGTTTAACGATTCCCCTTTCGGGCGATTTGACGGTTAATGTGGTGAGCGCGGTCTATAATGTCAACACAACTTTGACAATTAAAAAACTATCGGACGGAACTTACGACTTGACATACTTAAAATACCCTTTGCCCGTTAATATATGTAACGAGTTAGATAAAAAATTCAGCGTCTTTTTGAATAAAAAATAAAGAAAAATAACTGTTTCTGAGTTGAACGGAATGTCGAGTAAAAACGGCATTTCGTTTTTTTTTGAGGTGCATAGTAGATTCACTTTTTTTATTGTAGCGCAGTCTTCCAAAAGTTTTTAACTTTTGGAAAACTGAAGCACTAAAAAGCGTGTCTATTATGCACCTTTTTATTTATATTAAAAGGCTAATTAACAACAATTTTTTTGTTAATATTTCCAATTTTAAAGATGTACAAACCCGCTTGCCAAGTGCGCGTATCAATGCGCAATTCATCCGTGATGACGTTCTTGAAAATCAATTGCCCGAGCGTGTTAAACACCTTCAAATCCAAATTTTTAGAGGCATTTAATTGAACAGTGACCCCCTCAGTATGGACGGGATTTGGGAAGATTTTCACGTCATTTTCGGCTAAAACGTCCGCTAAGGCGTTGGTTCCCGAGTTATTATTGGCGTTGAAAGTTGGCGTTTGAATCGCAAAATTGCCCGTTCCGTTCGGACGCCTTGCGAAACCAATATCAGCTTTTTGAACCCCAAAAGTCACATTGTCCACGAGCGTCAAATCGCCTTTAGACAACAAAACCGCTTCGCCCGAGCCGCTCAATTTGAAATTAGCGTGCAGATGCGTTGCCGTATTTTGGCTGCTGTCTTCGTCCGCCCAAATGATTAAATAACCGTTGGCGGGAACGATTGTGTTGGCGGGAATTTTCCATTTATTCAAATTTACCGCGTCGTCGCTGATGTAATATCCGCCGATATTTACGGCCGCCGCCGATTTATTGTGCAGCTCAATCCAGTCGTCAAATTGTCCGTTGTTGTCGGTTGCCGTTTTCGTATTTGACGCCATAAGTTCATTAATCACCACATCTTCGGACGAAACGAAAGCGTTAATTCGGTGAAATTCATGCTCCGCGCGCTCGGGTGAAAAAATGCCCGCGTTGTCATTTTCTGCCCAAATATAGTAGTCAATTGTCGGATGAGTGAGTTTCAAACCGACGCCAAAAACACCGTCATTCGCCGCACCATCTTTATGCAAACCGTCGTCGAATAGCGCAACGCGTTTGAACGCATCCGTCGATTTTTGACGATAACCCA
>JAYUKJ010000421.1:0-4003 GCA_043764555.1 Saprospiraceae bacterium
ACGAACGCGGCAGTAGTTGGTCCGATTCCGCTGCCCACCGAAAAGCAAATTTATACCGTGTTGCGCTCGCCACACGTGAATAAAAAAGCTCGGGAGCAGTTCCAACTCCGAACGCACAAGCGTTTGATTGAAATCTACTCGCCTAACGCCAAAACTGTTGACGCATTGTCAAAGTTGGAGTTACCGAGTGGTGTTGACATCCAAGTTAAGTTGATGTAATTCAATTTAGGTGTGTTAGGCAACTTGTCTTTCGAGTGTATAATGCAATCGCAGTCGGCGTTTCCTACCACATAACTCACACCGAGTTACTATTGAGTTTCCATTAACGAAACCTAATTCATCAACCATACTTTAAGTCATTTAGTGGCAAGCTGAACAAGTCGGTTTTTTCTGAATTAAGAATTAGAAATTAGTAATCAAAATGCGCTGCGTATATATTACGTGTGTTTTTTGAGAATTGGGTTTTACTTTTTTTTCACAATGAAATCAGAAACTCTTCAGTGAATTAAGTCCGAAAAGAGAGCGTCATACAACAGCAATTAAAAGGCAATTAAAATTCCATCAGTTAATTCATTTCGAATTTAATTTTTAATTTTTGATTTTTAATTCTCCAACAGACCCCCTCAGTATCGCCGCGAAAAGCAAGCGTTTTTCACGATACTCGGTCAAAACTCACGTGAGTTTCAAGGCATTTGAAAAGTAAAAATGTGTAACTAAAACAGTGCTAATTAGTTAGTGAGTTTTACATCTGAATTTTTAGTTTTCAATCTCCTTCAAGTTTCCTGCCTATCTAAGTTTCTTGAACTTAATAAAAATTTCTTACAGTGAACGGTTTAATTGGTAAAAAAGTCGGCATGACTTCCGTCTTCGACGAGAAAGGTAATGCAGTTGGCGTAACAGTTGTCGAGTTGGGTCCGAACGTTGTCACGCAAGTGAAGACAATTGAGTCTGACGGTTACAACGCTATCCAGCTATCTTTCGGCGAAGCAAAAGTGAAAAACACTTCGAGAGCCATGCTCGGTCACTTCAAAGCTGCTGGCATCGAAGGTGCAGCGCGTGGGGTCGCAGAGTTTCGGGATGCAACGCTCTCTAATAAGTTAGGTGACGTTATAAACGTGACTGACATCTTCACCGAAGGCGAAAAAGTTCAAGCGATTGGCACGTCAAAAGGTAAAGGTTTTCAAGGTGTTGTGAAGCGTCACAAATTTAGTGGTGTCGGTGAAGCAACGCGTGGTCAGCACAATCGCCTTCGTGCGCCGGGTTCAATCGGTGCATCTTCCTTCCCTTCAAAAGTATTCAAGGGTATGCGTATGGCGGGTCGCATGGGTGGCGATACTAAAACCGTGAAAGGTTTGAGAGTCGTTAAAATCTTTGCAGAACAAAACTTAATTCTTATTAAAGGTGCAGTGCCTGGTCACAATGGCGGCTACATCATTATTGAAAAGTAATTTTAGTCGTCGATTAAAGTGATTGCAGATTTTAGGTTTTAAATTCTATTTTATGAATTTTCAAACAGAAATACTGAGAGGTCCTTTAATAAAATATCATTCATAAAATGACAGTTGACATTTTAAATATAAAAGGCGAAAAAACGGGCAGAACAGCTGAATTGCCTGCTGACGTTTTCGGTGTAACGCCGAGCCAACACGCGGTTTATCTCGCTGTTAAGCAATACTTGGCACATCAGCGCCAAGGAACGCACAAGTCGAAAGAACGTAGTGAAATGTCGGGTTCGACACGTAAACTTGTTAAGCAAAAAGGAACGGGTGGAGCGCGTAAGGGCGATATTAACTCTCCTCTTTTGTACGGCGGTGCGCGGGTTTTTGGTCCGAAACCACATTTATACAACGTCAAATTGAACAAAAAAGTAAGCCGTTTGGCGCGTAAATCAGCATTTTCTTCGAAAGCAGCGGCAGGTTCTATTGTTGTTGTTGAAGATTTTCAAATGGACGCCCCCAAAACAAAGGCTTTCATGTCGGTTATCAATAGTGTCGCGCCAAATGCACGTCGCACAACGTTTGTTGTATCAGAATACAACGAAAACGTGTTGAAATCAAGCCGCAATCTTAAAAGTGCCACGGTTAGCCGTGCAGGTGACTTGAATACATATCAAATTATCAACACTTCGATGTTGATTTTGACAGAAAGTTCAATCGCAAAAATTTCTGAAACGTTTAATTGATTATTGGCTATTGATTGTTGAAAACGCTCAGAAAACGCTTGAAAATGTCGTTTATACTGAGGGGGGTCAAAGAATCACGATAGGCAATATAATAATCAACAATAGTCAATAATTAAAATGGCAAATCATATTTTAATCCGTCCAGTTATCACTGAGAAGTCCGACAAAGGCATGAACAAGCAGGTTTATACTTTCGTCGTTGCTAAATCTGCGAACAAACTTGAAATAGCGAAGGCTGTTGAAGCGATGTTCAATGTGTCAGTAGATTACGTGAACACGGCGATTATTCCCGGTAAGGTCAAGGTACGTTCGACACGTAGTGGCGTTATGCGCGGTATGAAACCGTCTTACAAAAAAGCGTTCATTGCGCTTCAAGAAGGCGAGAAGATTGACATCTTCGGCGACGCAGAAGCAACAGAAGAGTAATTGGTTTTTCGTGTTCGTTAGGTTTTTACAAAACCGCAACTGAAC
Organism: Saprospiraceae bacterium; assembly: GCA_043764555.1. Taxonomy (GTDB): domain Bacteria; phylum Bacteroidota; class Bacteroidia; order Chitinophagales; family Saprospiraceae; genus JAAFJT01. The sequence goes on from JAYUKJ010000421.1 coordinate 2,654, forward strand.
CTTAATACGATAATAATTAAAGTCAAAATGGGAGTTAAAAAATATAATCCGCTAACGCCTTCGTTGCGAACGCGCGTCACCAATGCTTTTACGGAAGTTACGGCTTCGACGCCCGAAAAGAGTTTGACGACTTCAATCAAGCAGTCGGGTGGTCGTAATCACGACGGTAAAATGACAGTACGTAATATTGGTGGTCGTGGAAAACGTACTTACCGTATTATTGACTTCAAGCGCGACAAAGATGGTGTCCCAGCAACGGTTAAGTCGATTGAATATGACCCAAACCGTACAGCTTTCATCGCATTGTTGTTTTATGCAGACGGTGAAAAACGTTACATCATTGCACCAAACGGCTTGAAAGTCGGCGCGAAAGTGCAAAGTGGTACAGGTGTAACGCCTGAAATCGGTAATGCAATGATTTTGGGGGAAGTTCCACTTGGTGTTCAATTGCACAATATTGAAATGCAGCCAGGAAAAGGTGGCGCAATTGCGCGCTCTGCGGGTAATTATGCAACTTTAGTTGGTAAAGAAGGCAGATACGCTGTTCTCAAAATGCCTTCGGGCGAGATGCGTCGTATTTTGATGACTTGCAAAGCAACTGTTGGTGCGGCATCAAACCCAGACCATAGCCTTGAAGTCGCTGGTAAAGCTGGTGCAAGCCGTTGGATTGGTCGTCGCCCACGTGTTCGTGCGGTTGTAATGAATCCTGTGGATCACCCGATGGGTGGTGGCGAAGGTCGTGCTTCTGGTGGTCACCCGCGTTCACGCAAGGGTTTGATTGCCAAAGGTAAGAAAACACGTAGCAAAACAGCCTCATCAAATCGCTTGATTATCCAGCGTCGTAAAACAGGTAATAAATAATTAAAAATTAAAAATTAGAAATTAAAAAGGTGGAGTAGTGCTTATTAAGCCTTAATCTTAATTTTTAATTTTCAGTTAAAAAGATTCATCATGCCTCGTTCATTAAAGAAAGGTCCTTACATTTTCCACAAACTCATCGAGAAAGTGGCAAAAATGAAGGAAAGCAATAAGAAGACCGTTATCAAAACATGGTCGCGTGCTTCAATGATTAGCCCCGATATGGTTGGCTTAACAATGGCGGTACATAACGGTAAGACGTTCGTTCCTGTCTATGTTACAGAAAACATGGTTGGTCATAAACTCGGTGAATTCTCGCCTACGCGGAATTTCAGAGGTCACAAAGGTACTGGCAACAAAAAATAATTAGGAATTTGTATATTCCAAATTTTAAATACTGATTAAATAATGGAAGCAGTAGCAAGATTCAGCAGTTGCCCAATGTCGGCGCAAAAAATGCGCTTGGTGATTGACAATATTCGCGGCAAAAAA
>JAYUKJ010000422.1:0-1191 GCA_043764555.1 Saprospiraceae bacterium
AGGAAAAGTAAGCGGTTTTGGCACATTACATTCGGTCAACGTTGCGGGGCAGGTTTTTTCCAAGACCGCTTTATAGACTTTCACGGGTTGCCAAGTGGCTAATCCCAATAAGTTATCGTGCTGATAGGTAATTTTGATTTCATCGAAAGGTTTACTCGCCAAAATACCGACCGTCGCACGATTTGTAAGCGTGTCAATGCCTCTAAATGCCCGCGAGTTTTGCGAATTTTTGATGATACCTAAGTTCAAAACGTAGGTATCTTCTTGTTTCGCACCGTTGAGATAGGTCGTAAAATTGAGCGAACGAAACGAGTCCGCTACCACTTCGGGACTGCCGATTTCAAAACCCGCAAAAGTTCCCGCCGCGTAAGTCGTTGCCTTGTCTTTCACGACAATTGACACATTGCCGCCCACGGTGCTACTGCCCATTGTCGCAAAATCGGTCGTACTTGCACTCACCACGTTACTCAAACCCGTAACCGTTCCCGCCCCAAGAAGCGAGCCTTCACTTTTAATTTGCACCAAATAATCGGGTACAACAACCGTATTCGGCGTTGAAACACCCGCGTTACAAGCCAATAATTCAGGCGATTGACAGACTTGCTCAATCATCAAACCATAAATTTCTTTTGGGTCGGTTAGGTTAATGCCCGAAACCAATTCAATTTGAATCTCATCGAAAGGCAAAGTGGCTCTAAATCCAACATTTTTACGTCCGTTCGCATTGTCTTCCGCTAATACTTGTGCGCCCGTTGCGGTTTCCACCAACGTCCCATTCAGGTACGTTTTTAGGGTTACATTCCCCGTCAAAGATAAAACATTAACGAGTCCATTTTTCATATCAAAACCCACAAACACGCCTAATTTACCCGTTTGCGGCGTGTAATCATTGTACAAATCTTTGACGGAATATTTAGCCACACTCAACGCCCCAGGGTCAATGCCCGTAAAATCAGCACTTGCGGTCAAGGCATTTTGCGCGTCGCTAATTTTATCCCACGTTGTGCGATTGCCATTGACAATCAACACTTTATCCGTTCCACTTTCCAATATTTGTCCAACATTGCACAACAAAGGCGCATTTGTCGTCGCGCAAGCCTTGCTCACCACAAAGCCTTTTATATCAATCGAACCCGACGTCACTTCCACTTGTAGTTCATCGAAAGCCGTCTCCATCATAATTCCGAAAGC
>JAYUKJ010000423.1:0-1191 GCA_043764555.1 Saprospiraceae bacterium
CTTCGCAAGAGATTTCGGTGGGTGATAACACAGCGCCTGTCTTTGCAAACGTGCCAACGAACGTCACGGCGAATTGTGGTCAAACAATTCCGACGCGGCAGGACCCCTCAGTATCGGATGCTTGCGACGCGAATCCACGACTCAGTTTTGCCGAAAATCGTCAAGATGGTAATTGCGCGGGTTCATATAAATTGTTGAGAATTTGGACGGCAACGGATGCTTGCGGTAATACTTCTACTGCTTCGCAAGAAGTATCAGTTGGTGATACCGAGGGACCTACGTTTGCAAATGTGCCAACGAACATCACGGCTACTTGCGGTCAAACGATTCCGACGCGGAGGGACCCCTCAGTATCGGACGCTTGCGACGCGAATCCACGCCTTGCTTTTGCCGAAAATCGTCAAGATGGCAATTGCGTGGGCAGTTATAAATTGATTAGAATTTGGACGGCAACGGATGCTTGCGGCAATTCAGCAACGGCTACACAAGAGATTTCAGTTGGTGACAATACAGCGCCCGTTTTTGCAAATGTGCCAATTAATATCACGGTAAGTTGCGCGGGTGGCAATGTGCCGGTTGCGAGGGACCCCTCAGTATCGGACGCTTGCGACGGCAATCCGACCGTGAGATTGTCGGAAAATCGCCAAGAAGGTGTGTGCGCGGGTTCTTTCACAATTATCAGAACGTGGACAGCGATTGATAATTGCGGCAACACGTCGATGGCTTCGCAAACGATTTCCGTGGGCGATACGGAAGCACCGACTTTGATTGCTTTCCCGCTTGACATTACGGTTGAGTGCGGTGGCTTAGTGCCAACGGCGCCGACGCTTCGGGCGAACGATGTTTGCGACGCAAACCCGTTGGTGCGTATGGTCGAAAGACGCCAAGATGGTACTTGCGCGGACAATTATACGGTGGTTAGAACTTGGACTGCCACGGACGCTTGCGGCAATTCGAGCGTGAAAACGCAGTCAATTACCGTAAAAGACGACATTAATCCTGAATTGGTGAACGTGCCGCAAGACATTACGGTCAATTTGGCGAGCGGTCAAACGGTTCCAACGGTGCCGACTTTGCAGGCAACGGACAATTGCGACAACAGCGTGGAAGTGACCTTCCGTCAAAATCAAGTACCGTCGGCGGCTTGCGGTTATTCAATCATTCGGACGTGGATTGCGACCGATAATTGCG
>JAYUKJ010000424.1:0-3992 GCA_043764555.1 Saprospiraceae bacterium
GCAGAACGCATCGCTATTTTGAGCGATGTGAAACAAGCGGAAACGCAAAATTTTAGAAAATTGTACGGCGAAGGGCATTATCAAAATGTGGTAAGTTGGTTCAAACAAACGGCTTTAAAAGTAGCGTAAAACATTGATTTCTAACTAAATAACGTAAAGAACGTGCATCATTTTTCAAAAGAAGAAATCGCCCACTTAAAGGCTTGCGAAGGGCAAAAAATAGCCGAAATCAATTACTATGAATGGCTCAATCGTGCCAATCCGAAGGCAGATTACGCTTTTATTGACAAAATTGAATGTGCCTTTGAATCGGGGAAAACGGTCGTTTTTGCCATCAATAACGAGGATTCGGGCATGAAAATAACGACAAAATACGATTTTGAAACCGAAAAACGGAAAATCGTTCGGGAATTTGGCGATGTCATCAGCATCATAAAACACCCCGCTACGGCTTTGGACATTTGGCTTGATGCCGTCGGAAATCCCGTGCAAACAATCGATACCGAAACGATGGGCGAGGGTGAATTGAGCCGATTTGTTTATCTGAATTTTGGCGAAGAAAAAAGAGTCATTTTTCACCATCAAGAGAAAGGTTTATTGGTCGAAATTCACGAAGAAGATATTTAAAACAGACGAAAACGTAAGAAAATGGAAGATTTAGACAGAATTCCCGTCCACATCATTAGCGGTTTTTTGGGGTCGGGCAAAACCACTTTTTTGAATCAATTTATTCAATCACAGCCGACAAAACGCATCATCGTTATCGAAAACGAAGTCGGTAAAGTCAATATTGACGGTGCGCTTGTCGTGGAGGGTGTGGAGGAAGTGATGGAACTCACGGCGGGCTGTTTGTGCTGCGATTTGAACGGTAAACTCTACGAATTGCTCGTGAATTTGATTCACCGACGCCATGATTTTGACCTATTGCTCATCGAAACGACGGGCATTGCCGACCCTTCTGCCGTGGTTGAAACTTTTTGGATGAATGGGTTTATTGAAAGCAATTACGAGGTAAAAAGCACGATTTGCTTGGCAGATGCCCAATATATGCGCCAAAGTATTGAGCAAACCGACGAAGCACGCCGACAAATCGCCTTTGCCGACGTGGTTTTGCTCAACAAATGCGACTTGGTAGAACCCGCCGAAGCGGATGATTTGCAGCGTTTTATTGAGGACATCAATCCGACAACAGTGGTGCATCAAGGCAGCGAAGGCTTGTTTCCGTACCGCAAAATATCGGCAGTTTCGACGCTTGATAAAGACCGTGTGGAATATAAAAATCGACAGTTGTCCGACGGGTACACGCACAAACACAAGGGTATCAACACCTTTACGTTGAGTTTTGATACGCCTTTCGATTTTGCCGAATTGCGGTTTCGTCTGATGGTCATTTTGCAAGCCAATAAGCAACAAATTTACCGCATCAAAGGCATTTTGGACGTGGTAGGCATCGAAGAACGGGTGATTTTGCAATCGGTTTATCAAACCTATCGCATCGAAGAAGGCAGTGCTTGGCACGTGGGTGAAATGCGAGAAAGTAAGATTGTCTTTATCGGCAATGGTGTTGAAAAAGCGAGTATCGAACGCATTTTAAACCAATGTTTAGACCACAAGGCGGGGGCGTTACGGGAGGTTGAAGCCTTTGAGATGGCGATGTAATGACTGAATTTCAAAGCAAAAATTGCTAACACCCCCCTCAGTATATTGACATAAAATATTGATTTTCAATAATTTAAAACGAATTTTTCAATCAATTTAAAATCATTTTCTAAAATGAAAAGACCTTTTTACATCTCGCTGTTGTCGCATTTACCGCCTTTTCGATGGTGGCTTGCAAAAACAATCCTGCGGAATCCGCAGCGCACAAAGCCGCCGTTGCCGACCATGCCAAAATGGAAATGGAACACACCACGCTTGAACGAGCGCATGCTACGATGGAAGCCGAACACGCCGCAATGTTGGCACAACACGCGACCGTGAAAGACAAAGACGCCAAGCACGCCACAACCGAAGCCGAGCATGAAAAACTCTTGGCTGACCACAAGATATTGGTGGAAAAACACGCGGCTATTTTGAAAAAACACGCCGATTTGGAAGCAAAACACCTCAAAGGTGAGGTCGCAGACGCTCAAATGACGGCGGAACACGTGGAAATGAAAAAGGAAGATGTCTTGATGATGCAAGAACATCTTAAACTTGAAAATGACCACGCTAAAATCAAATCCGACCACGAAGCCATCATGAAAGAGCACGCAACGACGGCGACAAAGCCGACGGCGAAAAAGGGGAAATGACCCCCTCAGTATTTTTGCAGGTTTTGAGCGTTGTGTTCCAAGTTATCAGTTAGAAATTGGAACACAATGTTTTTATTTTTGAATGTAAATAATTGATTTTCAATAATTTAAAAACAAAAAAATCATGTTACAAGCTAAAAATTTAACAAAAAAATACGGCGAACAAATCGCCTTGAACAACCTCAATTTGACCATCGAAGCGGGCGAAGTTTTCTGCTTGTTGGGTCAAAACGGGGCGGGTAAAACCACCACGATAAACCTTTTTATGGGTTTTGCTGAACCGACATCAGGCGTGGCTTCGGTCAATGGTTTAGACGTGGCAACGCACCCGATTGAGAGTAAAAAATACATCGCCTACATTCCCGAAACGGTGATGTTGTACCCCAATTTGACGGGTTTGGAAAACCTCGAATTTTTCAGTTCGTTGGCGGGTTTTAAATACTCAAAAATGGAATTGGGTGAGTTGCTCGACCACGCGGGTTTGCAACAAGTCGCTCACAATCAACGGGTTAGCGGCTATTCAAAAGGGATGCGCCAAAAAGTGGGCATCGCCATTGCCCTCGCCAAACAAGCCAAAGCCTTGCTTTTAGACGAACCGACTTCGGGACTTGACCCCAAAGCGAGTAACGAATTTTCGGTTTTAATCAAAAATTTAGCCGCCGAAGGTGTGGCAGTTTTAATGGCAACCCACGATATTTTTAGAGCAAAAGACGTGGCTAATCGGGTCGGCATCATGCGGGAAGGGCAATTAGTGGCTATCCACAAAGCGGCGGAGTTGACGGCGGTGGAGTTGGAAAATATTTATTTGGAAACGGTATGACTTTTTTCAAAAAAAGGAACTTTCCAAAAGTTTTTAACTTTTGGAAAGTTGTTTGAAATAAAAAAACAGACCCCTCAGTATTTTTATTTTTTTTAACATAAATAATTGATTTTTAACAACTTATAAATTTTTTAATTAATTTTTAACGATGAAAGTACATTTAACCGCACTGTTATTATTGGTATCATTTACCGCTTTTAGTCAAAATGCAATTAGCGAAATTCCAACGAACACCCTCAAATCCCAAGAACTTCAAACCGTCGAAATCGTCGGGCGTTTGAAAAAGGATTACAACAGCGATTACTCGTTTTCGGCGACCCGCATTGCGGCACGCAGCAAGGACATTCCGCAGTCAATTGGCAGCGTCACGAAGGAATTGATTACCGACCGTCAGGCCTTTCACTTGGCGGATGCGGTCAAGATTGTGGGCGGCGTGATTCCGTCGAGTTTTTACAATCAATACGCTATTCGGGGCATCAGTCAAAACGAGGAAGGACAGATTATCAACGGGATGCGCACCCGTCAATACTATTTTTTGCAGCCTTTGACGACCAATATTGAACGAATTGAGGTCATAAAAGGCGCAGCAAGTGCCACTTTTTCCAGCGTTGACCCAGGCGGAAGTATCAATATGGTGACTAAAAAACCGTTGGCGGTTGACCGCAAAGAAGTCGGCATGAGCGTCGGCAGTTTCAGCACGATTAGAGGGACGCTTGACTTTACAGGACCTTTGAACGAAAGCAAAACTTTGTTGTACCGCATCAACGGCGCGTACCAAGAAGCGCGTTCTTATCGGGATTTGGTGGGCAATAAATCCATGCTGATTTCGCCGTCTTTGAGCTATATTCCGAATGACAAAACGGCGGTAAATGTTGAAA
>JAYUKJ010000425.1:0-3990 GCA_043764555.1 Saprospiraceae bacterium
CATAAACGTCGCCCAAAGGCAGTTGTTGCTCAATGACTGCATGGCGACCATCTTTAATATCAATGGCATACCCCTCAGTAAAAACGGGTTTTGCGTAGCAATTTTTGAGCGCTACTTCCGCAAATGAGCGCAAACAATCAACGGTGCCAATCACGGAAGCGTTGTGCTGAATCGGCTGAACGTATTCTAATAAATCGGCAATTAATGATTGGAAAACGCGGTCTTCAATGGCTTGAATTTTCTCTTCGGCGGTCAATATTTTTTCTTCCAAAACCTTCAATTCGGGCGTGATGTAACGCTCCGCATTTGCCAAGGTTTGCTTGCGAATCCAGTTTTGCGGTATTTCAATATTTTTATATTTAGCCGTCACTTCCAAAAAGTAGCCGAAGACATTATTGAAGCCAATTTTTAAGCTCGTAATCCCCGTTTTTTCGATTTCTTTTTGCTGAATTTCGATTAGAAGAGCTTGTGCATTTTTAATAATGTGCCTCAAATCGTCCAAATCTGCATCGGCATAATCGGCAATGACGCCACCTTTAGTGACGTTCACGGGCGGTTCTTCAACCAGTTTTTGTTCTATTTCTTCTCGAATTTTTTTACATGGATTCAGTCCATCGGCTAATTTTTGAAGATAGGCATTTTGAGCATTTAATGGTGATTTGAGCATCATTTGCATCGGCTCAATTGTCGCCAAAGCACGCGCGAGTTGACGTACTTCACGCGGGTTTATTTTCCCCAAAGGTACTTTAGAAATCAAGCGTTCCAAGTCGCCAATTTGACGAATCAATATTTCCAATTCTGATTTAAAACCTTGATTGTCAATTAGATACTGAACTGAATTCAACCGTTGGTCAATCGCAATTTGATTTTTAAGTGGCATCACAACCCATTTTTTCATCAGTCGTGCGCCCATCGGCGACAGCGTGGCATCTAAGACATCGAGCAACGCCCGACCGCCTTCGTGCGAAGGGTTAAGGAGTTCCAAATTCCGAATGGTGAAGCGGTCAAGCCAAACGTATTTCTCTTGTTGAAGCCTCGAGATTTGGTTGATATGTTTTAAATTTGTATTTTCAGTCGTGGCTAAATAATGCAATGCCGCACCCGCCGCCATCTGTCCCAAACGCATGTCTTCTATGCCAAAACCTTTCAATGTGGGTGTTTTGAAGTGGTCTAACAATTTTTCGCGACCGTAGTCTTGTTGATACACCCATTCGTCCAAACTATACGTATAAAACTTGTCGCCAAAACGCTCTTTAAAGTCCGAAAATTGGCTTTTTGCGTACAAAATTTCGGCGGGTTGAAAGCTCTGAAACAGCTTTTCAACGTATAACCAATCACCTTCTGTTACCAAGAATTCGCCCGTTGAAATATCCAAAAAAGCGACGCCGATGTAGTCTTTTTGAACCGCCAAAGCTGCCAAGTAATTGTTGCGTTTTTGGTCCAATAATTTATCATCCGACGTCACGCCGGGCGTAATCACTTCCACAATCCCGCGCCTTACAATCCGTCCCGCAACTGGTTTTTCCAATTGCTCACAAATCGCCACCCGATAGCCCGCCCGAACGAGTTTTGGCAAATACGTATCGACCGAATGATACGGAAAACCAGCCAATTCAGTGTCCGCCGAACCATTGTTGCGGTTCGTCAAAGTGATGCCCAAAACGCGCGCGGCGGTGACGGCATCTTGCCCAAAAGTTTCATAAAAATCACCGATTCGGAACAATAAAATCGCGTCGGGTTGCTTTTTTTTCGCTTCGTAATACTGCCGCATCAGTGGCGTTGTGGTGTCTTCGCCCAAGGGTTTTTTGTTGGAATTGTCCGATTTAGAAGGTCTTGCCATAGTTGCCTAACTATTTGAAAATGAATAATTTACAGAAAATAAAAGAATCAATAAAACGCTCTTGAAACGCAAAAGTATTTTATTAAAATTAAAAATTAAATAAAAAAAGGGACCCCTCAGTATAAAGCATCAAAAAGCCTTAAAAACGTTCGTTTTAAGGCTTTTTGGCGTTTTATACTGAGGGGTCCTTTTCTGCTTATTTTAATGGGAAAACACCTACTTATTCGCTTCACATCTAAGCGTTGATTGCGCCGAATTGAGGATTTCTTCGTCTTCTTCTTGCCATTCTAAATTCGGATTTTTTCGATTGAAACTCATCAAAAGCGCGTCTTCGTCAGTCTCTTTTTTATCGGGTCTTTTTTTCAAAAATACGCCTAAACATTGCATCTTCGCCCTTCAAAAAATAGAAAAAATGACATTTGAAACGGAGCAAATCGCTTTGCAATTTGGCGCGTTCACGATTGATTTGACGGTGATTAACAATTTAGACGCGTTGTTTGAAGCGCTCGTCAACAAGGGCAGCACGCATCCCGACGTCGTGGATGAACGCATTCCGTACTGGGCAGATTTGTGGGCGTCCGCTATCGGATTGAGTCACTATCTTGTTGATAATCAACATCTTGTGAAAGATAAACGTGTTCTGGAAATTGGTTGCGGTTTGGGTTTGCCCGCGATTGTGGCGGGTAAAATTGGCGCTGCAAAGGTCACGGTCACCGATTATTTACCCGAAGCCTTGGATTTTGCGCGGCTGAATTGGGCGCAAAATGTTGCGCTTGAAAATGCTGAATTTATGCTGTTAGATTGGCGCAATATTCCCGCCGAATTTAAAAATAGGACTCCTCAGTATAAAGCCGATGTTTTGCTCGCCGCGGACGTTGCCTATGAAAAACGGGCTTTTGAACCGCTTCTAAATGCCTTCAATGATTTGATAAAACCCGACGGGAAAATCATTATTGCGGAGCCTAATCGCTTCATTTCTAAGGATTTTTTTGAAAATTTGACGCAGAAAGGCTTTAAAATGGATAAAAAAACGCTCGAAGTAGAGCGGCGTGGACACGTTTTTACGGTCAATATTTTTGAATTGAGTAAGCGAATGTAACTATCAAGGGATAAATTACGCGTACAAAATATGTTTAGAATATTTATGTCAACAATGGTGATGATAATCGCTTCTTTTTTTGGACTTTTGTTGTTAGAACGGATGTGAAATTTTCTAACATTAAAATTGTATCGTGTTATGAAAGCCTTAATTATCGATGACGAAAAATCAGCGCGTGAAACCCTTAAAATTTTATTGCAAAATAGCTGCCCCACGGTCGAGATAATCGCCGAAGCGGACAACGGCGTGTCGGGCATCGATGCCATTCAGTTTTACAAACCTGAACTTGTTTTTTTGGACGTCGAAATCGGCGACATGACAAGTTTTGAGATGCTTGATGCGATGGGTTTTCCTAAAATTGATTTTGAAATTATTTTTAGCACCGCCCACGATCATTATGCCGTTAATGCTTTCCGTTACAGTGCCTTAGATTTTTTGCCCAAACCCGTTCAAGAGCGCACTTTGTTGAGCGCTGTCATGCGCGCGCAAGAGCGTTTGCGGGACAAAGAACGGTTGATGTATTACGAAACATTGAAAGAAAATCTAAAGCCTAAAGTGCCTAATCGCATGGTTTTACGCACAATGTCGGGCGTTTTCATCGTGTTGATAGGCGACATTATTCGTTTTCAATCCATTCAAACTAAGACGTTGACCGAAATTATTTTGACCAACAAACGGAAGCAATTTGTGACCAAAAGTATCGGCGAATACGAAGACTTCGCGCCTTTTATCCGCGTTCATAATTCAACTATTATTAATCCGAATCACATCGTTCGCATCATAAAACAAACGGCGGGTTGGCAAGTCGAGATGTCGGACGGCTTCGTGGCTGAGGTCGCTAAGAGTAAAAAAGATAGATTAATAGAGTGGATGGATGCTCTTGGTTAAGTGATTAGGCGTCATTCAAAAAATAGTGTACCCATATTGGTGATTATATTTTCTTTAATCAAGACGAATTATTCGAGAAATAATGAATTATTTAAGAATAAATCAACGCAGAGTAAAGGAAATAGAATTATCAAGATGGGTAGAATATTTTTTGAATGACGCC
>JAYUKJ010000426.1:0-1188 GCA_043764555.1 Saprospiraceae bacterium
ATATTGCGGGTATTTGCAACGCACAGCGCAACGTTTTTGGCATGATGCCGCATCCCGAACGCGCTTCGGAAGCTATCTTGGGCAACGCGGATGGACGACTGATGTTTGAAAGTTTGATTCGCAATGCGTTGGTAAATGCATAATTAGAAATCAAAAAGGGACCCCTCAGTATAAAACGTAAAAAACGGTGTTTTACAACAAATGGCAGGCATTCTACGCGAATGTCTGCCATTTTGGCATCAAAATTCAATCGGCATAAAATTGGCTTTTGCTCAACTTTCGTTTCAGAGGTGAATAGAAAGTGTATCTTCGCGCCGAGTGACGGAAAAAGATTGGGCAACTTTTTAAAAGTTGCCCAATCTTAAATTGTCCAAGAGCTATAAACAATTGATTATCAATCGGATAGTCAATATTCTACAAAAAATAATCAATTCTTCACGATGTTTGGTTTAATAAAGAAAATATTCGGGGTCAAGACGAAATCCGAGAAAGACAATGCTACTTACGCGCCGCGGGTTGCCGAAGTCAACGCTTTTTATCAGCAATACGACGCTTTAAGCGGCGATGAATTGCGCGCAAAAACCCTTGAATTTCGCGAACGCATTGCCGATTATCTTTCCGACATTGATGCTGAAATCGGAAAAGTGCAAACGCTGGCCATTGAAACGGAAGACTTGGACGAAAAAGAAAACCTTTTCAAACAAGTGGATGCGCTCGGCAAAGACCGCAACGACGCCCTCGAAAGTATTTTGCGCGACATTTTGCCCGAAGCATTTGCCGTTGTGAAACAAGCTGCTTACCGTTTGACGAACAACCCTGAGTTGGTGCTTACCGCAACTGAACACGACCGTAATTTGGCTGGACAAGGCAAAAACTACGTCAGAATTGAAGGTGACAAAGCGATTTGGAAAAACACGTGGTTGGCTGCTGGTGGCGAAATCACGTGGAATATGGTGCATTATGACGTGCAGTTAATCGGCGGTATGGTGCTACACGACGGTAAAATTGCGGAAATGGCAACGGGTGAAGGTAAAACTTTGGTTTCAACATTGCCCGCTTATCTCAATGGTTTGTCGGGTCGCGGCGTTCACATCGTTACGGTCAATGATTATCTCGCGCGACGTGACGCGGAGTGGAATGGTCCGTTGTATGAGTTTTTGCACTTAACCGTTGATTGCATCGATAAAT
>JAYUKJ010000427.1:0-14343 GCA_043764555.1 Saprospiraceae bacterium
TAAACAATCACTTTTTCCCATAAATGCTTGCAAGAATCCACGAAAGCCAAGTGAATTGGGTGGATTTGATAGACGTCTTGGTCTTCGGCCTTGTCAAAAATAAAGGTCAATGAAAACGAATAAGACGCGTCAATGACGCCGCGATTTGTTGCTGCGGGTTGACCGATGTACGCCGTTTTTATGGCGTCAATTGCGGAAATTGAGCGCAAACCCGCGTGTAATTGCGCTTTTTCAGCCGCATTATCGGGATTTTTTAACCAAAAGAAAACGGTGTGGACGAACGCCGTTTTAAGGTTGCTTGTTGTTTTTTCACTATTCATTAATGTGGATTTTTAGAAAAATTGAGAAGAAAAATAAAGAAAAAAGGACCCCTCAGTAGTCAGTCAACTTATTCGTGTCGGGTAGGTTTTAGGGTAAAATTGTCGGGGTGATTTCAAATCACCCCGACAATAGAACTTTCGACATTTCACAACCTGACACTATTAACTTGACTATCTACTCAGTATAAACGCCGTCCCGTTAGCTAACGGGACGGCGTTTATACTGAGGGGTCCTTTTAGTTTGAACTTTAAAGTTTGAAGGGTATGATGCCCTTAAAACTTTAAAGTTCAAATTATTTAACGATTGAGCATTTCATCAAAGTTTAAAGAGATGTAATACATACCGCCGATTTGCGCCAAACCATAGCCTTGTGCGTAGTATTTATTGGCGATGTTGTTGGCGCCCAATTTGACGGTCGTTTTGTATTTTGGCAATTTATACATCACCGATACGTCAATCGTTTGCCAAGACGGGAGCATAATATCACCCGCCGTGTTGCCTTGCTCAACCCACATTTTGTCCGTCCAACGGTAAGCGATGTTGAAACCAAATTCTTTCGTCACTTTCGGATTGCTCAACACAAGGTTGAAACGGTTTTCGGGCGAAATAAAGAAATTGCGCTGCACTCTTGATACGGCGGGGTCACTCATTTTGCGCTTTACTATTTCAACGTCGAAAGCGTCTTTGCGGATGATGCCGAAATTATCTTTCAAAGTGATTGTACCAACTTGATTCGCAAAATTTGCTGAAACATTGTAGCCACTACCAATCGCATAATCAACGCCAATACCGTAGCCATTTACGTAAATTTCGTTGAAATTGTTGAAATTAACACCAAAGTTCCGCGTCGTTGCGCCCACTTTTAGGTCGGCAAAATTGCCTTTAGTGGCAGGTTGCGATACGTTTTGCGCGGCAATAAAGTCGGTATATTGCGCGTTAAAATAAAAGGCGTCAACGTATAATTTATTGCCAATCAACGTTTTGTAACCAATTTCCCACGTTTTAATTTTCTCTGTCGTGAATTTTGCGGGGTCAACCACGAAAGGCACAAGGTCTGATTCCTTTCCGCTTACGCGATAAGCGGTTACCGAAGCTGCCGTGTAGCCAGGATTATTGATTAAATTAGCTGCATTCAATGCCACTTCCGCGCCGCCTACTTCGCCCGTATTGCCATCCGACAACAACTGATTTGGCGACGGATTGCGGAAAGCGGACTGCCACGAGCCGCGAATATTGTGGTCGCCGATGCTCAAAACACCCGATATGCGCGGCGTAAAACCACCGTCGAAAAACTCATTTTTGTCGTAACGAACCGCCACAGTTGGCTTTAAAGCAATGACTTCCGAGATTTTTATGTTGTAAGAAGCTTGTGCGTACGCGCCAACTTCGTTCATGGCGAATTCCGAGCCGTCCTTTTTTCTTGGAAAAAGCGTGCTTCTTGTCTTCATATAATACTGTCGAAAACTTCCGCCCGTGACGATTTCCACTTCTTTTGGCACAAAATCCTTGAAATTATACATGCCTTCAAAATGGTGCATCCAAGAGCTGTCAATGAAGCGCGTGCCTCGGATTGTCGTGCTGCCGGGGATGAAATCGGTGTTGTAAGTCGTCGATAGTTTATTGAATATATCGTCGAATTCCTTCGACCCAACGGCGGGTTTTCCCGCATCTGCCGCCGCCCGTGCCGCCGCAATATTCGGATTTGCGGCATAAGCTGCTTTAAACTCGTTGCCCCAAGTCGCCGTCGGTTTCCAACTTTGCAGCACCCGTGCCGCCGTGTTGCCCATGTTGAAACCTTGCGCATTTTGGTTGCTGTGATAGCCGCGTAAGAAGAAATTGTCACCTTTTAGCTCCAATTTGAACTGTCTTCTTGTGAAATCGGGGAAATATTCGCGCTGACCAGCCGTCCGCATCAAATTGCCGTTGCCGTAATAAACGGCCGCAATTGCCTCAATTTTGTCCGTAATTTTTAGGTGAAGGGCAGCATTTGCGCGGTAGCTGAATACTTTGCCCTTGTCGCCCGTGAGGTCATATTCTTTGTAGCCCGTCCGCGTGACCGTTTTGCCGCGCAAATCTGCTGGCGCGGTCAAGTCCGTTAGGGTATAATTCACACTGCCACCGTTTGTGAAATCGTCACCATAGATATTCACACCGTCGTATTGAAGGCTGTTTGGGTCGTTATTTGGCACAAAACCCAACGAAATGAACTTATTATTGGGGTCTGTGGCGTTAGTGACGAAAAATCCGGGACGGTCGCGGTGCGAGCGGTCGCTGTAATCGTCGGCGATAAAATCCGTTCCGTTGATGGCTTGAAGGTTGACTTTCAACGCCAAACGGTCGTCGAAACTATGGGCGTAACGCACGGCAACGTCCGTGTAAGGTGTGGACGAAATGGCTGATTTGCCCACGTTATTAACGCCAACTTTGACTTGTGCCGACAATCCCGTGTACTCAAACGGCGATTTTGTTTTGGTCAACATCAAGCCTTGCAACGCGTCGGGACCGTACAAAGCGGACGATGCGCCCGGCAGAATCTCAATGCTTTCGATGTCAATATCCGACACACCCGCCGCCGAGCCGAAGCCAAAACCGAGGCCAGGTGAGCGGTTGTCCATGCCGTCGGTCAACTGCACGAAGCGGTTGTTGTTGTTGGCACCAAAACCGCGGAGATTGACGGATTTGAACGTCAAACTTTGCGCGAGCAAATCCACGCCTTTGAGGTTCTGCAGGGCGGAATATTGGTCAAAAGCGGGCGTTAATTGCAATTGACGCGCCGTGATTTTTTCGACGGTCACGGGCGCTTTCGTGATTTTTTCCTCCACGCGGTTGCCCGAAACGGTCAATTCGGTCATGAGTCCGCTGGATTCTTTCATCGGAATGTCGCCGATATTGGCACTTGCGACACTCATTTCGATGGTCTCGTAGCCGACGCTGCTGATGACGATTGTCACGGGCAAAGGACTGTTTGTTTTCAAGGAAAATTTACCGTATTCGTCGGTAGAAGTGCCATTAATTGTGCCTTTCACGGCGATTGTTGCGCCAACGAGTGGGTTTTTAGCGTCGTCGCTAATGCTGCCCATGAGTGTTGTTTGGGCATTTGAAACCGTCCAAAACCCCATAAATAGGAGCAAAGACAACATACTTTTGTTAAAATTTTTCATACGACTTGTTGATGATGAGTTGACTTAAAATTTTGATGAATAAATAGGGAAAATGCTGAGGGGTCCTTTCGTATGCGAAAAAACGAAAGGCTTTTGAGATTTTTTAGTTTTAGGTTATTTTTTATATTAAAAAATGCAATTCACCGAGAATAAGGTCTGAATTAACGCAAGTTTTCCGACACTCACCGAATTAAATTAGCACGCCGTTTTTATCGCCACATCTTTGCGGTGCAATAAAAGCAATGATTGATTCAACAACCACACTACTTTCAGATTGTTCACACTTTTGTATTTTCAAAACAATGAACAAAGTAACAAATTATATCACACATTTTTTAAGTTTTAGATTTTATTGACTTTGAGAATCAAGGAATTATTCTTATATTAATAACCAGCTAAGTGCTTCTATATCAAGCATTTATTCAACACAATGCGCTACTTAACAACATTGAAACTGTATGTAATTTAGTATTTTAAAAATCGCTCAAAACACTTTTTTTTGTTATTCGAATAAAGTATTTTCGTTAATGATAGCATTGAACCGTTGGGTTCAATGCTATTATTTTTTGTTGGAAATGTTCAAAAATGCTTAAAAACGGCTTTTATACTGAGGGGTCCCTTTTTTGATTTTTAAACACATAAAAAACGGCAATACCTATGACCAAAAACAGTAATCCCGCAATGGCTTGCGCGGGTTTTTCAATCAACGTATTGACGACGATAAACCCCGACATGGCCATGAAAATCAGCGGCGTAATCGGGTAGGCGAGGGTGCGATAAAGTCCATTTTCCGTTGCGTTTTTGTCCTTGTTTCGGCGTCGAAAAATGAAGATGGTGGAAGCCGTTAAAAAGAAAAACGCCGTGTCGATGAAGACAACGTAAGTAATTAAATCGGCAAATGTTTTCCAGAAAATGAGCAAAATAATTGCCCAAACGGATTGAAAAATGATGGCATACTGAGGGGTCCCGTAGCGCGGATGAATTTTGGAAAATTGCGTGAAAAATACGCCATCTTGCGCCATAGCAAAGTAAATACGCGGTGCCGTGAGGATATAAATGCCAATTGTCCCGAGAACCGACAGCACAATGAGGAACGAAACGAAGACCGAACCCGCCGACCAAATCGTCGAAACGGCGTCTGCTGCCACGCTTTTGGAGGCGGCAATTTGGGCCAACGGCAGCAGTTTTAAATAGGCAATATTGACGCTCAAATAAGCCAAACACACAATAGAAATACCTAATAACATCGCCCGCGGCACAACCCGTTGCGCGTCCTTGACTTCGGCGGCCACAAAGGTCGCGTGTTGGTAGCCACCGTAAGAAAAAGTAACGCCAATGAGTGCCAATCCGAAGGCGGAAATTAAGGGCAATTGCGCACCCGTTTGTGGTATATTTAGATTAGAAAAATGGGCGGAAAAATTGCCCATGAACACGCCAATCAGGACGACTAAAAAAATGCCCAACAGTTTTGCCGTCGTGAAAATGCTCGCAAAAACGCTTCCGAAACGAACGCCAAGGACGTTCATAATCGTCAAAACGCCAATCGTTGAAATGGCAATAAGCGTCTGTGCGGTGTCCGAAATCGGGATTAAAACGTTGAGATAAGCCACAAAAACGAGGCTCAAAGCGGCCAAAGAACCCGTGTTGACGACGACCAACATTGTCCATCCGTACAGAAAAGCGGGCAATTCGCCGTAGGCTTCGCGCAAAAAGACGTAAAAACCGCCC
Organism: Saprospiraceae bacterium; assembly: GCA_043764555.1. GTDB lineage: Bacteria > Bacteroidota > Bacteroidia > Chitinophagales > Saprospiraceae > JAAFJT01. The sequence continues at coordinate 5,211 of JAYUKJ010000427.1, forward strand.
GCTTGCGGATAACGCGCCGAGATTTCGGCAAACGTCAAAGCACCGCACAAGGCGATGATGCCGCCGACAATCCAGACCGCCAACATCCAACCTTCGGCGGGCAGATAACCCGCAATTTCGGCGGGCGTTTTGAAGATACCCGAGCCGATGCTTGAGCCAATGGCAATCATCGTTAAGGTGTAAAATGAGATGTGCTTTTTGAGTTGATTGGACATCGATTTTCCGTTTTTTTTATGGTTCTAAACTTTGGATAAAGGTAGGTTTTAGTGTGTGAAGATTGGTCAATTTTCAAAAAATTGACCATTTCTAACCCATTAACAACCCGAACTAAGATTTGAAGGACCCCTCAGTATTTTTGCGCTTTTTCTAAATTTATGCATTGTTTAAATCATCATTTGCAAAAAAACTACGCGATTATATCAGTAGCCTATTTACATTTGTCTCGAAATCTTGTTTTTGTCTAAACTAATTGTTCCATTTTTAGGTATTAAATTGATATTAATGAAAAAAATACACGCTATTCTAATCGCCTTCATTGGGATTTTAACGCTACAAACGACTACCGCGCAGGAGTATTACCTCTATTCGCCCGACTCAAAATTGACTTTAAAGTTAAACGTAACGGACAACGTAAAATACGCCGTTTCGGTGAACGGAAAAACGATTATGTCTCCCGCCGTGATTGGCTGCACGACTGACTTTTTGCAAAATATGCCTTTAAAGATTTTAGCGACTAAAAAAGGTATTGTAAAAAATCAGACTTTATATCCCACTGTAAAACAAAAGAATAGAACAATTAATGACAATTACAACTGGTTAACGGTCTCTTTTAGCGACCAAAAGAGCTTGGAATGTCGCGTCTATAACAACGGTCTCGCGTGGCGTTGGGTTATCGAAAGACGCGGTGACTACAAGGTGATTGACGAGCAAGTGAACTTCCAATTTTGGGCAACCGACGCCGTTTGGTACCCCGTTGAAGAAGGTTTTATGTCCCACAACGAACGCGTACATCAGCGTTTGACGGCTGAAACGACGAAAGGAAAATTGGCAAGTTTGCCCGCCCTCGTGGACTGCAACGACGCGAAGGTTTTGATTACCGAATCGGACCTTTTCGACTACGCGGGTTTGTGGTTGAAGGGCGACGAAAATGGTTTGATTAAAGGTGTTTTTCCGAAATATCCAAAGGTGAAAAAATTGATAAACGACCGTGATGAAGTCGTCGAAAGTCGTGAAAATTACATTGCGCTGCAAAAAGACGACCACGCCTTGCCGTGGCGCGTCTTGATGATTGCCCAAAATGACGCCGATTTATTGACAAATCAGTTGGTTTATCAGTTGGCACGCCCGTCTTCGGGCGATTATTCGTGGGTAAAATCGGGCAAAATTGCGTGGGATTGGTTCAATTTCAACAATATTTATGGCGTCGATTTCAAAGCGGGCGTCAACACAGCAACCTACAAATATTACATCGATTTTGCGGCTAAAAATGGTTTAGAATACGTCATTTTGGACGAAGGTTGGACGGAAACGACGAGCAATATTTTGAAAACGTGTCCAGAAATCAACATGGAAGAATTGGTGGCTTACGGCAAGTCGAAAAAAGTAGATATTATATTGTGGTGTTTGTCGGCGCCTTTGGAACGTCAAATGGACGCCGCGCTCGACCTCTACGCGAAGTGGGGCGTCAAAGGTATTAAGGTCGATTTTATGCAACGCGACGACCAAAATATGGTCAATTTCTACGAAAAAACCGCCATAGCTGCCGCAAAACGCAAACTTTTGGTCGATTTTCACGGCGCTTTCAAGCCAACGGGCATGGAGCGGACGTACCCAAATTGTTTGACCCGCGAAGGCGTTTATGGCTTAGAAAACTCAAAATGGGACACGCTGAAAAAGATTGGACCCGAACACAATGTAACAATTCCTTTCATACGTCAAGCCGCGGGACCGATGGATTACACGCCTGGCGCGATGCTCAATAGTAACGAAAAAGACTGGTTTCCGAATTGGTCAACGCCCAAAAGTCTCGGTACGCGTTGCCATCAATTGGGGATGTACGTCGTCTATGAAAGCCCTTTGCAGATGCTCGCGGACAATCCGACGCACTACATGAAGGAACCAAATTGCATGGAATTTCTCTCGAAAGTGCCGACAGAATGGGACACAACAATCGTTTTACACGCGAAAGTGAGCGATTATGTCGTCACGGCGCGCAAGGCGGCAAATGGCGAATGGTACATCGGTGGCATGACGGATTGGACGCCGCGCGACTTTAATCTCGATTTGAGTTTCCTACCCAAAGGCAGTTTTACGATGCACTCGTGGGAAGATGGCATCAACGCCGACCGCAATGCGCAAGATTTTAAACAGAAAAAAGAGACGGTTAACGCTGCCATGACGGTGCGCATAAAATTGGCCGCGGGCGGTGGTTTTGCCGCGCGATTGGTGTATGATAGACCCTAAATCGGTTATAATTAGTTCCTAAATCGGTTGTAGTTGGTTCCTAAATCAGTTGTAGTTAAATCCTAATGCTAAAATAAATGACGCCAATAGTCACCATAAACGCTTTTTTTCAAGCAATAATCGACAAAAATGCACCGAAAATCGGCACTTTTTACGTTCAAGACGAACAGACTTACGTTGTTTTGGAAGGACCGAGATTGACGACTTTGGGTTTTGAAAAAATTCAAAAAGGCTGGTTTGATTTCTGCGATTCCCGATTGACTTTGGACAAAATCGAGTGGCTCGAAGGACCATTTTCGGAGTCGGAAACGGCAATGGCGTGGGTTGGCGGCGTGATTAAATTAACGGTGTCAATTGGCAATGAAAAATCATTTACGCAGACGTTTCGCGCGAGTTTTGTTCTAAAAAAATTGGCTGAAAAAGGCGCTTGGCTCATCCGCCACGAACACGTTTCGGGCGCGCTGATTGACCCTTACGGCATCGGTGATTGGTTGAAAGAAAAAGCGGATTTGGTTGTCTAATTTGTTGCTAATCAGTGTTTTGAAATAAATTTCATGGGCGAATTTGAGAATTTAGGACCCCTCAGTATATTTTCAAAAAATGTCTATTTTTGTTCAAAATTTATAAAAATATGGAAGCAATAGCGCTGTCTGAACGCCTTTACACGGTGGCTGAGTACATAGAATTGGAAGAAAAAGGTGATATTCGGCATGAATTTCACGCAGGACGGCTGTTTCCAATTGTGGCAACAAGCGATATCCATAATGAGGTTATTCAAAATATTACCGCACTTTTGCATCCCGAATTTCGCAAACGCGGGTGTAAATTTTATCATGAAAATGTGAAACTTCAAATCGTTGAAAATGGAAAATATAATTATCCCGACATTATGTTGACTTGCGATGAACGCGATGCTAAATCCCGCTTTATCAAGCGTTTTCCAAGTCTTATTGTTGAAGTCTTGTCTAAATCAACGGCGGCTTACGATAGAGGTGACAAATTTAAGGATTTTCAAACTGTGGCTTCCATTCAGTATTATTTACTCGTCGAATCACGTTGGCAAAGCGTTGAATTATTTAGCCGAATGGAGCAAAGTAATTTGTGGACATATCAGAATTTTTCTGAACCCAATGACGTTGTAGAATTCCCAAAATTAGATTTTAAATTGTCCGTTTCAGCCATTTACGAAGACCTTAATTTGCCCAAAAAATTGATGCGTTCGGTTGATAAATTGGATGAAATAGATTAAATAATTTTTATTATAAATTGTTGACAATCAGTGATTTATAATTTTAGTTGAATAAAAAAAACGCCGAATGGACTCATTCCATTCGGCGTTTTTTTGTTCGATTTTAAAGCGCTTGAAATCATTTAGACGCGCTCTTTTTTGCAAAAAATCGGTTTTATACTGAGGGGTCCTCAAAATCGTAACGAGACCTTCAGGTCGCGCAAAACGTGTGCGTATTTCACTGTTTCACGACCTGAAGGTCATGCTACATTTACGCTAAACTAACTGGTAGTTTCCATGCTTTTTCAGGTACGCAACCAAGCCGCCTTCTTGCAAAATATCCATCATTACTTGCGGCATTTTAGCGGCGGTGTAAGTCTTTCCAGAAGTCAAATTTTTGACCGTTCCTGCTAATAAATCCACTTCTAAATTATCACCATTTTTAATATCATGCTCGGCAATTTCCAACAGTGGTAAGCCAATATTTATCGCATTGCGAAAGAAAATCCGTGCAAAATAACGCGCAATGACGACCGAAACGCCCGCCACTTTCAGCGCCACGGGTGCTTGCTCACGCGAAGAGCCGCAACCGAAATTGTCACCCGCGACGAGCGCATCACCGACGCTGAATTTTTTGGAAAAATCGGGGTCTAAATCCTCCAAAACGTGCGCTGCGAGGCTCGCCACATCCAATGTTTTGGTGTATTTTCCGGGAATAATGCGGTCGGTATCGATGTTGTCGCCGTAAACGTGAGCAGTCATTTTTATTGAGTTTAAAGTTTAAATTTAGACATTTGAAGCGCCAATAATGCAAAATTAACGCGCATTTTGATGTGTTTTTACGCAAAAAACGTCGTTATACTGAGGGGTCCTATTTTTCAAATTCTCAACATCCAAATGTCCATTACTTCAATTATTTCAATTTTTTAAGCAGCGTTGCCGCTTTTTCGGAATACGCATTGCGCTGCCCAATCACGTTTTGGAGCATCGAAACAGCCGCTTCTTTTTCCCCTTTTTTCAAAGCAATGAGCGTGTAAAACCACCGTGATTCGTCTCTAAAATTGATATTTCTACGCATTAACAGCACAAAACCAGCGGATGCTTTGTCCAAATCGGGCGGTTTTTGGTACATTAAAGACAGCGATTCATAAAAAATTTGCCCTTCGTTGGGTTCCTCAATTGACGCGATATTTTTGGCCGCTGTCGCAAAATCACCCTTAGCGTAGGCTTGTTTTGCGGTCAACCAAAGGGGATTTTCATCGCCTTTTCCCGTCGCCGTTGACGGACTTCCCTCCACTTCGGACATATATTTATCCGTCAATTGTGTTGCCGACAAATCGCTCGATTTGCCCGTCGTCCACCACACAATTGCAGCTATAAAAACAACCGCCGCCGCACCGATTGCGTAGCGTTTTTTTGACCCTAATTTTTGATTTTCACTGTCCATTTATACGTCCTATTTTTAAAATTTGTACCGAATAGAGTAGGGTAGTCGTCGCCCTCATTTTGATGCGGGCAAAGATATAAAAGTCGCTAAGGAATGGATTATAAAAAATGAGGACCCCTCAGTATTTTCGCGATTTCCCATCAAAAAAGTCGAAGTGATTACTCAATCACCTCGACTTTTTTAATTGAAGAATAACCGATTAAACAGCGACGCCTAAGTCGTTTAAAGCCAATTTCAGTTGCGCCGCCGATTGAAAATGAATGCCGTGAATGCCCAACGAGCGCGCCGCTTCAACGTTCGGAAAACTGTCGTCAATAAACACCGCGGTCGTCGGTTCAACGGCGTAACGGATTAGTAAAGTTTGGTATATTGGCAGAAACGGTTTGCGCGTTTTTTCGTCGCCACTCACCACAATGCCGTCGAACCAACCAAGCAAATCGTAGCGCTCTAAAGCAATTGGAAACGACTCATGCGACCAATTTGTCAAAGCCAAAATCTGGTATAAATTGCTGTCTTTCAACGTTTTAAGCACGTCACGCGTTGGCTCAACGGCGCCGCCGAGCATCTCTTGCCAACGGTCGTAATAAGCGCGAATTTCGGATTCCCATTCTGGAAATTCGCTCACTTTAAGCGTCGTTGCGGCTTTAAAAGTACGCCCTGCGTCTTGCTCAACGTTCCAAGAATAGGGGCAAACGTATTCAAAAAAATAGTTACGCCATTCGGGGTCTGGAATCACTTTTTTGAAGACATAATCGGGGTTCCAATCAATGAGAACGCCGCCTAAATCGAAAATAATTGTTTTAATTGTTGTCATAAATTTAATGTCGATTGTTTAATAAAAAATTTCAAAAACGAAGATAATTGACGTCTTGTTCTAAGGGGGAAAATCAATGTTAATTTATGAAAAATTAGGCATAGAGAGGGTTAAAAATTAAAAAATACTGAGGGGTCTTTTTTTCTCTACCCATAGAAAATAAAAATATTGGTTTTTCAAAAAACTATCGTGTACTTTTGGCACTTTATCACTAAAGTTTTATTCAAATGCGCGTAAATAAACTTTCATTAAGTCATTTTAGAGGTTTTAATGAATTGGACATTGATTTTTCAGCCACCAATTTAACTGTGTTCATTGGCACTAATGGGCGAGGTAAATCTTCGATTTTAGACCTTATTGCAATCCATTTAACTAAAATTATAGGTAATCTAAATCTATTGGAAAGACGTGTTGGACCTAACAGCATGGCGTATGGAAATGTTAGATTAAGGGAACAGGATATAAACAACGATGCTGATACGACAAGTAGTGAAATTTCTATTTCTGATAATAGTAATGAGCCTCTATTCAAAGAATCAGAGAATTTACTTAACATTATAAGTCTAACCCGCAATACTTCACCAATGTCAGAAGACCATTATTCGAAAATTAATGGTCGTTTTAGAAACGGTTTCGGCGAGTATTGTACTAATCTTCATGAAAAGATTAAAAACAATCCTTTTGGTACTTTACCTATTCTAACATATTACCAAGCTAACAGAACAGTTCATGGTGAAATTTCTAATAGAGATAAGAGTCCACGATACTCACTACCTCAATTAAATGCTCTTGAAAACGCTTTCGTTAAACAAGAAAATGATTTTGATGAGTATTTTACTTGGTTCAGAATGGAAGAGGATAAGGAGAATGAATCTATAAGGAGAGAGAAAAATTTTGATTTGCGAAATCCTCAACTTGAACTTGTTAGATTAGCTGTCACTCAATTTTTTAGTCTTATGTCAGGTGATAAATATCGTAATCTACGCATCGAACGTAGCGATAATCCGCCCAATCTTGGTTTAAGACATAATAAATATCCTCGTAGTACTTCTGCAACTTTTGTAATAGATAAAAATGCTGAAAGTTTAAGCCTTGATCAACTTTCTGACGGTGAAAAAAGCGCGTTGATACTGGTTTGCGACATCGCCCGACGTTTAGCAATTGCCAATCCAATCGAAAAAAACGGCGATTTTACAACTGTTTTAAAGCATGGAAATGGCGTTGTTTTAATTGATGAAATTGACTTGCATTTGCATCCTTTGTGGCAAAAAGAAATTCTACAAGCGTTGGTAAATACATTTCCAAACCTTCAATTTATCGTCACAACGCACTCGCCTTACGTCGTGACGCATTTGGATTTAGATGATAAACAAGTGCAGGTTTATTCGATTGAAAAGGATAAAGTTGTGCCGATTCAGTCAAAAGGAAAAGATTTAAATACGGCTTCTTTTGAGATTTTTGGCGTGGAACGCCGTCCAAAAATGTATCAAAAAGCGATTGATGATTTGTTCAGAGAATTTGAAGCGGACGAACCTAATTTAACGGTATTGGATAAGAAATTTTTAGCCTTAAAAAAGCAATTAGGCGAGACAGACCCCGAAGTAGAAAGCGCAAAAATTATTATTGAAGGCTTAAAACTCTGACGCAATGAAATACATCAAAAAAAACAGTTCCTCAGAAGCGCGAGAAGCCCTTTCTACGTTCATTCGGCTTGAAAAAAATAAAGCACATTACGATAATTTCAAGCAATCAGACGGCAAAAACCACGTTCAAGCGTCGCTTTTGCGTGAACAAGGTTTTATTTGTGCCTATTGTATGCGGCGAATTTCGATGCCTGCAAAAATCGAACATTGGGTAACAAGGGATAAATGCAACGCGGATAAAACGCCGTTACTGACCTTAGAATACGATAATTTATTGGCAGTTTGCGACGGTAAAACGACGCTAAACAACGCCGCATTTGAGCATTGCGACCAAAGCCGCAGTAAAAGTAATCGTGAATTGACGTTAAATCCGATTGATAAACGCACGGTTCAGCAACTTAGATTTTTGAAAAATGGGACAATCGAATCGGATAATGCAGCTATTTCGGAAGACATACATCAAGATAAAGCATTGAATTTGAACGCTTTATTTCTAATGGATGCGCGTAAATTAGTTTATGACAGCGTCAAAAAATTGATTGACATTAAATGTCGAAATAAAACACCCATTCAAGCTCAAAAAATTATTAAAGACATTGTTGACAATTGGACTAATCTTGATAGTCAATTTCAGCACAAAGAATTTTGTTCTGTTGTCACTTATTTTTTTCAAAAATACGCAAATTAAGCATTAAAAAGCCTTGTAAACACGCAATTTACAAGGTTTTTGCCTTTTATACTGAGGGGTCCTTTTGGGAACTAAAAATTAGAAAAATAATTTCATTTTACTGAATTAAATAAGAAATAATGAGTGAAATTAGAATGGATAGAACCGCTTTTTGGGCAGGAAAAATAAGTGACCAAACGGAACGCAACCGCGTTTTTTGGGCGCACAAAACGCTCAATGAACGGCTTGAGGCGGCGGCTTATTTGAACAGTATTGCTTATGGTTATCCTTTAGATGCGCCCCCACGACTTGATAGAACTGTTTTTTCAATGGGGAAATTGTCAACACGGGCGGCTAAAAAAGTTGAGCGCGTATGATAAAAAATCTTTTCAATCCCGATTTTAGAGATTTTCTAAATGCTCTAAATCAGCATGAAGTAGAGTACATCTTAGCAGGTGGTTATTCAGTCATTTTGCATGGATATAATCGAAATACGGGCGATTTAGACGTTTGGGTGCGTCCTACTGTTGCTAATTATCGGCGATTAAAAGCCGCTTTTTATGCCTTTGGAATGCCGCTTTTTGATATGACAGAGGAGAAGTTTTTAAATACTAAGGAGTATGACGTTTTCACTTTTGGTATTCCGCCAACTGCCATTGATTTAATGACAAGCCACAAAGGATTGGATTTTGAAGCCGCTTTTTTGAATGCTTACTTTAGAGAAGTAGATGATTTGGAAGTTAGATTAATCGATTTAGACGATTTGATTCAAGCTAAAAAATTTATAGGGCGTTCCAAAGACCTAAATGATGTCGAAAATTTATCAAAAAACCGTTAAAAAGAACGTCATATACTGAGGGGTCCTCTTTTG
>JAYUKJ010000428.1:0-1186 GCA_043764555.1 Saprospiraceae bacterium
TTGATTACAATTAGCCATAAAACGTCGGACAGATTTTCGCCGATTCTATTGGAAAACTTGTCTTTTGACGCGCAAGTGGGCGTTTTAGGGCATGAATTGAGCCATATTGCGTTTTATAATCAAAAAAAAGGTGCGTACTTTATCCGCTTAGTTTTTATGCAACTCAACACTAAAGCCATGGACAAATTTGAAAACGAGACGGATAAACGGTGCATCAAACATGGTTTAGGCTACCAATTATTGTCGTGGAGTACGGAAGTTAGGGAGAAATTAGGCGTCAAAACGTGGCGCGGCGTTGATGATAATGCCGTTACAGAAAAAGAAAGATACATGAGTCCTGCGTCAATTTTAAAAGCAATTAATGAATTATGAACGACGAAAACTGAACGACGAAAACTGAATGGATTGAGTATCAAAACTATGAATAAACACAAAAATGGCAACCGAGATGTCCTCGGTTGCCATTTTTGTGTTTATATTTTTCGATTATTTTCAAAAAAAGACGTCACACATCACTTTTAATTTGCAATATGGTTTACTTTTTGTTACTTGCAGGATAATTGCTTTTAAATTATTTTAAACGGTATTTATCAAGAAAAATAATCCATAAAGCATTGAAAGACAAATTATTAGCAAATATTTTTTGTTAGATGCATCAAAACGCGGCTTTTTAGCGTATAAATAAATACAACAACATTTGATTTTTTGAATCAAGATACCCTAAATTTGGGGTCACAAAACTAAAGCGACAATTATTAGACAATGAAAAATCTAATCGAAATCTCAAAAATAGTAACGAAGAAGAAAGTCAAAAAGATTGAAATCTTCGACGATTACTCCCTTAAAAGTAAAAACTCCAAGTTCAACGAGTTTTATGAGGCACTCATGGCGGGCAAATTCCGCAATGACCGTGACGCCGCAACGTTCCTCTACGATTGCAGCCCGACGGACGATAAGTACCGCCAACTTAAAAGCCGTTTTCGCAAGCGGTTGCTCAATACGCTTTTCTTCTTAGACGTCAATCTGCCCGACACTTCGGGTTACGACCGCGCGTATTTCACGTGTAATAAGGAGTGGACGCTCGTAAAAATATTGTTAACCAACGAAGCCAAGACGACGGCGGCGGCTTTGGCGCGTCAAATTTTGACGACTTCGCTGAAGTTTAAATTTGCCGATTTGATTGTCA
>JAYUKJ010000429.1:0-3975 GCA_043764555.1 Saprospiraceae bacterium
AAATACTGAGGGGTCCCAAATTCACGGCATTATTCACAACACGGGCGGTGGACAAACGAAGGCTTTGAAGTTTGTAGAAAACGTTCATATTGTGAAAAACAACCCTTTTGAGGTACCGCCTTTGTTCCGAATGATACAATCTGAAAGCCAAACAAACTGGCGTGAAATGTATCAAGTTTTCAATATGGGACACCGTTTAGAAGTGTATTGTACAGAAAAAGCCGTAGAAAATTTGCTTGACGTCGCTAAAACGCTTAATATTGACGCTCAAATTGTTGGTTATGTGAAAAATACTGAGGGGGGAGAAAAATTGACAATTGAATCGCCTTATGGCGTTTTTGATTATTGAAAAAGTTTAATGGCTATGGACAATGGTTAATCGTTAACGATTGTCCATTAGCCATTAACCATTACCAGAAGGACACGCTCAAATAGAATTATCATGCTAAAAATATTAAAGAAACTCATTTTCACCTTTTTTTGTATCATCTTTTTATCTACTTTGATACAAGCGCAAAACGATGCCATCGTGGTGGGTCAAATCGACTCCGCAACGGCGCGTTCCGTGAGAATGGAGTTTAAACGCAATCATTTTTTACTTGAAGACGGCAGTTTCGAGTCCGTTTTAGATGCCAACAATACCTTTTCTTTTAGGGTTAAATTGACCGAATCCCGCGCAATTTATTTCACGCATCGCAACGAATCGGTGCGTCTTTTCCTCACGCCCGGCGATACTTTAAAAATGCATTTCAAGAGTCGGCATATGCTCGAGACGATGGTTCTCGATGGCAGTGCCGCGTTGCACAACGACTACATGATTAAATCGGAAAGTCAATCATCTGAGCTAAACATGACGCAACAGGCGCGTAACTCCGTGAAAAATGCCACATCAAGGAATCATTTAGCCTTTATTGACAGCATTTATAACGAGAAGAAACGATTTTTTGATGGCTATTCAACGGAGTTAAAATCCAATTTTTCCAACGATTTTCTTGATTTTGCGCTCAATGATGTTACTTATTGGCGGGCTTATTATTTGATGGAATACGTGAGAGAAAACGGTTTAACGAACACAAATTATGAAAAACAAGTAGATGATTTATATTTTTCGTTCCTTTTTGAAACCGATAATGCGTATTACAAAGCCCTAAATAATCAGAATTACGTTCAGTATCTTGAATTGTATTTGGGTTATTTGCGTGAAAAAAGTGGACGCGGCAAGCAAAGCGACGGCGATACTCTGGAAATTCACACGAGCGCGATTCAAAAAGTGCGGTCAACGGGTGCAAATATTCGCATTTTAGAAGAGCCTTATTTGAAAAACGACATCGTTTCTTGGCTTTCACCTAACGAAGAAGCCGAATATCAGAGCCTTTCAACGAGTGAGAAATTCAAATATATTCTACCTGATACCACAATCGAAGACATTTTTTTACGCGTTAAAACGTCCGAAGGCCGCTACGGTTGGGTGCCGCAGTCGATGGTCAATGTCTATCAAAGGCTGAAAACGGACACGATACGGCGGCGGCGGTTTTGTTACCAACCTGAGAAAGAATTTTGCGGTTTTGAAGAAAATTTGACGGGAAAAGTGTTGTATTTCACGATGACGAAGGACATTTTGATGGGTTTTATGTATGATGATGAGGCATCGATGAGAAAGCGCATGACCGATTTTATTGCGCGCAACACGACTTATGAAGAGTACAATATTGTTTTACGCGCTGCTTTTAAACAGACCTTAACTGAGCGCGCGCGGGGCGAGCGCAATCGCGTGTTTATTCCTGTTAGTTGCGAAATTGAAAAGTATGACAAAGACCGCTCATTTTATGCGATGGAATTAAATCGGCTGCCGCTTGCGAAAAGGGTTGTCAATAATAATGTGGCGTCTTTGGCTTTTGCGCCAAGTAAAATAGATGATTCCAGCAAATTGGCGGAAATCGAAAAGCAAAAAGCGGCGGACTTGGAAAAAGCGCGTTTGTCGGAAATCGAAGCAAAAAAAGCGGCAGAGTTGGAAAAAGCGCGTTTGGCGGAAATCGAAGCAAAAAAAGCGGCAGAGTTAGAAAAAGTACGTTTAGCCGAAATAGAAGCGAAAAAAGCGGCAGAGTTGGAAAAAGCGCGTTTGACGGAAATCGAAGCAAAAAAAGCGGCAGAGTTAGAAAAAGTACGTGTAGCAGAAATCGAAGCGAAAAAAGCGGCGGACTTGGAAAAAACACGTTTAGCGGAAATCGAAAAGCAAAAAGCGATTGAAAAAGAGAAAATACGTGTAGCGGAAATCGAAGCGAAAAAGGCGGCGGAGTTGGAAAAAGCGCGTTTGGCGGAAATCGAAAAGCAAAAAGCGATTGAAAAAGAGAAAATACGTTTAGCGGAAATCGAAGCGAAAAAGGCGGCGGAGTTGGAAAAAACACGTTTGGCGGCAATTGAAAAACAAAAAGCGATTGAAAAAGAAAAAAATCGTTTGGCGGAAATCGAAAGAACTAAATTAAGTGATGCTGAAAAAGCTAAATTAGTCGAAGTTGAGCGGGTTAAATTAGCGGAGGAAAAAGCTAAATTTGAAATCGAAAAGGCCAAGTTAGCGGAAGAAAAAGCCGAAATTGAAAAAACTAAATTGGCGGAAGAAAAAGCTAAGTCAGACATCGAAAAGGCTAAGAAATTGGCGGAAAACACGCCGCCGAAGTCCGTTTCTGAGCAAAATTACGTGCCAAATGCACCCGGTGTTAAAAATCCGAACGAGATAATTAACGACCCGAATGATAAAAATCCGAAGAATCCAAACGATATTCAGGGTAATGGCGTGAAAATGGTGCGGCAGCCCGATGGCTCATTTAAAGCCGTGGCAACTGTACCTACGCAGTCGAGTGAACCCGTAAAATCGGCGGCACCGAGCGACTATGTCGTTAAAGTAAACAACGACCCGACGGTCAAAACGGTGCGTTTCGTGGCGCCGAAAGGTCTGGAATTGGACACCACGCAAGAGATTATTCCGTTGATGGATAAATTAGAATTTGACCCGACGGGACAATTTGTTGAATTTAAGGGTTTGGTTTTGAACGACGAAATGCCGCGTTTTACATTAACCGACCTTAATGGAAAAACGGTGACGCAGGAAGAAATTAAAAACAAAGTCGTTTTCATTGACTTTTGGGCATCGTGGTGCGGCCCTTGCGTGGCGCAATTTTCTCACGCTAAAATCTTGATGGAAAAATATAAAAACGACGATGTCATATTTTTATACATATCGATTGATACGGACGAAGCGTCGTGGAAAGACCATTTAAAATACAATCCGATGGCGGGTATGCACGGCAATGATAAAACGATTTTGCCGATTAACTTTCAAGTTACGGGCATTCCGAATTCGTTTATTATTGCAAAAAGTGGGAAAGTGGCGTTCAATTCACGCCTAAAATCGAAGATAAATGACGACCGCATGATTCAACTTTTATTGAATTCTAAATAAGAAATACATCATTGCATGAATTAAAAAAAGCGATTTGAAACAATAATTTCAAGTCGCTTTTTTAATTATTTAAGAAAAAAGAGGACTCCTCAATATAAACGCCGTTTTGAGCCGTCTAACATCCTTTTTTTATCCTTTCAAATCCGACACATCTTAATTCTAAAGAAAAAAAAGGCCCCCTCAGTATAAACGCCGTTTTTGCCCAAAATTGACTAAAAACGGGTTTTATACTGAGGGGTCCCTTTGTTTGTTAAAACTATCCATTGAAGGCGTTTATTTAGACATTTAGTCCGTTTCAATCCGCGCAATCCGTGGAAAAGCTCAGAATCAACCTCATTTTTTCTTAAACCAGTTCTTCCAAAACTTCCATTCTTCATTTTTATAAAAACGTCCCGCCAAAACGTAACGCACCGAAAAAGCCGACTGCATTTGGAACCAAGCAATCCCGTCACCGCCACCCGCGATTTTGATGTTCGGCTTGAAATCAATCGACACGTTAAAATTGCCAATCGTCAATT
>JAYUKJ010000430.1:0-1182 GCA_043764555.1 Saprospiraceae bacterium
TGAGCGAAGGTCGAGCGTGCGCAAACGGCAAAAAGCAAGAGTAATAAAAGGCGAAGTTGTTTCATATCTTAAATAGGTTTAAAAAAAAGGATAGGCGCGTTCTGTCGCCGAATAAGGGTAATCTTATGATGGATTAGGGACTATCTCTTGGAATCTGGAATCTGAAATTTGGAATCTTTAGAGGCGTCAAATGTAATTGAGTCTTTCAGAATAAAAAAAGTATCGAAAAAACAATTTTAACACTTCAAAACGGCTTTTATACTGAGGGGTCCTTTTTAAGTTCTTGACTAACAATGGTTTACACATTTGTGTCGCACACTATCCGCGTTTGAGAGCTGTTAAAATACCCGATTCTGAGGGATGAACTTTAACCGTTTTTTATAAAAATAAAGGCGCGTTGCAACATTAAACAACCCTGTTACCGTACAATTGCTGATTGAAAAAATTTTTCTAAAACTTTAAACCCAATTAAAAGATGGATAACCAACTTTTGGATGACAATTTATTACGAGACTCGGGCGACGTCGCGGAGTTTGAAATGGCGTCACTCGGCAAGCGTTTTGGCACATTTGTTATCGATTATCTAATGACGCAAGTCGTCGTTGGCATTTTGGCAGTTATTTATGTCGCCATGAATCCCGATAACCTCTCCGTTTTGGTGGATGAAACGCGCAATAAAGGCATGGATTACCTACTCGGTGTTCTTGGTTTTTTCAGTTACTACTGGTTTTTTGAATCCGTTTGCAAAGGTAGAACAATCGGTAAAATGGTTTGCGGCACGCGCGCTTTGACGACTGACGGCGAACTGATGTCGTCGGGAACCGTCCTAAAACGCACCTTATCGCGGCTCGTTCCTTTCGACCCTTTGTCTTTTTTTGGCGGCTATGCATCAGGTTGGCACGACCGATGGACGGACACAATGGTGATAACGGAAGACAGTTACAAAGCGTCATTTCGTTAATGTAAAATATTGATAATCAAAGTGTTGTATGAATTTAGAATTCATGCAACACTTTTTTTATGCCTCAAAATAGGCTTTTGCGGCTTTTATACTGAGGGGTCCTCTTTTTCTAAAATTAACAGACCGTAAATTTTATCTGAACTTTACGTTAACTTTTAAGCACACCTTTTCTACCTTTGCACTATTCAAAAATGGATGTAAATGTTTTTTGTTCCAATTAT
>JAYUKJ010000431.1:0-1181 GCA_043764555.1 Saprospiraceae bacterium
GTCGATATTGGCTGCCGAATGTGCTTGTCGGTCTTTCCGATTCCCGCAACGGAGTTTAAAAAGCACGAAAAAGCGCTCGAAAAAGCCTTGTTGGACAACACGATTTTTGGCACGGGCGGCGCTTGGAATCAGTCGCAAAACCACGAAGTTATCGACAATCCGTTGTTTCAAGAATTGCCTTTGCTCCGTGATTTGCAGAAAAAAGCGGCGCGTCAACTCGGCACTTCGGGCAGCGGCAACCATTTTGCGGAGTTCGGAATTGCCGATTTTCCGACCGACGACCGCGCGCTTGGCATCAAAGCGGGGCAATACGTGGCGCTTTTGACGCACTCGGGTTCACGCGCTTTGGGTGCCAATATTGCGAAATATTACACGCAAGCCGCGATGAGAAAGCGCCGTTTGCCCGATTTTGCACGACATTTGGCGTGGTTGCGGCTCGACGAAGCGGAAGGTGCGGAATATTGGGCGGCGATGAATTTGGCGGGCGATTATGCGTCGGCGTGTCACCACACGATTCATAAAAAAATTGCGCGTGAACTCAAAACGCAACACACCGTGCGCATTGAAAATCACCACAATTTTGCGTGGAAAGAGCGCCTCGCCGACGGCACCGAAGTCATTGTTCACCGCAAAGGCGCGACGCCCGCGAAGGTCGGCGAGCTCGGCATTATCCCCGGCAGCATGACCGCGCCCGGCTACATTGTTCGCGGAAAAGGCGACGCAGCGGCCATCAATTCGGCAGCGCACGGTGCGGGTCGAAAAATGAGTCGAAGCGATGCCAAGCAAAGCCTCACGAACAGCGCTTTTCGGCATATTTTGGAAGAAAATGGCGTGAAATTGTTCGGCGGCGCGCTCGATGAAGCGCCTTATGCCTACAAAGACATCGAATTAGTGATGCAAGCGCAAACGGATTTGGTGGATATTATCGGCAAGTTTTTGCCGAAAATCGTAAAGATGGCGGGTGAGGAATGAGTTTATAATGAGCTTAGAATGAGCTTAGAATGGCGCTTTTTAGAAAAAAAAGCCGTTTCCCGATTTTCGGGATGCCAAAAGGTGTCATATACTGAGGGGTCTCTTTTTCAAATTTTACACCTTAATTTTAGTTACTGTAAATAATCGGTGCAAAAAGGGCGACCGTGAAGGTCGCCCCTACGTATATGTCTGACAGTCAAACATTTGTA
>JAYUKJ010000432.1:0-3956 GCA_043764555.1 Saprospiraceae bacterium
GGTAGGCACTTCGATAATATCTGATTCGGTAATGTCAAAAATTTGAAAGCCATAAGCCGAATCGCCATCAATTGAAGAGTCTTCAATAAGGCGAAGAAGTAAAGCGGGCGTGAGTTCAGATACCTTTTTGCCAATGGGCAAATAATCCAATAACTCCTCATAAGTCTCTGGATGGTGTAAGATGAATTGAGCGATAGATAAGGTGTCTTCGGCTTTAAAATGCCACATCTGACTGACACCTTCATCTAATGAGACTGTAAAAACAAAGATTTTTGACATGCTTGGGATGCTTATGTACATAAAAATAAAGACATAGGCGTAAAATAACACCCCTCAGTATTTTTAAGATAAATTAACGATTTAGAATAAGTTCTTTGAGTTTACGTAGGATAAAAATGATTTGTAGCAATTGAGGTTGTTTAGCCGCATCAAACTGATCACTTTTACAATAGCTTTTGCCATCAAGCATGGCGAAATTCCAGTTATTGCCAATCAAATAGCCACCATAAATGGGTTTGTTGTCTTTATTGAGTTCTTGGGCAATAAGCATGGCTGTGAGCATTTGAGCTTCGGGGTCTTTCTTTTCGCCTCGTTTTTTCTTAAATTCTTGTAGAAAGAAATAAGGGTGACGTGGTGCGTGGAAAGGCTCAGGTGTAGCGACTATACAATCACCAATAACGGCAAGTTCATATTCGCCGACAATAGCGGACAATGGACGTTCATAAAAGACTTTGATTTTCTTAGGTGTTTTGACTCTCGCAATACGAAATGCCAAACCGACAAAATCAATTTTTAGTTCTTCTTCATTCCAATAGCCGCTGTCTTCAGTAACTTCTTCTGCCATCTCGTTGAATAATTCTTGTTCAAGAGGTGTGAACTCGTAAGTTGCCGAAGTCCAATCATTCATAGCTTGGGAGGATGGAATGACTTGAAGTGAAAAAGCATTTGCTAAAGCATTTAAGTCGTAGCCAATTTTTTTGTACGCGATATTGTCCATTTTCGTAAATTTTAAGAGCCTTTGATAAAAATATTTAAAGAAATATCTGACAAAGATAAAGAAAAAAGCGCACAACACCCCCTCAGTTGGAACATCCCGATATTTTCGGGGATAAACGCCCTTTTTTTTGCCCAAACACATTCGTTTCTTTAGAACTAAGATTTATACCTGAAATAAGTAGTATTTAACACAATTAACTATAATAAGTAACACAACATATTAAGCACAAAAATTAAGATATTAAAATTAATAGACATGAAACTATTGTACAACGAATCTATCATTACCAATAGACATCTCACTTCTCGGCTTGTAAAGACGCCCAAAATGCTGTTTTTCTCGGTTTATACTGAGGGGTCCTCTTTTTCCACAAAAAGTGCTTTAACACTTTGCTGGTTGGTCTTGTCAATGGGATTAAGTGTAACTGCTTTTGCTCAAAAATACGTAAAGGTAACGGCAACAGGTAGTGCCGACGGGTCAAGTTGGGACAATGCCTTAGGTGCAACAAGTTTAAAAACAACCATTGAAGCGGGTGGTATCGTTTATGTGGCGGCGGGAACTTACAATCCGACGGCAACCACGACTTTAAACGCAGCGACTAATCAAATAATTGGTGGCTTTGCGGCAACGGCAACAGGAACGAGTTTAAGTTCTTATAATCCAGCAATCAATCAAACCATTATCAGCGCAAGTGCTATGTCGGCGGGCTTAAAACGGGTGTTTTACAGCACGTCATTGAGCGTTGAATTGAAAGGTTTGGTGTTGCAAGACGGCGCGCAAGGCACAACGGGCGGCGCGGTTTACGTTGGTTCGGGTAAAGTGTTGAAATTCACAGATTTAGTCATAAAAAATAATACGGCGGGCGGCATCGGTGTGTATTCGGTAACGGGTGCCACGGCGTCGGTTAATTTTACAAATTGTGTTTTCTTAAATAATACCAACACGGGCAGCGGCGGTGCTTTGGTGTGTTCAACGGTTTATGAAAATCCCGACCCGTTTGCAATCGCACCAACGGCGGGAAAATTTACCATGACCAATTGCAGTTTTGACGGCAATACTTCGTCGAATCAAGGCGGGGCAATTGAGTTTACAACGTCTCACGCTTGGGAAATTAGCGGTACGTGTTTCTCCAATAACTCGGCTTTCTTAGCGGGTGGTGTGATTTTCACAACGTCCAAGAAAAATATACTGACGGGTTGTAATTTTACGAACAACACCGCAACCACCGCCGAAGGCGGCGCGATGATAGCCACAACTGCTTCCGCAACTTTAACGAATTGCAATTTCGTTGGCAACACTGCGATAGGTACGGGAACGGGTTATGGCGGTGCTATCTTCGCAACAACGGCGTCACTCACGATGTCGGGAACCAAGTTTTACAACAATTCGGGCAAAGCGGCGGGGGCAATTTACAGCACAACTTGGACAAACAGTTTGCGCAGCACCGCAACTAACTGCATTTTCTCGAGCAATGCCGCAACAAATACATTGGGAACAACAACTGGAACGAATGGAGGAGGCGCGATGGTCATAAACGCCAACGCAAATGGTTGGGATGTCAACGGCTGCACGTTTGCCAACAACACCGTACCAGCCAACGGTTGGGGCGGTGCAGTAAGTCATTACGATGCCGAAACCACGTTTAACAATACCGTTTTCTATAACAATACCAAAGGTGGCGTTGCCAATATTTCGGGCAGCGATATAAAGAACTACGACAATGCAGGGCATTTTAATACACTAACGAATTGCACGATGCAGTTGGCAAATGCTACCGATTACACCAATCAAGCGGGCGGAACGGATGCAGCATCTTACGGTTTTGGCGCGGGCAACACGTTTAGCAATACAACAAATCCGAACGTTGCCGCCGCACCCACAATTACTTGCCCAATAGCAATTTCTTCCACTTGCGCGACCCCCTCAGTAGGTGGCACGGCAACCCACACGGGCGGCACGGTTTGCGCAACGGCGAATATTGGAACAATTACATTGACGGGTCAAACGGGCAATGTCCTCACGTGGCAAACCTCAACGAACGGCGGCGCGGGGTGGACAGATATTCCGTCAACGCTCGGAAAAACCACGTATAACTTCATTAATGCTGCCAATGGACAACAATTCCGTGCGGTCGTTAACGCAAATATCGTTACGTGTACGGATGAGTTTTCAAGCGTGGTAACAATTACAACATCGGCAACGGCTTGTACGACAACGACTTGCAGCTATACATCGGGTAGTTTTAGCCCAACAATTGCAACAACTTCAAATGCAACTTATACAACGCACGTTATTTTGGTAAATCCAACAACGGGCGCAATCACCAACGTGACAGCAGCCAATAGCACCGCTTTCACAGGTGTTGCCGTAGGCGATTACATCATGTACGCCGTAACGTATGACAATACCATAACGCCCATTCCAACTTTAACCGTTGGCACAAATATCACGGCATTAACGGGTTGTTTCACGGTTTCAGACCCATTGATTACGAAAGTTTGTTGCCCAACTGTTGTGCCAACAACGACGGTTTCGCAACCAACGTGTAGCGTTACAACGGGTACAATCACGGTTAACACGCCATCAACTGGCGTAACATATAGTTTTGACAATGGAACAACGTATCAAGCAAGCAATATCAAAAGTGGTTTAGCTGCTGCAACAACGTACCAAGTCGTTGTAAAAGACGACGTAAGTGGTTGTTCATCAACAGCAACTCCATCCGTCGTTAATCCAAAACCGATTTTGAGTGCGCCAACGGCAAGCGTTTCAACGCAACCAACTTGTCTAACGGCAACCGCAAGCGTCTATTTATCGGGTTTACCAAGTACAGGTACTTGGACTTTAACCCGTTTGAATACAACAACTTTGGCAACTTTTGTCGTGACTTCAACGGGTGCAGGCAGCGCGTTTAGCTATGGCAATGTCCCTTCGGGAACTTATACTTATACGGTCAAGA
>JAYUKJ010000433.1:0-3948 GCA_043764555.1 Saprospiraceae bacterium
TGAAATTTTGTTTCAGGATAAACGTTGGTTTTCAATGACTTACAAAAAAAAAGTAGTTCAAAACTCAACGGTTTGAACTACTTTTTTCGGTCTTTACTGTTTGACTAAGCCATTTGTTTAGCCAAGTCATGTTCAAGAATTTTCTTCTTTTCTTGATATTCTTCGTTGGTAATTGTACCCGCCGCAAAGCGATTTTGGAGAATATCAAGCGGCGAATGTTTGCGGCTGCGTTGACCGGGAATACGGTAAGGAGTGGCGAAAATCCAGAATAGCAAGCCGCCCCAGATAAACCACCAAATGAGATTCATGCCCCAATAAGGATAGGTGTAATACATGATTGTTTGTTTTTAAATTGTGAAATTAATGTTGAAGGAAACCTCTTTTAGGACCCCTCAGTATAAACCCCGTTTTCGGGCTTTTTTATCGTCTTATTCTCAAAATTACAGAAAATCAAGAAAATCAAGAAAATTACAGTTCAAACAGTTTTATGCCCCAATAATTCCGTCATCAATTCCGATAAACTTACCGAAGCGCACGCTATTCGTTCATCAGCCGCCCCGTAGTAAATGTACAAAGTATCGTCAAAAACGACCGCACCCGATGGAAAACACACGTTGTTTACTTCGCCTTTCAGTTCCCATTGTTCTTCGGGTTTGAAAAGAGGGTAGGGTAGGCGGGCAATTTCTTTTTCAGGCGCATCCAAATCTAATAACGCCACACCCGCTGTATAGACATAGCCCTGAAGCGCATCATGCACGGCGTGATAAATGACAAGCCAACCGTGTGCCGTTTCAATCGGCGGACAACCGCCACCGATATAACTCACTTCAAATTTGTATTTAGGTTCAAGTGCCACATTATCGCCTTCGTGTAGGAAATAATTTTCCCAATATTCCTTCGTCAATTCTTGTAAATTGTTGACGCAAGCGATTTGAATATCGGGCTTGATTCGGTGCAAAAAATAGAGTTTATCGTTGATTCTGCGCGGAAAAAACATGACGTTTTTATCCCATAACAATACCTTCTTGTCTGGTGTTGTCACCATGGCATTTCGGTCGTTGTAGCGGGCATATTTCTCATTTAGCGTGTACTTATAGCCCGTCAATCGCTTAAAATCGTTGTAAGTAATCTGCGGAACGATAATGCCGTGTTTGTCCCAATGAATTAAATCGGTTGACGTTGCCAATGCACCGAGGGCATTAATGCCGTCGTAAGCGCAGTAAGTCAAATAATACAGGTCGTCAATTTTCACGATGCGCGGGTCCTCTATACCGTGTGATTCGTAGTCGAATTGCGGAAAAATGAGGGGAATATCGCAGCGTTCTTTAACCACCAAAGGACCATCAAATTCGCAACAACCGATGCTTGAATGATTGCCTTTGCTCACGGCTCTGTAAAACATATGAACAGTCTTGCCTTCGCGGATTACCGCAGGATTAAGTACGCCTTCAATCTCAAAACCAGAAGTGGTTTTTTCCAATAATACGCCATGTTTTTTGACTTGTACCATGATTTTTTGAATTAAAAATTAAGAATTAAAAGGTGTGTGCCAAAAATCAGGAATTAGAAGCAAGTTAAAGAAGTTTTTGAACCCTCTATAACCTTGTTAAATGCTCGATTTTAATTCTTAATTTTCAATTTTTAATTCAAGTAAACTAAGCCTTTTTTTCAACTTTAGGCTCTGATTTAGCGGGCGGCGTATTTGAAACAGGCGGTGTTTTGTCGTTTCTGCCTTTGTTTTCGGTTTTGTAATCCGACGTTTTAGCCTTGCTCTGCGATTTGTCCGCAGGCGCTTTTTTGGTAGCTTTAGTACCCTTATCCTTGCTCATTTTTATTAGTTTTAAATGAAATTAAATAGATTTTTATCGAAAATACTGAGGGGTAGAAATTCCAAATTTCAGATTCCAAATTTCAACGTTGAAATTTGGAATCTGAAATTTGGAATCTGAAATTCAAGAAAGGGCAGAATCACGAGAAAAGAGGTACTTTACTTCGCCCAGTTTCTGTTTTAATGCCGCTTTTCAAAGGTCTTTTTGTTGGCATAGTCGTTCAGAAAAACAAAAAGGCGGGAAAGGTAGCCCGCCTTTTTACGACTCAACTTCATCCAACTATCACTTATTATTCACTGTAAAATCCTTTAAAGCTGTGCCTAATTCGTCCATATCACGGTTGAATTCGGTTTTAAAAGATTCCCAATTGCTTTGACTTTTATCGTAATCGGAGATGCGATTTTTCATTGCGGCATTCTTTTTTTCCAAAATAGCCACGTTTTCTTTGTACAAAGCCGTAACGGATTTGCCTGCCTTTTTCATACCCGCTTTCAATTCCGTGATGCGCGTATCGTTCGCTTTGATTTTGATTTCGGATTCAGCTTTGTAGGTCTTCCAAGCGGCAGCGTTCGCCACTTTTTCGGCTTCCATTTTCGCCGTTTTTTGCGCTTCTGTCAAATTGTCTTTGGCATCGGCTACTTTGTCCTTGGCGTCTGCCACTTTATCTTGGGCATTTTCGACTTTCGTTTGCGCGTTTTCGACCTTAGTTTCAGGCGAAGTGCAAGCCGTGAATGTGGTTTCTGCCGTCAAAATCATGGCGGTAGCGAACATAAAAATTGAATTTTTCATTTTAAATCGTTTAAAATTGTGAAAACGTAGTCGGCAATTTTTGTTGCTGCGTCAATTTATTTCCGCTAAATTTAGCTATCACTAAAGTTGCCGACTACGTTTGAATGATTGATTAAAGTCCTGAAATGACCTTGTGCAATTCTTCTTTGGATTTGCCCAATTTGATTTGCAATTTGCCCATCATTTCGTCTTTTTTGCCTTCGGCGAACATTAAATCGTCGTCGGTCAAGGTGGCAAATTTTTGTTTGAGCTTTCCTTTTTGCTCATCCCAATTGCCTTTCAATTCTGTGGTGTTCATATCTTTTCTATTTAGATTGTAAATGAATTTTTACAACAGTGCAAAGGTGTAGTGAAGAAGATTCAGAACTGTTACACAATTTTTTAAAAGACTTACATGATTCACACCTTTTAGCTGTCAGCCATAAGCTTCAAGCCGTAAGCTATCGGTTAGCAACTTGTGGTTTGTAGCTTTTTACAAGTACCAATTCAGTTCTTTATCAATGGATTTGTAGTTATAAATGCGGTTAATGACGTTTTTTAGACGCATATACGCTGTTTTGTCCTTGACGATGTAATCAAAAGCGCGGTGCTGCATACAGTTGACCGCCACTTCAATTTCAGGCTGCGAAGACATCATGATGACGTTAATATCGGAGTTGAACCGCTTAATTTTATCCAAAGTTTGGATGCCATTCATCGCGTTTTTATCAATGCCATTGAGGTCGTAATCCAAGACAATGAGGTCGGGATTGCGGGACAAATTCTTCAGGCACAATTCACCTGTAGCGTACGTTTCGACGTCAAAATCGGCTTGTTCGAGCAATTCTATTTCCGACATTTTTAAGAAAACGGCGTCGTCGTCCACCAAAAAAACCTTAATTTTGTTATGGTTATTTTTCATTATTTAAGTAGTGTTTAAAAATGTATGCTTAGCACATAAATTTTATTTTTTTTTAAGAAAAAGGGACCCCTCAGTATATTGACCAAAATTTGGACTTTTTTAAGCAATAAGGGGGAATGTTCGCGGAATTATCGGAGCAAAGGTGGGCTGATTTAGAGGCTCAATTATTACAGAATTGTTTAAAAAAATTACATAATTCACATATTTGATAATTTTAAATTTCAAATGACTGAGGGGTATAAAAAAGCATTGTCCATGCAAATAGACGATGCTTTTTTATTTTTTTTTAAATATAAAAAACCAGAGAACCAACAGCTTCGTAGGTAAGCATATTAAGTATTTAAAAGTTTATTTATAATTAATAATTAATTATGTTACATGAAATTACGCATCCTTACTCTGACAATCTCTTTATTTTTCAGTTCATTT
>JAYUKJ010000434.1:0-1176 GCA_043764555.1 Saprospiraceae bacterium
TTGTTTCATTTTGAAGCGCTTCAAACTTTAGTGTCTGAAGCGCTTTTTTCTGTTAAATCTATTACTTTCGCCGCGCTTAATATTTTGTGGAACTAAGCACCGCATTAGGGCAAATGCATTATCTACGCATAAAAATCATCAGAAAAAATCACCGAAAAATGGAAATTTACGAACTAAAAGGACTGTTTGAATCTGTTCAATTGACGAACGTTTTAACCGACGGGAAAACCTTTCCTGATTGTCTGCCAAAAGGCGATTTATCGGACATTTTGAGTCAATTTAATCGAGAAAAAAACGCTGAAAATTTTGATTTAAAAGCCTTCGTTTTAACGCATTTTGACTTGCCGAGAAGCGAATTTGATAATTTTCAAAGCGACCCGAATAAGTCAATTTCCGCGCATATCGCGTCATTATGGGACGTTTTGACGCGTCAACCCGACGAAAAAGCGGGTAGTTCATTGATTCCTTTGCCCCATCCTTACGTTGTTCCCGGTGGTCGATTCAGAGAGATTTATTATTGGGATAGTTACTTCACAATGCTCGGTTTAAGGGTGTCAAAACGCATGGATTTAATCGAGAATATGGTCGATAATTTTGCTTATTTATTGAACACAATTGGGCATATTCCAAACGGCAATCGCACGTATTACGTAGGGCGTTCGCAGCCGCCTTTTTTTGCCGCAATGGCGCAATTATTAAGTGGCGAAAAAGGGGGAAATACGCTTGTAAAATACCTACCAGAATTGGCGTTGGAACACAGTTTTTGGCTAAAAAACGCCGATATACTGAGGAGTCCTCTGAACGCAACAAACCGCGTTGTGGCGCTGCCAAACGGTGCCATTTTGAATCGATATTGGGACGAAAACGACACGCCGCGCCCTGAATCTTACCGAGAAGACGTGGAAATAGCGCACAATTCGGCGCAGAAACCCGACGTTATTTATCGGCATTTGCGCGCAGCGGCTGAGTCGGGTTGGGATTTTAGCAGCCGTTGGTTCCGAGAAACGACCGATTTGGCAACCATTCACACAACCGATATTGTGCCAATCGATTTGAATTGTCTGCTCTATAATTTGGAAAAAACAATTGCGGAAGCGCATCTGCTAAACGGCAATTCGGAGAAGCATTCTTTGTTTAATTCATACGCTGTTCAACGTGCAAATGCGCTGAATACCT
>JAYUKJ010000435.1:0-1175 GCA_043764555.1 Saprospiraceae bacterium
GTCGCCCTTCACTTCACTTCACTTCACGGTCGCCCTTCACTTCACTTCACTTCACGGTCGCCCTTCACTTCACTTCACTTCACTTCACTTCACTTCACTTCACTTCACGGTCGCCCTTTTACACTTTTACACAGATTATGTACATCCTTTTTTTTACGCCCGAATTGCTTCCACGGGGTCCATCCGTGAGGCTTGCAAAGCGGGAATAAAACCCGACAAAACGCCCGAAACGATGGCAATCACAAGCGTGACCACGACATTTTTTGACGATAAATAAATGTCAAACTCCGTAACTGCCGAGACGCCTTTCAAGACGCCCCAAACCAAAACCAAGCCGCCAAGCCCACCCAAGATGCATAAAACGATGGATTCAATTAAAAATTCCAACAAAATGACGTTTTGCTTTGCGCCCAAAGCCTTCTTGACGCCGATGATACTCGTCCGTTCTTTTACGGAAACGAACATGATATTCGCCACGCTAAAAATGCCCACAATCAAGGCAAAACCGCCAATAATGTAGCCAACCGCGTTCAAAACGCCGAAAAAACTGTTCAAAATATCCGCAAAAGCCGTGGCCGAATTGATGGAAAAATTCGATTCTTCACGTGGTTTCAACTGTCGAGAATTGCGCAGCGCCACGGTTACTTCGTCCTTCATCTGATTGACCGCCACGCCGTCAGCGGCTTTGAGTTGAAGGTTGCCGCCAAACTTACTCGCCGAGCGTACGTTGACGAGCGAGCGTGCCAACTCAAAACCGACCATGAGCGCATTGTCGTAGTCAAATATTTTGACTAAGTCTTTACCCGACTGTTTAATGACGCCCACGACCATCATTTTGCGCCCCATTACTTGAATTTCACGCCCAATCGGGTCAACGCCGCTGAACAATTCTTCCGCGATTTTGTGGCCAATCACGACGCGGTTTGCGCCCGACATATATTCCTGCGGCGAGAAAAAACGCCCTGTTTCGTATTCTAAATTGTGGAAATTGTCATATTCCTCCGTCACGGCAAAAACGACGGCGCGCTCTATGCTGTTTTTGGCAAATTTTGCGGTGGTTCGGCTGATGAAAGTCGAAAACGTCACGGCTTTTGCCGATGGTACATTGGCTGTCAAGACTTTATAATCGTTGATGCTCGGATTTGGGCGGCGGGCGTATTTCCAAAAATTCTGTC
>JAYUKJ010000436.1:0-3944 GCA_043764555.1 Saprospiraceae bacterium
GTTCCCGTAGAAAGTGGTTTTGACAAAGGGTCGGTAAAGATTGAACCACCGTTGGCGTTGGTTTGAATGCCCAAACGGTTGCTACTGCCGCCCGTGTTGACGGCAATGATACGTGCCGCTGTGTTGAAATTAGACGCGCCGCCGTAAAGACGTATGAAGTCACCGCGCGTAATAACTGAAGCAAAGTTGGTGAAGTTTACGCGCAAACCGACGTAAAAATTGGTCGTTGCCGCGGGAGAGAACAACTTGCCTGGGCTGTCCCAATCGCCGCCAAATCTAAGACTGTTTGGAGACGAGCAAGCGTAAGGCAAGGTCGTGGTTACGGCGGTATTAGATACCTTCATTCTAACGCAACCCAAGCCAGAACAGTTGTCGCCCAAACCCGCCGCAACGGGTACAACGCCAAAGCAAGGCGTGGAAGAACAATTCGACCAACCGTTTTGTCCGTTCAATTCGGAGCCATTGGCCATTGTGCTGAAATCTTCTGTCAACAAAACGGGTTGCGCGTAAAGAGTTGTAAAACAAGCGATTGCGATGCTAAATAAGAGATTCTTTTTCATAATTAGAGATGGATTAATGATAAAAACGTGAAAAGATTGAGGGTCAACGTTAAGAGATGCCGAGCGTTTAGCTCTGTTCGGTTAATCAGTTAAGCAAGTGAACTACTTTTTGATGAGACAAAAGTAGTAAAATACCAAAGGGTACAAAATCTAATATGGAAAAAGCCTTGAAAGTTTAACACTTCAAGGCTTTTTCCATTGTTTTTAAAACGAAAGACGTTCAGACCGCCTTATTGCTTGGTTATTTTAGAAGACAAAGACGTTTCGCTGTCGGTTACATTCACGAGGTAAACACCTTTAGCGAGTGCGCTGATTGGCACCTGAATTTGGCTATCGCCTTCGCTTGCGCGAAAGGTTTGCGCCGCAACAGCGCGACCGAGAAGGTCGGTAATCGTTACAGCAATGCTTGTTGCGCGCGCGGTGTTGATGTCCAAATTCAAAAGGGACCCCTCAGTATAAAGGCTCAAAATGGGCTTTGTAAAGCGCAATTTACCATTACCGTCGCGGTTGACGTTGATGATTTTGGACAATTCGCTTTTACCGTCGTTGTCGATTGCGTGCAAGCGGTAATAAGCGGTTGGCAAAGGCGTTTCGTCGCTGAATGCATACGTTTGCAGCGCTTGACTGTTACCCGTTGCTTTGACGGTGCCAAGGATTTGCCACGCGTTTATGCCATTTGCGGAGCGCTCAATATCAAAACGATTGAGGTTGCGTTCGGAAGCGGTCGTCCACGTCAAAAGGTTGGATTTAGGCGTGGCTTTCGCCAAAAAGTTAACCAATTCAACGGGAATCACGTCGCCCCATGTCTTCCCCACTTTCAAACACGCCATTGTAAAATCAGGTCGATTGACGCACGTCGAGTTAAACGGGAACAAAATGCGGTCCATTGACGTCGGGTCGCCCAAACTACTGCCACCCGCCGCCGCACTGCGCGTCAAAGTCGGCGTCGGCTCGGTTGACGTGGTTGGATTGACGAATAAATCAACGCGTCCTTGGTTGTTGCCGCCCGTTGGAAACGTGTATTTAACGACGATGGCGTAAGTTTCACCCGTTGTGCGAGTGACGTTATCGGTCACTTCAAAATTGTTAGAATTGGTTTGCAAATAAAACTTATACGTCATACCACTTCCCCGCGTCATTAAGCGAAAAGAGGTAGAAAAACCGCCCAAAGCCACGCGAAACACATCACCTTGCGCACCCGAAGGTCGGTCAATGCGCAATAAACAAGAGACATAAACGGTGCCGCTGTTGACGCTTGTAAACAAACGACCCGGCGCGTCACCACCCGGATTGCTCGAAGAACCGCACGCAGAGAACGGCGTAATCATGTTGACTTGCAGCGCTTTGGTTGTCAAAAAACCAACGGCAGAACCCACGGGCGGCGTTAAACTGATGCTTGCAACTTTGACGCGATTGGCGTCGCAATTGGAGCAACCACCACCGCCGCCGCTACTTGCATCAGTTGCCCAACCATTTTGACCATTTAAGATGCCGACGGGGACGGCGCTAAAGTCGTCGGTAAAGATTATTTGCGCAGAGAGCGTAAAGGTTAAAGCCATTAAGGCGATTGTTGCTAATTTTTTCATAATTTTTTCATAATTTTAAGCAATTAAATGACGTAATTCGGTTGATAAGTGGCGTGGTTAACGTGGCAAAGATATTTATTATTCCCAAAAGGCAAAATATACTGAGGGGTCCTAAAAGTGAATAGAAAAAGCCTTGAAAGTTTTGAGGCTTCAAGGCTTTTCTTTGAGTCGATTGTTTAACAACGTTCAGTGAATTTTTTAAAATTTCTTAAACGCGTACCTAACTGATTAATATTCGGAATTATGTATTAAATGTCGTAGTACAACTTTCCGAAAGTTTTTAACTTTCGGAAAGTTTGATAATCAACGAGTTATGAAATCAAAATACACGCTGCGCCAATTAATACATAATTCCGTTAATATTTAACAAACTTCTCTTGCCACACATTGTCGGCGTCTTTGATGCGCACGATGTAAGAACCGGCCGTTAATTCAAGCGTGTTGAAGGTAACTGACAAGTTGCCGCTCGCGACTTTACGCTTTTGAACAGCGACTTGTTGCCCCAAAACGTCGATTAACTCGAACGTCATATCGCTACCGATGCGGTCGCTTTTAACGTCAAGCGTCAAGACATCGTGGAACGGATTAGGAAATGCCTTTGCCGTAAAGTCCGTGCCGAATAAAACGCTTACGACCTTAGAATAAACGGCTTTGCCCGACGTTTCGACCGACTTCAAACGGTAGTAGTTGATGCCGTCGAAGGGTTTTTCGTCCGTCAAGTTGTACGCCATTTTATCAATGGTATTGACCGCTTTAACTGGCGAACCAATAGACGCGAATGTTTTACCGTCTTTACTTCTTTCAACGTCGAAATGGCTCATTTGCAACGCATTGGCGGTTTTCCACGTCAACAAAGTGTTGGTTTTACCTTTTGTGGCGTCGAAGCTGATGATTTCGATGGGCAAAGGCACGTCAAGACTTGGGCAACCGACACCCGATGCAAGCGTTGGTAAGGCTTCTGTTTCGGTGAACACAATCGTAAAAGATGGATTAAACGACAATGCCGTTGATGGATTGGCACCGACCGTTGTAAACTTAATCCGTCCGAGATTTGACCAAGCGGGTGCCGTGGCGATAGTTGTACCCGTATTAGGGCTGGCCAAAAGGACATTGAACCGCACAGTTGAAGGCGTGGGGAACGTAATGTTGATGTCACTGTAAGGCGAAGGTGTCGCTAAAACGGAATTAGCCCCAGAGATGGTCTCCAAAACGGGATTTGTTAAACCCGTATTGTTGTAGTTAAACCGTAAGTTCAACGAACCCGATTTAAAGGTTGACGAGCCTTGCAATTTGAGTTGAATGACCGCTTCGTTGCCAATAACGGACACAACATCGTAGCCTAAGCAATACGTCTGCGCCTCCGTTGAGAACGCCGCGACAAAGAAGAACGACAATAGCGAAAACACTTTTTTCATTATTTAATCTTTTTATAAATTATTGAATTCAAGTTCTAAACACTTCATTGATGCCGTTTAGGAAACCGTTTAAAGAGTTTCCTAAACGTTAATCAATACTGTTGAACACCTCTTTTCCCTTAAAAAAGGGTTTTATACTGAGGGGTCCTTTTATCATCAATCAATATCATTGAACACACCGTAGTTAACACGGAAATATAAGTTCAAATCAAAAGCATCAACCGAAGCATCTAAGTTAAAGTCGGCTTCCTTGTTGGCACCCGTCGTACCAAATTGTGGACGCAAATAAATATTCCTATCACTCGCGTCAATCGAACCATCACGGTTGGCATCACCCGCATACATAACTTGTTTGCCACCGACCGTTTTGCGTGAATACAAAC
>JAYUKJ010000437.1:0-3935 GCA_043764555.1 Saprospiraceae bacterium
CTCAATCACGGAGTTCGAAATCTTGACCCCTCAGTATTTGACGGCTGTAAAAAAGCAAAAAGTCGAAAGTATCTCCACTGGCGGTTTAATTTCAGAAACTACGAATACAAGCAGCGTTCAGACAAACGGCTTGCGTTATTGGCAGAAATTAGACGCTACTTCAAGTGTGAACGGTGTGACGGGCGCAACGAGTTCGGCGGCTTACGTGTATGATGCCAACGGCAATGTAACGTCCGAAACCGCCAATGTCAATAATATTGAAACCGTCATAACCACCAAATCTTATACGGGAACCTACGGCACAACCGTACCTACACATCCTGAAACGGTCGTGGTTTCGAAGACACGAAGTAATATGCCATTTCCTACGGAAGCGGGTAACGTATTTACTTATAATGCTAAAGGCGATGTAACCAATAAAATTGATATAACGCGGGAGTTAGGGATTGCCACCGATTTAAGTAGCACCCTTTATGCCTACAATTCAATGGGACTTCTTACAAGTAGTTCAATGTATTCAAGTGGCATTGCACCGAGATATAGTTCTACTACTTACGATGCAAAAGGGCGATTCGCGCTAAGTTCCACGAATACGTTGAATCAAACGGCGTCTAAAACCTATGACCCACGTTGGGGAACTGTATTAACAGAAACGGGCATAACGGGTTTAACAACGACTTACACCTACGACGGTTTTGGCAGAGTAACGAACGTTTTAACGCCACAAGGACATAATATCGGTACAGAATACGCTTGGTCATACAATGCGACATTATTACCTTTGAAATGTTATGACATCATAACAACGACACCAGGTAAACCCCAAACGTGGGATATTTACGACATTTTTGGTAGAAAAACTGTCGCAACGCATGAGAGTTACGGAGGTCCTGACAGCAGATGGGTTTATACTTATGAAGTAATGGAATACGATGCAAAAGGTAATGTATCGCGCAAGTCAACGCCCGTTAACGGCACTGATTGGGCAAACGAAATTGAATACACGCAATTTCAGTACGATTTCCGCAACCGATTAACGAGTGAAGCAAATGCAATCGGCACTACTTCATACGCTTATACCTACAACGCTGGACAATCAACTGTTACCGTTACAACGCCCGCAGGACAAGTGTCGTCGAAAACAACCGATGCCACGGGTAAAGTCGTTTCAACAACCGACCACGGCGGCACATTGACGTTTGATTACGACAATCGCGGCAATCAAACGGCGGTCAAAATGAACGGTACGGTCGTTAACTCAATGCTTTACGACCGCAAAGGACATCAAACGTCAATGACCGACCCAAATTCGGGGACCACTCAGTATTTGTACGATAATTACGGTCAATTGAAATGGCAGAAAGACGCGCGAAACTCAGAATACACCATGAATTACGACGCTTTGGGCAGATTGACAACGCGTACAGGTCCAGAAGGCACAACGACAAATGAGTACGTCACGAGTGGCAACGGCTTGAATTCGATTAAGAAAATCACAAGTTTCAACGGTCTTTTGCAAGAATACACGTATGACAATTGGCACCGCATCGCCACATCAACCGAAACAATTGAAGGTGCAGCTTTCACCAAAAGTTTCACTTACAACGTCTTCAACGATTTGTTGACAACGACTTATCCATCTGGATTAGTGACCACAAACAGCTATTCGGGCGACGGTTATTTGTTCAAAGTCACCGCTAATACCGCTAATAATCGTGCATTGTTCGATGGCACAAATGGCGAAATAAGCGGTTTGGGTAAGTGGCGCAATTACAAATTAGGCAATGGTCTTAAATCAAAAATAGCTTACAATAATTTTGGTATGCCAACACGTTACGAAGCCGAATTAAACGGTACGTGGCAAGGGACGGGCAATAGACAAGATTTACAACTTAATTGGAATCTACAAACGGGCAATCTAACGAGTCGGGTGGATAATCTTAAATCAAAAACGGAAAGTTTTACCTACGACAACCTAAACCGTTTGAAAACGGCACAAGTCAATGGACTACAATCCTATGCGTTCAATTTTGCCGACAATGGCAACAAAACGGACAAATCTGATGCGGGTAACTATTCATATGGCAGTCCAAAACCGAATGCCGTTTCAGATGTTTATTGGAATATCTATTCAGGTAATACAATTCCAACAGCAACGCAAGACGTTAAGTACACCAAATATCAGCGTCCAGAGAAAATTACTGAGGGGGGCTACGAAATGACCTTTATGTATGCTTCGGATTATGAACGCCGAAAAACGGAATTAAAACAAGGGACGACTATCGTCAATACCCGTTATTTCATGGGAGACTATGAAATTGATTTTAAAAATGGGACAACTCGATATATTCACTATATTAGGGGCGGCGACGGTCTTTGTGCCATTGTCGTACAAGATGCACAAAGCGGAGATTTTGAATACCTTGTCCCTTATACCGATCATTTAGGCTCTATTTTGACGGTAACCGATGATGAGGGATCTACCGTTGCCGAGCAAAATTTCGACGCGTGGGGTAGAAAACGCAACGTCAATACTTGGGATTATGCAAATGTCAATGCAGTTCCCGCGTGGCTCTATCGCGGTTTTACGGGACATGAGCATTTGCCCGAGTTTGGACTGATAAATATGAATGCGCGACTTTATGACCCAGTCTTAGGAAGAATGCTAAGTGCAGATAACGTAATAGGCGGAAATGGGACACAAGGATTTAATAGATATAATTATGCACATAATAATCCTTTAAAATTCATTGACCCTGATGGGAATTTTGCATGGTTCGTTGCAGTAGGTGCAGTTTTTGGTGCTTATGCAGGTGCTTCTATTCATTCTGGTAGCGTTAACCCCAAAGAATGGAAGTCTGATGCTTGGAAAGGGGCAATTGTTGGCGCATTCATAGGTGCAGGAATTGGTAGCGCGATTGCACAAGTTGCACAAGCACCCGGTATATTAACAACTGGTAGCGGAGTCACTCAAGCATTTGGTATAACGTCAAGTACAATACAAGGAGCCAATTTGAGTATGGCAGTATCTGCAATTACTTGGCATGGGGATGGTAATCTCAACGATATATTGTGGAAATCAGGAGTTGTAGGAGGAGCTACATCTGCATTTAGCGTAACTGGAGGGTTCGGTATGGCGAAAGCTTGGGGTAGTAAGAACGCTGCTGCCCAATTTATAGGAAGATTAGGATATCAGGCAATCGGCTCTGCGGGTCAATCAATTGGACAGAACTGGGTTAATGGAAAAAATATCTTTTCTAAGGTCGTCGTCGGTGTTGGTCCAGTCAATTTAACCTTCGGAAAAGGGCAACAATTATTACAGTGGCAAGATAATGTTGGTAATATTCTTGCAAATGCAAATGGTTTAGCTATCTTAGCGACTGGTGGTAAAGTTACATTCAATTGGAAACATTTAACACCGATTTATGAAGGAGGCTACTACGATAAACTTGGAGGAGGAGGTTTTAGTCCTTATGCAATTACGGCATCAGATGGATTTGTTACAGGCAGTGATGCAGATTTAGCACACGAAGCACATCATGTATGGCAATCTCGTTCATTAGGTAGCTATGGATTTATTCAGGCTTTTATAGGGCAAGCCTTTACAGGACTATCATTAAATGGATTTAAACTATCTGGAGCACCTGAAAATAGTTCTCCTGTTTCATCATATAATTATTATGAAGCAATACCTTATTTATACGAATGGTGGTAATGAAAAAATATCAACTCCTTTTATTTATCGCACTCTCATTTGTGGGCTGTGATAGGAAGACTATGCTATTTATTGACAATGAAGGCATAGCAAAAACTATTCATACTAGCTGTGGAAAAGTTGAGGTGAAAGCACATATGTTTGGCAGTAGTAGGTTGACCATCACTTATAATTTCAAAGATGGCGTACACTATTTCGATCCAGATATGTTTAAGATCGG
>JAYUKJ010000438.1:0-3928 GCA_043764555.1 Saprospiraceae bacterium
AATAATTGCGCGACATATATGCCAATAAATAGCTGTATAAAACGTTGCAAACCCGACATTTCGCCAAAAAACGGGCGCATTTTCAATGCTATTGTGAAAAAAAATCGGCGGAATAAGGAACCCGACCAACGGAATCCCGATGAGCCGAAAGTAAAAATCATTGAATTCGCCGTTTTTAATCGTCATTGTTTAAATTATAGTCGGCAAATTTATTTGCCGTGTTAAAAAAAATGATGGTGTTTTTAAAAACTAAATTTATATTTGCAAGTAGAAACGCAATCAAAAAATGAATGTCGTGATGCTAATTTTGCAATAAATTTAAAATAAAAGCAATGGTAAAATTAACAAAAACAATAGAATTAACGCTTTCGGACATTATAAAGGCAATTGATTTATTGCCTACAAAAGACCGAAATGCCGTCATAAATCATCTAATTGATGAAAAAACGGGCATTAAATTGACCCGTTATCAAGATATGCCCAACACAACCGACCTTAAAGCGATGATGGAAGCGCAGGGTTATAAGGGCGTAAATTGGCAAGAGTTCGACAAACTCGTCGCAGAATTAGATATTGAAGAACCCGTAGAAGAACTCATTAATCAACTTACAAAATGATATTTATGTTAGATACAAACGTTTTATTGCATTTTTTACGCGGTAAACGAGCATATTATGCCGATAACTTTCCAATTGACGATGCTGACAGTGGGCTTATTGTCTCTGCGGTTAGTATCGGCGAATTGCGTTCACTTGCGTTACGAAATAAATGGGGCGCAAAAAAACTCAATGATGCAGAAATATTAATTCGCAAATTATTTGTCGTAGAAATTCACAACGACGCTATCCACAATCGTTACGCCGAAATTGACGCTTTTAGTCAAGGTAAACTCGATGAAAAACCTCTAAATATTTCAGCCAGAAATATGGGTAAAAACGATTTGTGGATTGCCGCAACAGCTTCTGTTTTTAACGCCACTTTACTGTCAACCGACAATGATTTTGACCACTTAAATTCTGTATTTTTAAGCGTTCCAAAAATTGATTTGGACAAGCTAAAACAGCACTAAATGACCCATTTTTGGTGCTTATACTGAGGGGTCCCTTTCAAATATTTTTCCGCCCCAATGCCTCCATTTTATCCAACCAATTTTGCCTAAAACTGTCTTTTGACAGCCTTAAAGGTCCAATATTTGTCACTTTCACGGGCGTTATGCCGCAAAACTCCAACGTCATTTTTTTCATCGCATGATTGCTCGGTTGCCGATTGACGAGCCAATAATACCACGCGGGCTGGTCGAGCGTTGAGATAATACGCGCCGATTTATTGGTCAATAATTTGTCCCACCAGACTGAATTTTCGCGCTTTTGAAAGGCAAATCCGGGCAAAAATGTTCTGTCAATAAAACCCTTCAACAAAGCGGGCATTGAACCCCACCAAACGGGAAAAATCCACACCAAATGCTCTGCCCACCTGATTTTTTCTTGAGCATCCAACAAATCTGCTTCTAATTCTGTCCTTTGACGGTAAGCAAATTGCAAATTTGGGTTAAAATTCAAATCACAAACGTTGATTTCTTTCACTTCGGCACCCGATGCCATTGCGCCTTTTCTATAGGCATTTGCCAAGGCAAAATTGAAACTTTCTTTATCGGGATGACCGTTAATTATTAATATTTTTTTCATGACATAAAGTTGTTTTAAATTAAGTGTAATCGCTTGATTTTACGATAGTTAAAAAATAATTTAACTGTTTCTAATTTTTAAATTCTTCACTTTTTTTTGCATTAAAATAGTGAGGAATAGTCAATTAAAAAAAAATTAGTCATAAAATTATTTTAAATTATATGACTAACTTTTAAATCAAAATTTGTTTATAAAAACTAACGCTATCAAGCCTTATAAACTATCGAAAACCCTATTTTCTTTTTAAGAGTCATACGTGTTAATCTGTGAAAATCTGTGGACAAATCAAAACTGAACACGCCACAAAACATCAGGGAAGAAGCCAATTTGATATAAATTATACGCCTTGTTCTGCTCCACCGAATAGGCTTGAGAGAATATATTTTTTTTATTCGTAACATTCTGAAAATCAAGGAAAAAGGTCTGTGTAAACTTCCTTTTCGACGAATTAATCACGACGCCCAATTTGACATCCCAACGGAAATAATCGTCTAAATTTTCACTGAATGGCTTTGTATTATCCCTAATCTCACGACCCGCCGCTTTTGACGCAACCAAATCAATCGGCGTGTAAGGACGACCGCCCGCCGTTGTAAATTTGGTGTCCATTGTGAAGGCATTTTTCTTGTTTTTCCCAAATTTAATTTCTTTTCCTGCCAATATATTTGCCACATATTTGCCGTTAAAAGCCGTGTTGCGCTCAATACCGTCCGAACCTTTGTATTTAGAATCAAAAATGGACGTCGTTGCGAGCATATACCAACCCTTGGAAAAGAATTTTTCAACCGTCAATTCAAAGCCTAAATTGGTGCCTTCGCCGTCGTTCGTTAACGCCCCGATTTGCGGAAAAACGAAGTCGCTGCCCGTGTTTAGCATCGAAAAAGCAGTCGGTGTTTTTTCAATCGGCACACCCCTCAGTAATTGCGCATAAATTTCGGATTTTATGTGCCAATCCGACGAAGGTTTCAAGTCATAACCGACGACAAAATGGTGGCTTCTCGTGAAATCTAAATCGCGATTTGTGTTTTTATACGTCCCATTTATTTGCAATTCTTGGAAGAAAAAAACGGGCAAAGGCTGCATTTGCGAATGCAATCCATAACCCAAATTTAGGCTCTGATTTGGCGAAATATGATAATTAATTGCCAAACGCGGCTCAATTGCCGACGTTTTATTGATGTCCAAATATTGAACGTGCAAACCACCATTTATTGTCAACAAATCGGACGGTTTGTACTGGGTTTGGTTGTAGGCTTCCACCAAATTCATCGTGCCGTCAAACTTGCGCACTTGAACCCAATCCTTCGTAAAAGCACGGTCTTTTGTGTCCGTATTCAAACCCAAATTTTGGTAGAGAATACCCGTCCGCGTGTTCCATTTTGCATTAAATTTTTTATTAATAAAACTCGAAACGCGGTAACTCATCTGTTGGTCATTTACGTCAAATTGGTGGCGCTTCAATTCACGGTCTTTATCTCGATATTCGCTGTACTTATTGCCTGAATACGAGCCAGAAACGACCGTTCTGAGATACGTATTAGAATTTAAAATCAAATTGTGGCGAACGCCCAAAACGCCAAATTTAGAATCCGCAAAAGCGTCTTGTTTTAAATCGGCATAGACATCGGTCGAGTCGAGTTTGTTGCCAATAAAATCAATATTGCTCATGCCACCGATGCCAAAAACGGAAAATTTGCCCAATTTTGTCGGCGTCAAATCCACGTTAAATGTCAAATCTTTGTACAGCGGCAATGCCGATGTGCCAACATTTACACCCGCTTTTTGCGCTAATTCCACGAAAGAATGGCGATAAGCAACGACAAACGCGCCTTTTTGCCCATCTTTTGTCGTTTTACTGAGGGGTCCTTCAATCATGCCTTCCAAGCCCGTGAACGCGCCAAGCTGCATGGTCGTTTCAAATTTTTCTTTGTTGCCTTTTCGCAGTCCGATGTCGAAAACACCCGCCGTTGCGTTGCCATATTCGGCAGGAAAAGCGGAAGTTATGAAATCCGAATTGCGAATCATATTAGGATTTAATGCCGAAACGGGACCACCCGTTGTCCCCAAAGTTGAAAAATGGTTCGGGTTTGGAATCGGCACGCCTTCCAATCGCCACAGCACGCCCGTCGGTGAATTGCCGCGGATAACAATGTCATTTCGGGAATCATTGGCAATCGCAACGCCCGCAAAATTGGCTGCCAAACGACTCACATCGCCGCGTCCGCCCGAGAATCTTTGCACTT
>JAYUKJ010000439.1:0-3920 GCA_043764555.1 Saprospiraceae bacterium
AAGCGTTCATTCTTTCGTCTGTACAATTACCTTTGCAACAGCAATTAATGATGAATGCCCTGAAATACTGAGGGGTCCTAATCCATAATTCACAATCATACTTTATCAAAAAAATTTTAAAAAGCAAAACAATGAAAAAGTTTTTCGTTTTCGCAGCATTCGCGGTTCTCGCGTTGACATCGGCTACCGTTGTCAAACCCGTTACTTACACAATGGACGCGGCAAAAAGCACGTTCAAATGGACGGGTAAAAAAGTTACTGGTACGCACTGGGGCTATATCAAATTCTCAAACGGCTCAATCGCAACCGATGGTACAAACATCACGGGCGGTGCTTTTACGGTCGATATGAACTCAATTGATTGCCAAGATATTCCTGCCGACAAAGGTGCCGACAAATTGGTTGGCCACTTGAAAGCAGACGATTTCTTCGGAACAGCGAAGTTTCCAACCTCAAATTTGGTTATCAAATCAGCAACCGCAACGACTGCTGGTCAATTTGACGTCAAAGCAGATTTGACAATCAAAGGCATCACAAACGAAATTACGTTCCCTGCGGCTATCACAATGGACGGAAAATCGTTGACGGCAAAGGCAACTTTCAAGGTTGACCGCACAAAGTTCGGCATCAAATACGGCTCTGGCACGTTCTTCGAAAACATCGGCGACAAGGCAATCAGCAACGATTTTGACGTTGAAATCGACATCGCAGCGGCAAATACAGCACCCGCAGCAGCGGTTGCACCTGCAGCGGCACCCGCTAAGAAAGTGAAAAAAGTTCAAAAAGCTGCTGTAAAAGCTGCGCCTGCAAAAGGTTAATTAACAATTTTCGACTTTCTGTACTGTGTTTGTTTTCAAACACTTATACCTATTTATTAGAAAAATTGAGCCGAGCGTGACTGATGTCGCGTTCGGCTTTTTTTTTGCGACAAACGTCGGCGAGGTTTTAAACCTCGCCGACGTTAAATTTATTGACATTATCCAAAAACCAACCCTACAGTTATTAAATTGACTGACTCCTGGGGGCTTTTTGCCAAAAAAATATTCATCGTATATTTACGATTAATTTTAAAAATATTCATCGTAAGTATACGATGGTAAAAATACTCATCGTATATTTACGATTATAAAAAATAAAGCTCTTTTTCTTCCAAAAAACGGTTTTATACTGAGAGGTCCTTTTTCCAAAAAAAATATTCATCGTATATTTACGATTAATTTTAAAATATTCATCGTATATTTACGATGATAGAAATATTCATCGTATATTTGCGATTATAAAAAATAAAGCAACATGGCATTTAGCAAAAAAATCCAGTTTGAATGGGACGAAATTGCCCTTTCTGAATTTGCAAAAATAATGAGTCACCCAGCGCGCGTGGCGATTCTGAAAGTCTTAGCCGAGCGTGACGCTTGCGTGTGCGGCGAGATAGTGAAGGTTGTGCCGTTGGCACAAAGCACCGTTTCGCAGCATCTAAAAGAGCTAAAAGCAGTCGGTTTGATTGACGGCACTTTGGAAGGCGCCAAATGTTGTTACTGCATTAATTGGGAAGCATTCGACAAAGTTGGAACGATGCTCACCCGTTTTTTTGACAAAAAGCGTTTGCAAAGCGGCAAGTCATGTTGTTAATTTCAAACCCTAAATTTCAGGTTTCAAATTTCAAATTTAAAAGATAATTCATTGATTGTCAATGAATTAAAAATATTAAAGGCGATGATGCATTTCAGATGTACACCATCCGTCGGGTCATTTTATTGCTTTTTAACGACGTTTTTTTGTAAACAATTATTCTTTCACTTTTAAATTTTTTGATTTATGAAAGCATCCTGCTGCAGCTTTTTGACCGCTATTTTCGGCGGTTGCTGCTAATCCGACCCGCGCATTGATTGCGCCGTTCCGCCGTTTTAAACGACGGCGGAACTATTTTTTTTGAACTAAAAATTAAAAATTCAGAATTAAAAATTCAGAATTAAAAATGGACATTGTAATCGAAAAAATGTTGCCCGAACATTGGTCAGAAGTGGCTCAAATTTATGCCGAAGGAATAGAAACGGGCAATGCCACTTTTCAAAAAGAAGTGCCAACTTGGACGACTTGGGATGTCGGTCATTTGCCTTATGGACGCTTAATTGCGCGAAAAACGGCTAAAAATGCCGTTTATACTGAGGGGTCCTCCATTTTAGGTTGGGCGGCATTGACGGCGGTTTCGGGGCGTTGTGTGTATGCGGGCGTTGCGGAATTGAGTGTTTATGTGGCGGCGGCGGCACGTGGTCAAGGTGTCGGCAAATTATTGATGGACAACTTGATTAAAGAAACCGAAACCAACGGTTTGTGGACGCTGCAAGCGGGCATTTTTTCCGAAAATATTGGCAGCGTTCAACTGCATTTAAAAACGGGATTTCGGCAAATTGGCTACCGCGAAAAAGTGGGCAAAATGGACGGTATGTGGCGCGATACTTTGCTTTTTGAACGGCGCAGCTCAGTTGTAGGTGTTTAATTTCATAAAAAGAGGACCCCTCAGTATATTTGCGTTTTTTACGACTTCTTCACGATTTTTTTATCTGCGGATTTGTAGATTTACGCATACTAAAGACGTTATAACAATCCGTAGATCCGTAGATAAAATTCTTTACAGCTAATCAGTTAACAAAAAAAAAAAAAATGAAAATTTCAGAATTTAAGGCACAATTAGGCAACATGAATTCGGTTGAGTTTAAGTTACCTAACAATGAATTCGTGCCAAAACATTTCCACATCACGGAAGTCGGCGTCGTGACAAAACATTTTATTGATTGTGGTGGAGACGTTCACGAAGAAAAAAAGGCAAACCTACAAATTTGGGTTGCCGATGATTTTGACCACAGGTTGGCATCCAATAGTTTGATGAACATTCTCAAACTGTCTGAGAAGATTTTGCAAAATCAAGATTTGGATATTGAAGTGGAATATCAAACCGATACAATCGGAAAATACGATTTGAGTATCGAAGGCAGCACGTTTGCACTTGTGGCGAAGGAAACGGATTGTTTAGCAAAAATCAAGTGCAATATTCCGTTTTCGAAGCCTAAAATCCGCTTTTCAGAACTCGGTTTGGCAACTCAAAGCGTTTGTACGCCCGGTGGTGGTTGCTGTTAGAAATTTATCCACGGATTTTCGCGGATTAACACGTAAGTAGTTCGACATAAATAAACGACATTTTTTTTAACACATAGGCATATAGGGCACATAGTTGTAACAAATTGGCTTTCAGGCTTTTATATGTATTTTATTATGCCTATGTGTTAAAAAAAGTAGCGATTATATGCGTTGACCTACTTATTAACTTCATCTACAAATTTACGATTTATGGCGACTCTTTTCAATTCGTTTAATTCGTAAATTTGTAGATAAAAAAGTAAAATTATGAAACAGAAAAAACGTTATTTATTCGTCTGCATCGAAAATTCAAACCGCAGTCAAATGGCGCAGGCTTTTGCCAAAATTCACGGCGGCAATGCGGTCGAAGCCTTTAGTGCAGGCTCGCGCCCGAGTGGGAAAATCAATCCGAAAGCCGTTGAAGCCATGCGCTTAAAAGGCTATGATTTGACGACACATGATTCAAAATCATTGACCGAAGTGCCGCAAGATGTGGCTTACGATTATGTCGTGACAATGGGTTGCGGCGACGAATGTCCGCATATTCCCGCCAAAAATCGCTTAGATTGGCAAATTCCCGACCCGCGCAATATGGAAATGCCCGAATTTTTGGAAGTGAGGGATTTTATTGAGCAGCAGGTTTTGGGGATTTTGGATTGATGTATTGAAGTAAGATTTAAGGATTAAAAGGGGTTAATAGGATTTTAAAACCGCTCCATATTTTGCTAAAAAAGCCTTTTACCAATGTTTGGTAGAAGGCTTTTTTGATGTTTTTTACTAAAAAT
>JAYUKJ010000440.1:0-1167 GCA_043764555.1 Saprospiraceae bacterium
TCGCCGCCGTCGTTAGGTTTGTTGACGGTCAACGCGTTAACCGCCGCAGATGAAGTGATTATACCGTTGGAAGCGGAGTTTTTGGCGTATCGCGGACTCGACAGCATCGTTTTTGCGATTGATTTGACGAAAGAAAACACGAATCCCGCGTTGAAAATTGGCGGCGTATTTTTGACGAAGTACAACAAATCGCGGTCATTGACGAAAAGTATCCGCGAAGAAGTGGGCAAATATTTCGGCGACGTGCTTTTTGATACCGTTATTCGCGTCAATGTTGCCCTTGCGGAAGCGCCTTCAAACGGCAAAGACATTTTCGAGTACGCGCCCGACAGCAACGGGGCGGCCGATTACGCCGACTTGGTTAAAGAAATTTTACAACGCTCTAAATCATAAAACGATGGCAAAGAAATTTGAAAATA
Source organism: Saprospiraceae bacterium (assembly GCA_043764555.1). Lineage (GTDB taxonomy): Bacteria > Bacteroidota > Bacteroidia > Chitinophagales > Saprospiraceae > JAAFJT01. Next base: position 420 of record JAYUKJ010000440.1, read on the forward strand.
TCAGCAATAACAACGTCCGAATTGGCGCAAACGGACTGAATGGCTTGTTCACATCGAATACACCGAGCGCGTCTAATGCGCCGACGGCAAAAACGGAGGACCCCTCAGTAGAAACGCCGATTTCAACGACAACGCGGCAAACTTTTGTCATACTTGCCGAAGATTTGCAATTTATAAAGAGCATCGTGCGGACAAAACGCATGGAAGGCGACATTGAATTTACGCAAAAAGAAGCGTTGCACCACATCATTGATTTTTATCGGGAGAATCATTAGCGCGTTTTTGTATTTTGTTTATAAAATGACTTCTCCGAAGTTACCAGTATGAAAGAAGATTTGACAACTTTTTTCAAAGTTGCCAAATCTAAAACCCGTCAAAAAATGGCATTTTTCAGGCTTGATACTGAGGGGGCCTTTCCTTACACATTCTTCAGCTATCGACCCGTTAAAATCGACGTACAGCGAAGCGGATTTGGCTCAAGTTGTCGATAATATCAAATTGGGCATGGACAAAGTTGAGGCAAAAGCTGAATTGGACAAATCACTTAGCGAAAGCGAAGTCGTCTCAATTCTAATAGCTACTACCGCCGCTAAAAGTTTGGTTTCTGCCGTTTCAGACGTATCAAAGGACTTTTTTACAAATTTGAATCTCGCAAATAGCAGAAATCCCATCATGCTAAGAGGCTGGTTTTCAGGTTTTGTTAAGGCTTGGTTCAACGTCGTCGCAACTATCGTTGTTGCAGTTGTAA
>JAYUKJ010000441.1:0-51747 GCA_043764555.1 Saprospiraceae bacterium
CTCAAAATTTTCGCTCAAAATTTTCGCTCAAAATTTTCGCTCAAAATTTTCGCTCAAAATTTTCGCTCAAAATTTTCGCTCAAAATTTTCGCTCTTGCAACCATTGCAATTTTAGCGCACGTTGAGATGACCGCTCAAGTGCGGCGTTGTAATACTATCTTAGACCCCCAAGAGTTGCGTAAGCAAAACCGTGCAGCATTTGACAGGCTGATGGAATTGGAGCGTTTCACGGAGGCGTATCGTCAAAAGGTTAATAACGCGGATCCCAACGAACGGCTTATCAATGAAAATGGGCTTATCACGATTCCTGTTGTGGTACACATCGTGCATAACGGCACAGCTATTGGTGTTGGGCGAAACATTCCTGATGCTCAAATCATCAATCAAATCAATATTCTGAACCAAGATTTTAGGCGGCTCAACCCCGACGCTAATCAAACACCCGCCGCTTTTGCAAACCGTGTGGCCGATGTCAATATTGAGTTTCGGCTTGCTTGTATCAACCCACAAGGATTAGGTACTAACGGCATTAATAGGATTCAATCGAATGTTAATTCTTTCCTTCCAACTAATCAACAAAATGACAGCCCATTAAAACACACCAATCAGGGCGGTGCTGATGCTTGGCCAACGGATAGGTATTTGAATATCTGGGTAAGCCGACTTGGTCTTCTTAGTGGGGGACAACTTTTGGGATTCGCTACCAATCCTTTCAACTATGCAGCTTTTCCCGATATTGATGGTATCGCCGTAGATTTTGAATCTTTCGGCTCTGGAGGAAACACCGTTGCACCATTCGATCTTGGCAGAACCGCCACTCATGAAATTGGACATTGGTTAAATGCGAGGCATATTTGGGGTGACGGATCAACTAGTTGCAATGACACTGACGAATGTGACGATACGCCAAATCAATTAGGTTTTACATCGCCAGGCATAACGCCCGTTTTTCCAAACAATGCTAGTTGTGGCAATGGTGGAGATATGTTTATGAACTATATGGATTACTCAGCCGATAGGTTCATGAATCTTTTTACAAATGACCAAGCAATCCGCATGCGCGCCGTTTTTCAGTCTGGTGGACCGCGTCGGGGTTTCATTGACAATTATTTTAGATTAACACAAGCCTACGCTTCTTGCTCTGGTGCAGGTGGTTTTTACATAGTTCGAACACCATTTTGCGCAGCACAGGGTAATATTAATTGGAGCATTACGGGACCAGCTACTCTGAATAATCCCAATGGTAATACAGCTACTAACTACGCGTTGCCACAAAACAATGCAAACGGTGTTGCAACCATAACGGCTTCTTGGAACAATCTTGCTGCTGATTTTACGATTCCAATTGGTTACGGCGCGGAAAACTCCACTTACAATCCGAATTATTACAACAGTGGCAATGTTTCTACAACGACGGGCAGTGTAAATATGACGAGTTATAATAATTGGACTTACGGGCAAGTTTCTTTTACGGGTGCTACGGGACTTGCTAAAAACTGGCGATTGGTGTCTTGCAATTCCTGCAATCCGCAAACGTATTTTTCAGGTTCGGGCAATTCTTTTGGTGTTTATCTCACGCAGCCTTACGCTTTTGCAACAATTCGGGCAGAAATTCCCGCTGCTTGCGGTGATATAACAATTGAATACTCCTTTTTAGGTGGTTATTTGAATCCCGGTTATACGCTTTCACCGAATCCTGCGAATAATGAAATTACCATTTCAGCATCTTTACCAATTGACCCGAACAATCGAACGAGCAGTTTAAGTACACCCGCCTACGAAGTTCAGATTTTCAACGCTTACAATCAGTTGATGAAAAAGACGAAAGTAAAAAAAGACGATAGAGACGTTACGATTGATGTGTCTCGTTTTCCATCGAATCAGTTTTATACCGTCAAGTTGATTTCTGACAATGACGTACAAACCAAGACGTTTTTTAAGCAATAAAACGACGTTTTTCTAAAAAATGAAGCCCGATGTTGTTGAAACATCGGGCTTCATTTTTTTAGCACCCCCTCAGTATTTTACTCAATTTCAAAGTCATCGGTATCTGGAATATTAAAACTTTCGAGTATTTCTGTCCATTTGCGTTGCAACAAGTCTTTATTTGGGAGTTGTGTTTGATAATCGGCGACTAAGGTTGGTGAAAGGCTACGGCTTAGGGCGTATTCAACAACGGTATCATCTTTTCCTTTGCAGAGTAAAATGCCAATGCTTGGGTTTTCGGCTTCGGTTTTTATGTCTCTGTCAAGTGCTTCCAAATAAAAATTGAGTTGCCCGAGATGTTTGGGTTTGAAACGTTCTATTTTTAGTTCAATAGCGACCAAGCACCGTAGTTGTCTATGATAAAATAACAAGTCAATGGCAAAGTCTTGATTGCCCACTTGCAACGGGTATTCTTCACCCATAAAGGCGAAATCACGCCCAAATTCTAACAAAAACTTCGTAATATTTTGAGCAATGGCTTGTTTCAAGTCTTTTTCACTATGTGGTTCGGGCAGATTCAACAATTCTAAAACGTAAGAATCTTTGAAGACATTGGTAATATCTTGCGGTAAAACTCTCGACACTGTCGAGAGTTTTGCATTACCGAGCATAACGCGCTCAAAGTAAGACGCATCGATTTGTCTTACGAGTTCACGGTAGGACAAACGTTCTTTCAACGAGAGACGAAGATAAAATTCCTTTTCTCTTATGTCATTACAAGAGGAGAAAATCAATGTATTGTGCGACCACGATAATTCTCGCACCAGCGGTGCGAGTTCTGGCTCGTCTTTGTAAGTCTCGTAAAATTGCTTCATGCGCCAAAGATTTTGCGCTGAAAATCCTTTCACATTCGGCTCATTTTGAGCGATAAACGCGGCCAATTCTTTGATGATGGATTTTCCCCACGTTTTAGCCGTGATTTGCTGATGCAGATATTCACCGATAGTCCAATACAACAAGACTAATTCGTGATTTACTGCTTGGTATGCCCGTTTTTTAGCTTCGGCAATGAGCGTTGTGATGTGCGAAAACTGCGTTTGTAATGCCATAGTGATGTAGAATAATAGTTTATATTTTCTCCGCAATTCTTAATTTTGCCGACCTTGAACGTGGATTCACCCGCGTTTCTTCCGCCGTTGGTTCAATTGGTTTTTTAGTAATCACTTTAAACGGGCGCGTGATATTGCCGTAGAAGTCCGTTTCTAAAGCGCCATCAAAATTGCCCGATTTCATAAAATTTTTCACCAAACGGTCTTCAATTGAGTGAAAAGTAATGACCGAAAGGCGTCCGCCGGGCTTCAAAACGGCGAGCGATTCTTTCAAAAAATCCTTCAAAGCGCCAATTTCATCGTTCACTTCCATCCGCAAAGCCTGAAAAACTTGCGACCGATAGCGCATTTTTTCGCCCATACTGAGGGGGTCCATAATTGCCAACAAATCATTGATATTTTTAAAGCGTTTGCCACTGCGGGCCTGCACAATTGCCTGTGCGAGAGTGCGTGAGTTGCGCACTTCGCCGTATTCGCTGAGGATGCGTTGCAGTTCCTCGGCGGGTTCTTTGTTGAGAATATCGGCGGCCGTTTTGCCCGCACTTTGATTCATCCGCATATCGAGTGCCGCATCGAAACGGTAAGAAAAACCGCGCTTGGCGTCGTCGAGTTGGTGCGAAGACACGCCTAAATCGGCCAAAATGCCGTCAACTGCGCGGACACCTTCAAGCCTTAGCAAGCGTTTTATGTCTCTAAAATTATGATTTACGAAGTGAAAACGCGGTTCGTCGGTCGGTAGATTGCGTCGGGCGTCGGCGTCTTGGTCGAAGCCGTAGAGTTTGCTATCGGCATCTAATTGGTTGAGAATCAAGCGACTGTGGCCGCCGCCGCCAAAAGTGGCATCGACGTAAACGCCAAAGGGTCGCAGGCTTAACGCCTCGACCGCTTCATTGAGTAAAACTGTTATATGATAATTCATCAGACGAGCGATTCTTTATGTTCCAAATTCTTTTGACCTAAAACTTTTTTGCAAAAGTCAACAATCAAAAGAACTTGGAACTAAGAAACGAAAAATAATTGTAAGAAATTTTTAAGTGTTTCACCGTGTGAGTGGTGCCGCTAAATCGTAAGTGTAAGAGAGAACAATTTGTGTGTGTTGTAAAAAAAGAAAATTAGAGTGTAACAGAGCGTAAGGTGTGTGTGTAAAACTGAAAATGTTGTGTGTGTGTAAGACAAAAAAAACTAATGGTGTGTGTGTAAAAAATTTTGGTTGTAGAATTTTTTGACTGTTGCTTAATCATAATTTATAATTCATAAATCATCATTCAAAGAAATAGTCATTCGCTTCGGTTGCCCAGAACCCTTTGTGCCAAATTAGTCATTGTCATAGTGTCGTCGTTCATCATACGTTCGTATTCTTCGGCGTTCCATATTTCTATTTTATCGCCGTAGGCACTCAGTATCACGTCTTTTTCAAGATTGGCGTATTCCGCCAGACGTTTTGGAACAAGTATCCGCGATTGGTCGTCCAAGTCAATGTCCGTTGTGCCGTTGTGAAATCGGCGGAGGAAATTGCGCGTCTCGTTGTCGTAAGGATTAAGTTTCTCGAATTCTTTTACCGTTGTCTCCCAAACTTCGGCGGGAAAAAGCGTCAAATGTTTTTCAAAGCCTTTATTCAGAACAAAATTGTACGATTCTCGCTCGCCGAGTCGCTTAATTAAAGCGCTTGGCAGGCGAATGCGCCCTTTGGCATCCATTGTACAGTCGTATTCTCCGCGCAGGTTGAGCATTTGTTCAAAATTCTGAGATGTGTTGTTGGTTTTGTTTCTAACTGTTTGATGGGTCAAAAGTAATACATCTCGCCACATCTTACCACTTTTTACCACTTTTTAGTAAAAAAAGTTTTCCACATTCTGAGAAAAGGGTCGTTGGGGCGAGAAAAGGGTCGTTTTAGACGCATTTTATAACCTATTTATGGTAGGAATGGTAGAAAGCTGCGCGTGAGCGTTTTTTTTTAATTTGAAAAAGGGAAAGGATAAAAAAGGTCTCAAAAGGGTTTTTATACTGAGGGTCCTTCAAAACTTTATTTTTGAAGAAAAATTATTTGAAAATTGGCGGAGGAAGCGGATTCAAAGCAGTGTTTGAATCGGCAGTGGCTGTTTTTTCAGAAGAGAGTGGGGAAGTGGTAAAAAGTGGTGGACAGTAACGGGGCAAAGTGTTTTTAAGTAGTAATTCCTAAATAAACGCTGTTATAATATTTTTAAAGCATTGAATTTCAATGACTTGCGTAACCAATAACAAATAACTATTAACCAATAACTACTTATGTGTGAATTTATCTTTAAAGGCATAAAAAAAGAGGCAGCGCCACGCACCACCTCCAGCCCTAACCAAATAAAACCAAATTATAAATTTATTTCTAAAATGAAATGTCGTGATTGAATAGTGCTTTGTGTTTACATTGTGTTGGGTGCGATAAGATTAATTGATTCTTGTTGAAGACAACGGGTCAAAGATAAGAGTAAACTTAGTTTTTAAACTATCCTTTGTGTTTTTTAAACACGAAAGCAATTTCAATGTGCTAAAATCTCAGTAATTCTGCTCGCTTTTGCGAAAGTATGGGGTTGTTTTAGGCGTTCAAACCTTTGTTAGCAACGTATCTATTTGAAGATTTTAAAATAAAAATAGGTTAATATTTTTTAATTGGATTTTTATTTTGCTAAAGATGAGATTCAAAGTTTTATATTTCGTTTCAAAAAAACGTTATTCAATTAGAAAAACTTGCCGCCATTTTGGAAAAAAACGCAACCTTCGCCCCTCAATAATTCATGTCTAAAATCAATACAGTATGAAAATCAACATCATCGCGCTTTGCGTCGCAACAATTGCTTTTTTAGGACCCCTCAGTATAAACGCTCAAAATGCGCCCGTCAAGGACGAAGACGCGCTTTTTATCCGTAAAATTTACGATGTCGCCTTGACTGAAAGCCGCGCTTATCCGTGGTTGTCAACGATGTGTACCGAAATTGGCGGTCGTTTGAGTGGTTCCGACGGTGCGGCAAAAGCCGTGGAATGGACTAAGAAAATGCTCGATTCAAGCGGTTTTACGACCCGTTTGCAGCCGTGTTTGGTGACAAATTGGAAGCGCGGGGAGAAGGAAATTGTCAAAATTAAATCGAAAAAAGGCGATGTGAATTTGCGTTGCCTTGCCATCGGAAATTCGGTCGGAACGGGCAAAAAAGGCGTGGAAGCGGAGATAATTGAGGTAAAATCGCTCGACGAAGTAGATAATTTAGGCGAAAAAGTGAAAGGCAAAATCGTCTTTTACAACCGCCCGATGGATAAAAAACAAATCAATACGTTTGCCGCTTACGGTGGTGCGGGCGATCAACGGCGGGCGGGTGCTTCGCGGGCGGCGAAATACGGTGCTGTTGCCGTTTTGGTACGCTCGCTTTCGACCGAATTAGACGACCGTCCGCATACGGGTTCTTTGGCATATGACGAAAAATATCCGAAAATTGCGGCGGTTTGCCTCTCCACAAATGACGCCGAAAAGCTCTCAAAAGCGATTTATACTGAGGGGTCCTCTTTGAAAGCGTTTGTCAGAACGACGTGTGAAATGTTGCCCGATGCACCAAGTTTTAACGTGATTGGCGAGATAAAAGGCTCGGAATTTCCGAATGAAATCATCGTCGTTGGCGGTCATTTGGACAGTTGGGACGTGGCTCAAGGCGCGCACGACGATGGTGCGGGTTGTGTTCAAAGTATGGATGTTTTGAATTTGATGAAGCAAATGGGTTACAAGCCCAAGCGGACAATTCGCTGCGTTTTGTTTATGAATGAAGAAAACGGCATGAAAGGCGGCAATAAATACGCGGAAGAAGCGGCAAAATCGACTGAAAAGCACATTTTTGCCATCGAATCCGACGCGGGCGGTTTCACGCCGCGCGGCATTTCGTTTGAAGCGGACCCCTCAGTATTTGTCGAAAAATTTAAGAAAGTTGGCGCATGGGAAGACTTGCTAAAACCCTACGGCATCGAATTGAAAAAGGGCAGCAGTGGCGCTGATATTGGACCGATGAAACCGCAAAAATTCTTACTCGGTGGCTTAAATCCCGACTCGCAACGCTACTTCGATTTTCACCACACGGAGTTCGATAAAATTGAATACGTCAATCGCCGTGAATTGGAATTAGGCGCTGGTGCAATGGCGTCTTTGGTCTATTTAATCGACAAATATGGACTGTGATTTTTTTCAATTAAAAAGGCTCAATTAGGGTTTCAAATTGCAGCAACTTGAAACCCTAATTGAGCCTTTAAAAATTAGAAATTAAGCATTAAAAAAGCCGCCTAAACCATTGTGTTTAGGCGGCTTTTTTATTTTTTTTTCAGTATAAAACTGTATTAAAAAAACGTGTTAAAACTGCATTAAAAAACGTGTTAAAACTGCATTAAAAACGTGTTAAAACTGTATTAAAAAACGTGTTAAAACTGTATTAAAAAACGTATTAAAACTGTATTAAAAAACGTATTAAAACTGTATTAGAAAACGTGTTAAAACAATAGTTTTTACAATTAATTAATTTGCTTAATTTTTAAATTATTTAAACAAATTAACCACGCATTTTAATCATTATTTTTTTATTAAAAAAGCGCGTTATTACTAATATAACAATTTAATCTCATTATGATTAGTGATAAAATAGCAATTTTTTAATTGATTTTAAACTGCTTAAAATCGTTATTTTTCAATTGATTTAAACTGCTTAAAAACGTTATTTTTTTAATTGATTTTAACGCTGCTGAAACCGTTATTTTTTAATTGATTTTAACTGCTTAAAACTGCTTTGTTTAATCGCTTGAAATTGCCTTTAGAAGCGTTGTTTTTTTAGTTGATTTGAACTGCTTAGAATCGCTTTTTTTTAATTGATAATTTACGTTTTAATTCGGTTCAACATTAATGATTAACGGCTTAATATCCTTACATTCTTTAGTTGATTTTTTAGCATAAAAAGTCGTTGTTTGAGTCGGGGCAACGAGCAAATTCGTCATTGGATTTTTGTCATTATTGGCGTCCGACAGTGAGGCATAAAAAGCGATGGGATTGCCCATTTCGCGCGTCAAATTATTGTGGTCGAAGGCAAAATGTTCGATAAAGACGGCTTCACCTTTGGCAATTGTTCGCGCCGCCGTAACGACGTTTGGCGCTGAAATGGAATCCAACGAAATCGGCGCTGAAATCGTTTTCGTCGTGTCTGTAACGACTTGACAATAATAGCTACCCGCCGTTTTTATCGTGTAATTTTGCTTTGTTGCGCCCGCAATCGGCTCTCCGTCCCGAAACCATTGGTATTTAGCGTTGATTTGTTGCGCACCGACCATCAAATTCAGCTCGTTGCTGCACATGGTTATCGGCACATTTATCGTCGCGTTGTCCGAATCATCCTCCGATTTTAGGCTGTTATTGGGCGTCGAATCCGCATCAGGCTCGTTCATCGCCGCAATTTCCGAGTAGCAATAGACGACGCCTTCCGTTTTTATTTCAATCGTTAAAGTCAAGCTAACGGAGTCCGTCGTGGCGGGAATTGTGCCGATATACCACATTCCTGCGGTCGGGTCGTAGGCATTTGGCGCGTTGTTGGAGACGTAAATTGCGCCATTCGGAATCGGCACATTGACCTTTACACCCGTGATTTTAGTGCGTTTTTGATTGAAAATAGTGATTTTTATCGCCATTTTATCGGTTCGCTTCGCCGTTTTTTTTGGCGTTGATAGGCGCAGCGAAAGGTCATTTTGAGCAAAAATACTGAGGGGTCCTATGAGGAAGGCAAGTAATATAAATGAGCTATTTTTTTTAAACATCGCTGTGAATTTTAGAAGAACAGGTGAAGTAATGTGTTTATTTAAGTCAAATGATGTACCATAAAAACGGCTTTACATCTTATTGAATGCCACGGTACATTTCGCGCGGCTTAGTCCAATCAGTGGTCTATTTTTGAATTCGTACAGTAATCATATCTTATCGATTATTTAGCTGCAAAAAACGTCGTTAAGGCTTCCCAATAATCCTTGTAGTCACTCAAATTATTATGTTTTCCGTTGGGAATTGTGGTCAAATGCGCGTTTTTATGCGACAAACCATCAAATAATTTTTTGGCAGAACTGTAAGGTACTACTTCGTCTTCGGTTCCGTGAAGTATCAAAATGGGGCAATCGACGTTCTGTAAATACTGAAAACTCGGCAATTTATAGGGCAATTTATGCTCAATTGAAAACAAAGAAAAATAGCTGCGCGCCAAGTCATTCATGCTGTGGTAAGGCGTTTCTAAAATCAATTTATCGGCTTCAACTTCCGACGCCAAACACGCCGCAATGCCCGTTCCCAACGACCGTCCATAGATGATGATTTCTTTTGGTGTGTATTGGGCTTTAACGTAATTGTAGCAAAACAAAGCGTCCTGATTCAAGGCATCTTCATTGCGTTTGCCGACGCTTTTTCCGTAGCCGCGATAGTCCATGACGAAGACATCGTAATGGGAATAGTCACCTAATTCCGCCGCTATTTTGCTCCACCGTTGCAGGTTGTCCCGATTGCCGTGAAAATAGAGAATAATACCTTTAGGTTGTTTTGTTTTAAAGTGTAAAGCGTTGATTAACACGTCTTTTTCGGGATTTAGATTGATTTCTTCAAAGTCGTGATTGAATTGAAAAACGTAGTCGCTGCTCAATTTAGTAGGCTGAAAAAGGATGCGTTCGAGGATAAAATCCAGTTTTATCCAAGCAAAAAATAGGAGAATTGGCAGAACAATAAGGATGTTTACAAGCACTTTTTTAAGTTTTCTTTTCATTGTGTAATCAAAATTTTTGGTAAAAAACGCGTTTATACTGAGGGGGTCTTTATTTTGAATTTAAAATTAAAAATTAACCCGTCATAACTCATAACTCATAACTCATAACTCATAACTCATAACTCACGCTTTTTTCTTACTGAATTCGATGCTGCTTTTTTCTTTGTCAATCACGATTTTATCCTTCGTAAATATCTGGCTTAACGTCTCGTGATAGGACTCAAAATTGTGCATATCGTTGTGTCCAGCGCCAATAACGGCGTGCAATCGGGTGATTTTATCGTTAATTTTGGACAATTTGATGCTTGAGTTGAGTGGTATTAACTTGTCATTTGTTCCGTGAATAATGTGAATTGGACACTTAACGTATTTAATCCATTTATAGGTCGGAATCGGAAATTTCAGCAGCCACGACATCGGCATAAAAGGCATATAACGCCCCGTCGTTTTGCTCAAACTGTAATACGGCGCGTCGAGAATCAGCATTCGCGGATTGTTCGTTGACGCCAATTTTGTTGCAAACCCCGAACCAAGCGAGCGACCGTACAAAACGATGTGTTTTTCGGACACATTTTCCTTGATTTTGTTGTACACCAATTGCAAATCATTGATAATTTCTTCTTGCGTCCGAATGCCCGTACTTTTGCCAAAGCCGCGATAATCGACCATAATCACGTCATAATTATAGCGCAAAAAATCAATCGCAAACTTGCCCCAACCCTTAATACTTCGGCTGTTGCCTTTCAAATAAAAGACCATGCCGATGGGTTTTTCGGATTTGAAATGAATGCCCGACAGGACAACCCCGGGTTTGATGTCCATTTTATATTCATCGAAATTCAAATTTTCGTAATTAAATTGAAACTCCGACGACAGCTTTTCAGGTCGAAAAAGGATAACATCTTGCAAAAAATACACTAATACGCTGATAACAACGTAAATCGCCAACACCACCAAGAGTATTGTGCCAACGTGATTGCGCGCCCATTCGACTATATTATTCATTTTTTTCGCTTGTTGAGTGGTTAATAATTCTCGTGTAAAACTATCAAATCTTTTGTGAACGCCCGCTGAATAATCACACGCGCATCTTCGGGCAAAATACCGATTAATCCGCCGCGAATGCGCTCGACATCTCTCTCGCCTTCCATCTCGGTGCGCATAAAAACGCCCCGTTTTGGGCTGCACAAATTCCCTAAAGCGCAAATATAGTCGTTTTTCGGGTTTATACTGAGGGGTCCTTCGGGAAATAAAAACGTCTTGGAAGGTGGCTTTCAAGACGTTTTTTTTTGATTATTATAAAGGTTTTTGAACATCATTAATTACTTTTTCAATACTTTCAACAACTTCTAACCAAGCTGTATCTCTATCGGAAAAAGTACTAACAGCAACACCTTTTGCGGGTAGTGCTTGTTGCTTAGCAAAATCCAATTTAGTCCATTGACATGGTTTTAAAATAATGGGAATAACCCGTGCTTTTCCATTTTTACGTTGTTCTTCGGCAAGCGGAATTTCATGATTCCAAATATAATCGGTATTAATAAAATTGGCACTTACTAAAAAAAGGATAATATCTGCTTCTTTTAACTTTGCTTTAATAGTATCATCCCATAATTCACCACCAATAATATGCCTATCATCCCAATTTGACACAATATTGCGCCTTCTTAAAGGCGAAAGATGGGTTATTAATTCATCTTTGAGTTCTCTGTCTTTTTTAGAGTAAGAGATAAATATGGATAATGGTTTATTACGTCTCAACATATCTCCTTTTACTTCAATCTTCTCGACATTAATTGTCGTTATTACCTTGTCATCTACGATAAAATCCAAAAGTGTTAAAATACTTTTATTCACTTTAGCCTTTTGCCTCAACGCTTTTGAAAAGGATACATTATCAAAATGCTGCTTTATTTTAAGGGTAGATATTTCTGAATTTAGTAGAGCTATATTCTTTTTAAGTGACTCCTGATTATTTTCGTCTGCCCATTGTGAAACAATATTCACTGCTTCTATGGCTTTATCATTTCCAATTAAAGCACGAACTTTTACTTTGAGTTCATCGAGTGTCATTAATACTTCCATTTTTTGTTTTTGAGAAATGCCTTCAATGTCTAAATTGTACAATTTGGAGAATGATAAGTTTGAATTAACGTTTAAAAGATCTTTAAAATCTTCGACAAAGAAACGCTTACCGTCGTATGTGAAATTAGTTTCATCTTTATATTTTTCTAATTCTGTTAAAGGTATAAATGTTTTTCCATCAGTAGAAACGGTAATTTTAGAAGAAGTGTGGTGGTTATTTTTAAATTCATTACGAATAGTATCTAACCATAATTTACGTTTTTTTCCCTTTACTTCTATACGAATAGTTTTATTTTTTTCATTGGCTACAATTAAAGCATCAACCTCTTGCCCTTCCAACCAAATACCATAACGCCACATTTGATTAACTTTAGAAAGACTACGAGCACTGATAATGAAACTCTGAATAATACCATAGTAGAACCACGTATATTCAAGTTGTAAAAAAATACTATCTTTATTGTCTTTAAAAATACGTAAAACTGGAGGAGGAGCAGTTTCTGACATTAAAGAAGGGGCAACCCATATTTTTTTATCAAAATCTCCTTGACCAGACTCTGACTCAAAACAAATTCCACATTGCTGCATATATTGAATAAAATATTGCTTTTCTTCCAAAGTATAATCCATCCATTTTTCATTCAATTCATTTAAAGAAAAACGACCATCTCCTTTGCTAACGATTTTGTAGAAAATACTATTTCTATCAAAAAGTGTGTAAACTGCGTCAATCAACCATTCTTGGTCTAATATAATTTGTCCATTAAAAAGCTTTGCATCATAGAAAAAGACACCTGTTTCATGCAAATAATCTAAAAGAGTTAATTTAGAATCGTTATCCAAGTCGTAATGATTACAAAAAGCAAAAAAAACTTCAAGACCTAATTGTTTTAAACCAGAATTATCTCCTTGCTCTTTATTTTTATTATTAAGTTGTTGTAATTGGTGTATCATATGGCGCACGCTGTGCCAAGATTGAGGAATTAGTGGCTGTTCTTTTATCGTTTTTTTAGCAAAACCTACCAACTCTTCTTTCAAATAATTAATCCCACGTCCTGTTTTTGAATCAATATGAAATGAATCAAGTAGATTAAAAACCTTTTTCCACTCTTGATACTGAGGGGGTATCTCTTTTTCATTGCCTTCCTTTTCAATTTTGGATTGGACAAGAAAGATAGGTGACTTTGGATTCAATTGCTTGATATAAGATAACCAATAGACTTGATCATAATTTATAAACACGTGTTTTTCATTAGTTTCAGGGTTTATTCCAAAAGCTTCATGTTGATTATTATTTTCTATATCCCAAACTAAAACAGTTACAGCCTCTGTTTTTAAAAATAAACGATGTGTTTCATGAAACAAATGTTGACCACCGAAATCCCAAATATTAAAAAGAATATCAGGGTCAGCTTTCCATGCTTTTAAGTAAACTGCGTGTGTTGTTTTCTGTGCCTCATCAAATTCTTCGCCTTGCAAGACACGCATTAAACTTGTTTTACCTGCTCGACCATTGCCAACAAAAACAACTTTCAGCGTATCATTGATATGGCTTCCTTTTTTTAAGTCTTTGAAGTAATTGTAAAGATTAAAACAACAATTTTCCGAAGACTTGTCGTATATCTTTTTAGGTATATTTTTGATTGGATTACCACTTAAAAACAATATTTGCAGGTCTTTTAAATAATCAAAGATATTACTCGGAAAGTTTGTGATTTTATTGCTGTCTAATGATAGATGATTTAAATGAGGTAAGAATTTTAAAAAGGAGACATCAACTATCTTATTATAAACCAACACCAGTCGAGTTAATTTAGTGAAATTTTTCAAAAATGAAGCATCAACAAGGTCAGTATAGCCAAGATTTAACTTAGTTAAATTTGTTAATGATAACAAAGGAGTGAAGTCTTTAATTTTATTAACACGCAAGTCAATATCTTCTAATTGGGGAGAATCTTTTAAAAATGAAATATCTTCAATATGATTATCCCATAAATTTAAAGTCTTTAATTCTGTTAAATATTTTAAATGGGAAAAATCTTTAAGTCTATTATCCCATAAATTTAATTTTTGTATTTTAGGCAAATGCTCAAATACAGAAATATCGCTAATTTTATTTCTGCCTAAATCTAATTCTTTTAGGTTCTTTAATGAGCCTAACCAATCAATATTCTCAATTTCATTTTGTTCCAAATTTAGATAAGTCAGGTTTGGTAAATCTTTTAAAAATGAAATATCTTTAATTTCATTTACACTCAAATCTAAATGGCTTAGTTGTTTTATTTTTTGCAAAAAAGAATAATCTTTTGTTTTGTGATTACCTAAAATTAACCTATATAGATTTTGTGTATTACCTAAAAAGCTATAATCCTTAATTGGGTTATACCTCAAATCTAAGACTTCTAACTGTGGTAAATCATTTATAAAAGAATAGTCTTCAATTACACTACAACCTATGTCTAAAATTTTCAAATTTCTCAACTCTTTAAAAAAGGAAAAATCCTTAATTTGACTGTAACGAATATCTAAGTACGTTAGACTATGCAAGTTTTTTAGATTTGAGTAATCTTGAATCTTTGATTTAGACAGATTTAGTTGATTTAAATAGCGTAATTCAACAATTTCGTCAGGTATTTTTCCAAGTGTTAGTTGGGATAGATTTAGTTCTTTAGCATTGTTTTCTTTGGCATTTTTAATAAGAACAAGCGCTTTTTGATAATCAGCAGTCATGAAGGAAAAGATAGATTTTAAGAATGAGTTACAGAAAAAGGGTGTTGAAATTGATAAAAGAATGCGCCTGTTTGTTTTCTGTTAGGTATCTATTTCGTCGCCAAGATATTACCATTTTTTAGGTTTTATACTGAGGAGTCCTCTTTTTTCAAAAAAAGGCAAGACTTCTACGGCTTTCGCAGCCAAACGGTTGTCAAACGGCGGTAGGCATCGCTAAACGTCGGCGAGGTTTGAAACCTCGCCGACGTTATAATCGGTCGCCCGCCGAAAAAAAGGACCCCTCAGTATAAACCCCTAAAAACGCTTGTATTTCAGAAAAAACGACTTACTTTTGTCAAAAAATAAAGCAATACTCCTTATGTTTAAAATCTAAAAACGATTATAATGGTAGAATTAATTCTTAAATTACCATCACTTAGTGTTCTTGATAAATTATTGCCGCACTTGGAGCGATTAAAAATTTCTTACCAAACGAGAACTATCGAGCCGCCTGTGGCTGATGTTACAAAGCAAGAGGCTGTGTTCGCAAAAATAAATGCGGGTGTCCTTTCTTTCCCTAACTTAGAGGAAACAATGCGCGACTTTGAAGAAAGCCGACAGGATAATATATTGTTTGGACGCGACTAATTATTTCATAAATCAATTAAAAACAACACTTTATCTATGAAAATTTTAGATAGTAACATCGTTATTTATACTACTCAGGTATAGCTTTGTGAGCAATCTTTAAAATAGGGAAAACAAAAAACGATGCATCAAGAAAGTCAAAATATAGAATGGAAAGAATCTTGGCGAGATGAATATCTCAAATGGATTTGCGGCTTTGCCGAAGGTGGCGGTAAATTAGGCGTTTGGGAAGTTAAATCATAAACGAAATCAAAAAAGAAGACTCATAGGTATAAACTCCAAAAAACATCTAAAATTGAATCGAAAGTTTTTTTTTGTGTTTTTACAAAAAAGGAATAGATTTGCAGTCATTAATTGAGAATAACTGACTAAAACAACACACCCTAATGAGTCAAGAAGAGCGTAAAAAAGAGGAACATTATTTAGAAATTCTTTACCAATCGCTGCATATCACTACTATTTATGAAGACGATTTTCTAAAGAATTTTCGAGGAAGTCGGAGAACATTATTTGCCTACCGCGATGAAATATTAGATAAAATCAACAATAAACGGCGTGTACTTGGGCTAATTATCTAAAAAAATAAAACAATGAAAAAAGTAAATCATAACGCTTTCGTTACAAAATATCAAGCTGCCGAAACAGCCGAGGCAAAACAGCAGTTGCTCAAAAATTTCATGTTGAGCCTTTCATTTGAAGAGTTGTTAGATTGGAATAATTTCCTTTCTGACAATATAGATGTGCTGATTCAAAAAAACATCAAAGAGGGTTTGACAAAAGAAGATAAAGAGTTTTATCGCCAACAATTCGCTCGTTTTGATAATTTATCTGAACAAATTCAGCAAAAAGCAATGGCTTAATTTTAAAACGAGACCCCTCAGTATAAACCCCCAAAAAACGCTTACAAACGCTTGTTTGTAAGCGTTTTTACTACCCAAACTTTTGTGGGTACTATTATTGATACCCAAAAGGACGCAGCTTTTCCATCACTCAAGACTTATTCGTTAAAAAAACACTATCAAAAATACCCATTTGAGAGCGTAGCCATCTTTGGCATTATGACTATCTTTGCACCTTATTTTGGGCAATAACATAAAAAGAGAAACAAACATTGCCGCTTTAAAACGTACTTAATCATGCTATTAGAAAACGTCATTTCTGTAAAAAACACGGTCAAACAGTGGTTGAAAACCCAGTTTTTGAGCCAAAAACTCAACAATCCACTCGGCTTTTTGCTCCTCACAACATTCGGTTTGGTTCTCGGCAGCCTCATTCCCTACATGGGCATTGGGGTTAGCAGCCTCCTGATTGTCGGAATTGTTGCCTTGCCGCTCATCTTCGCCTGTATGTTTTATCACCAATTTGGCGTTGGTTTCACGCTGATTGTGGCGTTTTTGGTCAATTTTATCGCTCGCATAAAAGAAGCACCGCTCGGAACGGCAATTGACGGACTTTTGGTCTTGATGATTTTCGGCATTCTGATTGGTCAAATCGTCAAAAAAAATTGGGCGTTTGCCAAAGACCCGATTTCGACTTGGTTGCTGATTTGGGTCTATTACAACCTCTTTCAAGTCCTCAATCCTGCTGCCGAGTCCAAAATGGCGTGGCTTTTTACCGTCCGCAGTTTGGCGATTCTAAACCTCTTGTATTTCATCGCTTGCTACGCTTTTACGTCGCTCGACAAGATAAAACAGATGCTGCACGTCATCATAGGTTTGGCGTTTTTTACCGCACTTTATGGCTTAAAACAAGAATTTATGGGCATGACGACGTTTGAAAAAGCGTGGTTGTACGCCGACCCCGAACGGTTTCAATTGTTTTTTCAATGGGGACGAATGCGCGTTTTTTCGATATTGTCCGATGCCATGACCTTCGGTATTATGATGGCTTATATGGGTATTTTTTGTTTTATCTACGCCACAGCACCCATGAAAGCGGCGGGACGAGCATTCTTGATTTTTGCGGGCATTATCATGTTTTGGGTGTCGGCTTACAGCGGCACGCGGACGTGTTTTGCCTTGATTCCGTTGGGTTTTGTCTTTTATGCCCTCATGACATTGAGCCGAAATGTGGCAATTATTAGTGCCATTTTTATCCTGATGGGAACGGGTTTGATGCTCAAATCCACGGGAAATGCCGTAATTTATCGCATTCAATCGTCTTTCAAACCGACTGAGGATGCGTCCGTTCAGATTCGATATTTCAATCAACAACGGATTCGTCCGCATATTTATTCGCACCCGATTGGCTTCGGACCGGGCAGCACGGGTTTGTGGGCGAGACGCTTTACGCCCAATTCTTTTTTGGCGGGTTTTGCCCACGATAGTTATTACGTTCGATTAGCGGTCGAAGAAGGTTGGATAGGCATGGCTTTGTATATGTTTTTTTTATTTACAGTTTTGAGGCGTGCTTTATATTTCTATTTACGAACGAAAGACCCAACGATAAAAGCGCTGTATCTTGCCATAATGACCGCATTGTTCATGCTTTCAGTCGCCAATTATCCGCAAGAAGCGATTGTGCAATTGCCGACAAGTTTGGTCGTTTACGTCTTTTTTGCGGCAATAGTTCGCCTAAAAGACTACGACGAAGGCTATCAAACGCGGTTGAAAGAATTGGAAACGGCGCGTTGAGGACCCCTCAGTATTTTTACATTTTTTCATTAAAAAAGCCTTTCAAACGTTCGTGTTTGAAAGGCTTTTTTAATGAAAAAATACCTAAAAAAGGCATTCATACTGAGGGGTCTTATTTTTATGAAAATAAAAGTAAAATACTTTATTTTTATTAAAGTAACTTGTACATTTGTAACATTAAGTAAAAATTATTTACAATTTCAAACCGAATCTGATGAAGAAAACCACAAAACAAGCCTTAATTGCGCGTTATGTACAAGAATTAGATTTT
Organism: Saprospiraceae bacterium; assembly: GCA_043764555.1. Lineage (GTDB taxonomy): Bacteria > Bacteroidota > Bacteroidia > Chitinophagales > Saprospiraceae > JAAFJT01. Next base: position 18,170 of record JAYUKJ010000441.1, read on the forward strand.
TTAGATGTTGTCATTGACCTCAATATTCACAATGCTGAAACGGTCAAACAATTTCAAAAGCAATACCGACAAATAACGCAATTGCTCACTGAACTCGTTAATACGAAGGCAGATGACGAGTAAAAAATGATAATAATTGGTCACTATTCATTCATCACTTTTAAATTATTAGTAAAATGCTCACAACAATAGCTGATTATTGCCAACAACGCGGCGTAACAAAACAATTCGTCTATGAATATGTCCGCAAACAGAAATTTGAATTGATAGAATTGCCCGTTTTTGCAGAAATTAATGGGCAAAAAATTAGCGGTGGGACTCAAAAATTTTTGAGCGTTCCCGAAGCTTTTGAACCTGAATTGGATTTTCAAACATTCGATTCTGCCGCCGCTTTTGTGGATTATTTGACAGATTATCCAGAACTTGCGGAACGCAATAAAGCCTATTTTCAATTGACAAATAAGGAGGAAAAGGCAGCTTTCAAAGCGACAATGTATGCCGAATTAGCCACGCGACCAGAAGCTGAAAGAACTGCTTTCATGGATGCACAAGCGCGTTTGGCGGAAGCGACGTACAACCACATGAATGAAATGCAAAAACGGTTGAAAAGGGTTTTGAAAAAGGCTTAAAGAGCAGGAAATAGCGCATTGAGGAATCCTCCGCATTTCTAATTTTTTCATCAAAAAGCCTTTCAAACGAACGTTTGAAAGGCTTTTTTAGTGAAAAAATGCCGAAAAAAGTCATTTCCCGAAGAAGAATCGGGATGCCGTGAAAACGTCATATACTGAGGGGTCCTTTCAGACCAAACCTTCCTTCAATAAATCATGCAAATGCACCATGCCGACGTATTTTTGGTTGTCCAAAACGATTAATTGCGAAATACTCAACTCGCGCATAATTTGCAAGGCTTCGACGGCTAAAATATCGGCTTCGATGGTTTTCGGATTGCGCGACATCATATCGGACGCTTTGATTGTCTTTAAGTCCACGTCGCGTTGCAGCAAACGCCGCAAATCGCCATCCGTAATGACGCCAATTAAGGTGTTTGAATCGTCCAAAACGGCGGTTGCTCCCAAGCGTTTTGTGGTCATTTCGATAATCGTTTTTTGCAAATTATCGAGACCAAATACAGCGGGAACTTCATGCTGCGGATAAATGTCTCGGACGCGCAAATACAACTGTTTGCCCAACGCACCACCCGGGTGAAATTGAGCAAAATCGGCGGAAGTGAAGCCGCGCAACGCCAATAAACTCGTCGCCAAAGCATCGCCCATGACCATTTGTGCGGTCGTGGAAGCGGTCGGTGCGAGGTTGTTTGGGTCGGCTTCTTTCGCAATCGGCGTGTGCAATATATACGTCGCATTTTTGCCAAGATACGAATCGCGGTTCGATACCATCGCCACGAGCGGGTTGCCAAAATTTTTCAACAACGGAACCAATGCCTTAATTTCGGGTGTATCGCCGCTTTTTGACAGACAAATCACGACATCTTCGGGCTGAACGATGCCCAAATCGCCGTGAATTGCATCCGCCGCGTGCATAAATACGGAAGGCGTTCCCGTAGAATTGAGCGTCGCGGCAATTTTTTGAGCCACAATCGCCGACTTGCCAATGCCCGTCAAAATCGTCCGACCTTTAGACCCATAAATCGTTTCGACGGTCTTAACAAAGTCGCCGTCTAAAGAATCGCGCAGGGCTTCGACTGCCGCGAGTTCGATGTCAATCGTTTCTTTGGCAGTCGTGAGAATGATATGTTTCATATATTTCAAAAAGTGAATGGATACTTTAATTGCGCCGCAAAGATGTTACGTTTTAAATAAAAAAGCCTATTTTTCCCGAAGGACAAAATAGGCTTTTTTGATGCGGTGCATATTTTAGGCGGACTTGAAGTTGCGAAGAGACCCCCTCAGTATTTCTCCGTTTTTTTAATAGAATACGCGTTGGTTACTTTTTTTGAGCATGAGCATCTACCAATAGTTTACATTTTTTCATAATAGCGAAGATTTTGTAAATATTCTCATCCGATGCGTTGTGTGCATTGCTTATGCAATATTTATCGCCTTCAAGTAAGACAAAAAACCAGTTGCGTCCAGAGACATAGCAACCGTAAATCGGCAATTCGGAGGTATTTTTAGCGTGTGCAGCCACCATCCCGATGAGTAATTGCCCCAAAGGATCATTATCTCGACGGTTTTCTTGCTTGTATTCGTGGAGACAGAAATAAGGTAGTTTGGGCAAAACCTTACCTTTTGCCAACATGAAATCCACTTTTCCTGATGCTGAAACGGTCTCTGTTTCTATCGTCAACGTGCGTTGAGTGAATGCCTTAAAATTTGGCGTGTTAAAATCAACCAAAGCCAAGACGGGACCGATGAAGAATAGTTTTAGCTCATCTTCATTCCAGTTTTTAGCTTCCTTGAGTAATAATTTTCGATAATGCTCGAGCATAACCGACTCTATCTCATTCGGTTCGCAGTTATCGGCTTTGAGCCAGTCTTCATATTTGGGAAGACTATCGACGGGAGAAATGCCAAAAGCATCTTCTACTTCTTCGTAATTCCAAGTTTCAAATGACCTCATTTTTATCAATTTTGGGGCAAAGTTAAAGGAAAATTAATTAATTCATACCTTTTTTCAAAAGGGAATTCAAAAAGGGACCCCTCAGTATAAAAGCCGTTTTTCACTTCAAAACAAGTGAAAAACGGCATTTTTATTTGTGGAAAATATATCTTTGTGCTTGTTGAAATCAAGGCATTTCAAGTGGCGTCGAACCCGCTCGCGCTATATCTTGAAAGTGTGTAAATCATTAACAATCAATCCACTACACCCAATAACGGGCGTGCTTGTGAGGATTTTTAGTCCGATACATACTATGCTGCTCGTCTCCGACGAGCGTAAACTGTACCACTTGAATCCCCAACGGGACCCCTCAGTATAAACGCTCAAAAAGCCCTGCAAAAGTAAATTTTGCAAGGCTTTTCGGCATTTATACTGAGGGGTCTTATTTTTTATGCGGCGACGCTTTGCGGCATATTTTGCCCGCTCGCACCATGACCTTCAAGTACATAATTCCTTTAAAATCAACCCACTACACCCGCTCGCAGTAGCTCTTAATTTCGACTTCCGATTGCCAAACAAACGCAACTCGCGCGCTTTTTCAAAAGCGATGCGTACTATCAAAAGGCATCTCCGAGGCGCGTAAAATGCTGTAAAGTGTTGGCAATCAACAAAATAGGCTCAAATACTGAGGGGTCTTATCCGCGCAACGTCAATATCGTTGCCAAAACGTCGTCTTAAAATGGGCTTTTAAATTTTGGATTATTGGCAAAGCTTGTGTCCGTCAATGTCTTCAAAAAAGCGATAATTTGGCGTTTTTGCCGCGCCGTCATATTGATTAATTTTATTTGAGGAATAAATGGGTCCACATTGTCCGCATAATGACCGCCCGAGGCGTAATGATTTATCACTTCTTCCAAGGTTTTGAAGCGACCATCGTGCATATAAGGCGCCGTTAATTCGATATTTCGGAGGCTTGGTGCGCGAAATTTGCCATTATCCGTCGGATTTTTAGTCACGCGACCGCGCCCTAAATCTCGAAAATCAGTGGGCGTTGCGGCGCTGTCTAATCCATTGTTAAAATAATCATTTGAATCGTAAAAAATCGAGGAATGACAATGCCCGCATTGCGCATCAGGCACGCCCGCCGCGTTGAAAAACAATTGATAACCGTCTAATTCATCGGATGTGAAATCAGAAAAAGTCTTAATATTATCAATTTTTGCGTTGTCGCTAATCAGCGTCCGTTCAAATTGCGCGATAGCTTTTATGGCCAATTCTTTGGTGATAGCGGTGGTGTTCTGAATGCCGAAAGCTTTTCTGAATCGGGTAGGGTAGTCGGGATGCGTTTTTAGTTTTTCGACCACTTTCGACCAATTATTGTGCAGTTCAATCGGGTCTTCGACGGGCAAAAAAGCCTGTTCTTCCAACGTCTGTACGCGCCCGTCCCAGAGCAATCCTGCGTTGACAAAACCGACATTTGCCAACGACATAGCGCTTCTTTTTCCCGAAATCCCGTCGATGCCTTTACTCGTTGCTTGGTTGTCTGTAAAGCCGCCTTCGGGCAAATGACAGCTTGCACAAGCCATCGTGCCGTTCGCCGAAAGGAGTTTGTCGTAGAATAAAAAACGCCCCAATTCGACGCCCTCAGTAGTCAAAGGATTATCGGCAGGAATAACCATTTTGGGAAAGTTGGCGCTGTATTTTAATGCGTAAGTTGTTGGACTGTAGGTAATTGCCGATAATCCGTCGTCATTTTTATCTTGACAACTTAGGGCGAACACGGCTAAAAAAAAAGCAGATATAATCGTTTTTTTCATGCGAATTGAGTTTGAAATGATACGCGTTTTGAAAATAAGGACCCCTCAGTATAAAACGAAAAATGGGGTCTAAATTGGTTTATTTTAAGGTCAAAGCGGTGGTGAAATTGCCCATCATAATCTTCATAATCGGCGAAGCACCCACTTGGTGCGTTGAGCTAACGGTCGCCAAATCGATACCTTTCACGAGTTCATTGACGTTCAATTCAAAATTAACATTTGTGGTTTTTAACTCTTGAATCGTATAATTTTTATCAAATTTCATGGTTGCCAAAGCCTCGTCTCCGCCCGTGTGCAGCGTGATGCCCGTTTCAAAGCGTCCGTCGCCGTCTTTATCCATTAAGCCTTCGAGTTTTACAAATATAAAACTTTTCCAGTCTGTCCAATAATTGCCACCGTCCGACATGGGTTCTGCGGGCGTGAAATCTTTAGGTAATTTAGCATTCAAAGTTTTAGAAACGCCCAAATCGAAATTCATGGACGTGTAATTACCGCTGCCCATATTTAACTTTAATGTAATACCATTTGCCGCTTTCAGCGAATCATTAGCGTCGGTGAAATTAACCAAATTTGCAATCGGCACGCGGCTTAATTGCCCCGTTGGCTTGGCGTCGCCAAAGTAATTAATGTCCGAAGTTAGAAAAAATTGGAATCTTGTAAACCTGATTTTTTTGCCTTCGTAATCGTATATCTTGTTGATAACCAACGGTTTATTGGCATAAGTAGCTTTGAAATTCAGGTCTAAAATGCCAATAGGATATTCGCAACACAACGGTTCTTTTCTATTGCAATTTGAAGCCAAGGAAACAATGGCAATGGCGAGTAAAATCGGCAATGTTTTTTTCATTTTAAAATAGATTTTAATGGTTTAGTAATCAACGAATTTGTAAAATTTTCGTCAGTGAATTTCTTAGATAACAAATTGATTAGTAATAAGTTACGGACTATTCGGAAACGATTTGAACCTGAAAAAGTTGTTCAAAACACAAAAAAAGCGTTTTATACTGAGGGGTCCTCTAAAACGCTTTTTAAGATTTTTAACGCTTGGAATTTGAAATCTTGGAATTTGAAATCTTGGAACTTGAAATCTTGGAATTTGAAATCTCTTCTAAATATGTTTTTCTGCGTGATAACTCGACCGAACAAGCGGACCCGATTCGACATATTTGAAGCCTTTTGCCAAGCCAATTTCTTTGTATTCGGCGAAGACATCGGGATGAATAAATTCAGCGACTTCGATGTGCATTTTCGTTGGTTGCAAATATTGACCGAGTGTCAAAACGTCGCAACCGTTTTCGACTAAATCGTCCATAGCCTTCAAAAGTTCGTCTTTTTGCTCGCCCAATCCGAGCATAATGCCCGTTTTAGTGCGTTTTCCAAAGTCTTTCGTCCGCTGAATTTGTTCCAAACTCCGCTCGTAACGCGCTTGCGGACGGACTTTTCGGTACAATCGACCGACCGTTTCCATATTGTGCGACACGACTTCTTGACCGCCCGAAATCATCCGTTCCAACGCTTCCCAATTTGCTTTTACGTCGGGAATCAAGGTTTCTATGGTCGTTTTTGGACTAAAAGCCTTGACATTGACGACGGTTTGATACCAAATTTCGGCGCCTCGGTCTTTCAATTCATCGCGATTGACGGACGTAATAACGGCGTGTTTGACTTGCATCAATTGAATCGCTTCCGCAACACGGCGCGGCTCATCGGTGTCATATTCGTTCGGGCGACCCGTTTTGACGGCGCAAAATGAGCAGGAACGCGTGCAAGTATTGCCCAAAATCATGAAAGTTGCCGTGCCTTCGCCCCAACATTCGCCCATGTTTGGACAGTTGCCGCTTTGGCAAATTGTGTGCAGTTTGTATTCGTCAACGAGCTTCCGAACGCGCTTGTAGTCTTCGCCAATCGGCAATTTTACGCGCAACCAATCGGGGCGTGCTTGACGTTGCGGTTTGGATTCAGCTATCGGTAAATCTATCATTTCTATAATTAAAAATTAAAAATTCAAAATTAAAATTAGGCAAAATACTGAGGGGGTCTTAATTCGTTATTGGATAATTGTTATTAGTGAAGGGTTTTATAAATTGCTGATAATCAGTGTCTTGCGTTGGAATTTATCGTGCTTTTTTTATTTTCAGGCAAAAACTTTAGCCATGTCAATTTTTATATCGGTTAGTATTTTTGAGCCGAAGTTGGCACATTCGATGTCAAAACAATCCATTGTGTAAGCATTATTTTCTAAAGAATAAACGTCGATAATTTTATATTCTGGGTCGGCAATCCAATATTCAGGAACACCAAATTTGCGGTATAATTCTATTTTTTCATAGCGGTCTTGCTTGTAAGTTGATTTTGACAAAACCTCAACAATCAAGTCGGGATGCCCTTCGATGCCGTGTTCGGTGACGATAAAAAGCCGCTCTTTTTTGATAAACAGAATATCTGGCTGTGTGTTGTTGTATTTATCGAAAAAAACGTCAATTGGCGACGTATAGACTTTGCCCAAATCGTGTTCTCGGACAAAATTGTTTAAAAACCAATTAAGGTTTGAGACAGCTTCTTGGTGCTGCGGTGATGGTGCTTGTTTTTTTACAATATGTCCGTTTAAAAGTTCATAATAGTAACCTTCTTCGAGTTCCATTTGAAACAACTCGGCGACGGTTATTAGCTGCTCTTCTTTCTCTTTTGTTAATAGCATTACGTTAGTTTTTTTCTTTTATCAAAAGATATTTTACCGACTGAAATAGTTTACAAGACCTTGATTATCAGTGATTTAATTCTGAATCCATGTTAAATAAATGCGCTTTAAAATCCATGAATTAGAAAAATAGGACCCCTCAGTATAAACGTGAAAATTACGCAATTGACGCCCATTAATCATTTACCATTAATCATTTACCATTAATCATTCACCCTTTAATTCCTTTTTCCGAGCTGCAAAGATAGGTAAAGATTGAGGAAATACGGGCGATTTAGGACGGTTGCCGACGGCACGATAATCGGCAAAGGTTTGGCGAAAATATCGAGTTGAATCCCGATTTCGGCGGCGCGTAAAAACTCGTCAAAAGCGCCCCAATCGAGTTGAACGGCGGCTTGTCCGTAAATGCCAGGAATGACTTTGGTTTCACCGATGCCTCTGAAAAAACCCGATTTTCCGCGAATTTGGTAGTAGTCGAGGAACGTTTTTTCATTCTCTGGCGAATATTTAGTGGCGACAACTTTCGTCAAATCGGTTCTCGAAACGCCAATTTCCAAGTAGTAAGGCACCATCAAAGCGATGCTTGCACCGCCCGCGAAATTGACGCCCAGAGCAACGCCGTTTTTCGACGCTTTTTCCGAAAAATACCGCTTAACGCCGTACCCCAAACGGGTCGATACGGCGTAATTTTGCTTGCCATACGTATATTTGCTAAAACCTGAACTTCCAGTCGATGCCGTGAAATCGGGGCTTTTTGCCACTTCTTTCGGGTGTTTTAGGTCAAAACCCAAGCCGACGGTGTAATAAGTCGTCTTGTTGTACGTCTTTACGGTGCCAAACAAAGCGTTTGCCGACCAACCCCAACCGAAGGAATAAAGCCGCAAATCGAGCGCTTTTTCGGTGTTGTACAGGATGCCTTTATTGTCGTTTTTAAAACGATTTTGGCTAAAAATACTGCTTGAAATGAGCAGCAAAGTGGCAAGTAGGATTGTTTTTTTCATCGTAGAGATTCTGTTTTGAATAACGAATTGAAGACGTATTTTTAGAGATTTGACAACTTTTTGAAAAACTGTCAAATATAAACCATCCTATATGTGTAAAGCGTAGGAATGTCCAAATATACGACGCTTGCATTTGACTAACAAATCAAAAATAGGACCCCTCAGTATTTTTACTAAAAAACGATAAAAAAGCCTCAATTGTTTTGCAATTGAGGCTTTTAAGTGCGGGAAAAACGGGGTTCCGATTATATGGCAGCGGCGACCAATTTCACCACATTCATCTTGTAATTCCGTCCAATTGGAATTTCTTTATCCTTAATTTTCACGGAATTTGACGCCAACGACGCCACTTTGTCAATCGCCACGATGAACGATTTATGGACGCGCAAAAACTTATCTTCGGGCAGTTTTTCTTCCAAATAACTGATGCGTTGGTACGTGATAAGCGACTCTTTGTCGGTCTTGATGCGGACGTAATCCTTCAAACTTTCTATGTACAAAATGTCTTTCAAATACACTTTTTTCATCTCGCGATTGACTTTGAAATATTTGTAAGACTGCTCATAACTGTCTGATAACGAAGGCGGTATCTCAATCGGCATCGTGCGCCGTTGGTGATATTTTTCGATGCCTTTCCGAAAACGCTCGAAGTTAATGGGCTTCAAAAGAAAGTCCAAAACGTCAAATTCGTAGCTCTCGAGGGCGTAGTCTCGGTAGGCGGTTGTGATGACAATCAAGGGGCGAACGGGCAGCGTTTTGAGCAGCTCCCAACCCGTCATACGGGGCATTTGAATGTCCAAAAACAGCAAATCAATTTGCTCGCGTTGCAAAACGGCGGAGGCTTCAAAAGCGTTGCAGCAAGTGGCAACGAGTTCCAATTCGGGCATTTTGACGACGTGCGTTGCGACCAATTCGGCGGCAAGCGGTTCATCGTCAACAACAAGGCATTTAATTTTCATGACATTAGTGATTTTAGTTAGAAATTAGGCAAAGATTTTATTGAACAATCGTCGTATTTAATGTTAATTACGAACAAAATGAGCTGATGGTTTTAATTGTTTTAGATTGACAGTCAATGTTTTGCAAAAAAAAACAGCTTTACATTGATTGGGTAAAACGGATACGCTTGATGGATTTATTTACAAATTTGACTTTAATTTATCCGCAATTTATCACGATTTCTTAGAATTTGAACAATAAAAACAAACTTTTAAGCGCCATCATAGCACCTGATAAAGGAGACGTTTTTTCTCTACTTTGGGTTGCCGCCGTTTTGGTTTTTTCTTGGAAAAAGGACTCCTCAGTATTGTCGTTAAAATTGAGTTTCAAAACGGCTAAATGCGAGTCTTCATCCTTCAAAATCTTCAATTCAAAGCTGTCGGGGTACAAAATTTCAAGCCGTTTTCTAAGATTATCCAAGCCTAAGCCGTTGCCAAATCCGTTTGTTTTAACTTTTTCATCGCACAAACTGTTTTCAATTTTGAAGGTTAAAACCTGTTTTTTCAGCGACATATCAATGTGGATCCACGAATCTTCGACGGCATTTGACACGCCATGTTTGAACGCATTTTCAACCAAAGGTAGAAAAAAAAGCGGTGGAACCTGCACGCCCCGCACGTCATTCACGCCGCAGATTTGGATGTCAAGCCGATTGCCATAACGGATTTTTTCTAAATTAATATAATTTTTAACATAATCTATTTCTTTTTCAACTTCAATCAGCGACCGTTTGGAATCGTACAACATATAGCTCAACAAGGACGACAGACGGTGAATCATATCGCTCGTCAAAGGCGAGTTTTTGAGCGATAGCATATAGATATTATTCAATGTGTTAAAAATGAAATGCGGTTGCACTTGTGACCGCAACAAAGCGAGTTCGGCGGCTACTTTTTCACGCATCAAAGTTTCATTGACGCGTTGTTGCTCCATCCACTTCCTTATGACATAAATCATTGAACCTAAGCCTGCTATCAATTGCACATAAACTGCATCTATCATTATTTTGGGGAATATGAAAAGGATTTTAGCGCGTTCAGGATATAGGACTTTGTAGATAATATCGAAGGTGATGATACGGCGAAGAACGCCCGCAAACACCATGCTTGCAAGTAAACAACCGACAAAAGGTAGGTATTTTTTTTGTAATAAAAACCGTTCAACGGTTATGAAAATAGTGAAATATGTCACGAGCATAATGACAGGCACATTGAGCAATGCCGCTCGAAATGACACATCATAACAGTCGTTCAGACTGCCTTGCAAGAGCCATTCATAGAGAAAAAGACACGTCCAAAAGAGGAGATGCCACGCCCACATTCGTGAATTAATCAGAAAGGTTTTCATTGCGCCAAATTTTATTTTATTGAATTATTTTATTGACGTAAAACTATGTTAAAAAAAGAATTATTTCCTCTTTTTTTTCCAAAACGTGGTCTTTACTCGTCGTAATTATAATTTTTTTTTACAAATATAATTAAATACTGAGGGGTAGGTTTTTGAAAAAAATAAAGATGAAAAACGGCGCAAATTGACTAATTCATTTACTTTTGACCTTCGATTTATTAGAAAAAACAAGCATTATTGAACTAAAACAGAACGTACATTGTGAAAAAAATACACTTATTATTACTCATTTTCTTTGCGGTAAATTCCCTTTTCGCCCAAACAATTCTCGACTTAAATTTTGCTAAAGCCGTTCAAAACCAATGCGCTGATTGCCTCAACGACAGGAATCAGTTGCAGCCGTCTGCGCGAAAAATTGCGCATTTGAACCTCAATTACAAGGAAATTAGCGATTTGTCGGGCATCGAAGGCTTTACGAGTTTGATTACTTTGGATTGCTCGAACAATAAATTGACCAATCTGCCTTATCTGCCAAACCCCTATTTGAAACAAATTCGGTGTGTTAACAATCAGTTGACGAGCCTTCCTTTGTTCCCCGAATCGCTGTTGTTTCTCGATTGCAGCGGCAACAAAATTAGATTTATTACGGGTTTTCCGAAAGCCTTGCAAGAATTGACGCTGAACAGCAATCCGATTCGACGTTTGCCGCAGTTGCCGATTCATTTGCAAAAATTGTCCTGCGTTAATGACAGTTTGTTCGCCTTACCCACGCTTCCCGACGACATTACGTTTTTGGATTGTAGCAATAATATGCTGTTGAAATTGCCGAAATTGCCCGCTCAATTGTCCAAAATGATATTTGACAACAATCGGCTTTTTCGCCTACCGCAGCTCCCTTATTTGCTTGCTGAATGCTCCGTTGCGGGCAACAATATAAGCATATTGCCAAATATGCCAGAATATTTGCAAGTGTTGGATGTGAGCAACAATCAACTTGACAGTTTGCCGACCTTGCCGCCGCGTTTGTCGGTGCTTCATTTCGCGGATAACAAAGTGACGCAGGTCTTCGCTTTTCCCGCGTCTTTGACGGAAATAGATTGTCGGAGAAACCTTTTGGCGGACTTTCCTAAATTGCCACGCCGCTTGGCAATTTTGAAAATGAAGGGCAATTCCGTGCCTTGTCTCGCAAATATGCCTGAAAAATTGACTCAGATTGACGAAGAAGGGATGTCGGAATGTATGCGGCCGCATTTTGGTTTGGTTGAAAAAACGGTTGAATCAAATGCTAAGAAAACGGCATTTCAATCGAGCATGGTGACGGCTAAAGAGGAGCAACTCGTCCCGTATCGCAAGGGCGAGAGGTGGGGATATTCCAACGCACGCGGCGAAATTATGATAGCGCCGCAGTACGATTCTGCCACTTTATTTGATAAAAATCCGCGTTTTAGTTACTCTTTTTCGATTGTTTCGACGGGCGGTTATAAAGGCGTTATTGACGTCGAAGGTGAGTATATTGTGCGACCAGATTATCAAAAAGTGTATGCCCTCAATCGCGGTGGTTTCATCGGTCAAAAATCGCTAAACGACAATTGGACTTTCATCAGTGAGGATGCCATAGTGGAAGAGAAATTTCCCGTTGAAGCCACCAAAGACCCCGTTTTTAAACGGTACGCCGAGGGTAAAGCGGTGACAAAAGCAACGGGTGCTATGGTTTTTAATGAATTTATGATTCCTCAATTTTTCAAAAATGACAGTGCGCAATATGGCTACGTATTAAGGAAAAAGACAATTGCTGATAAATTAACGGGCGCTTTAAAGTACGAAACGCTCGACTCGATACCCCCTCAGTATAGTGAGCTAAAATTCTTAATACCGATGAGTTTTGACACAATTTTGGCAAAAGGGAAGGATGGAAAATGGGGCATCATCAACGCTAAAAATGACACGATTGCGGCTTTTGTTCACGATGAAATCAAGAACCAAATTTTGACGGTCATTGACAGAGATTCCGTGAAAACGCCTTATTTTACGGCCAAAAAGAACGGAAAATGGGGGGTCAGTTCCTTGAAAGATTCAAGTTTGGTTTTAGATTATGATTTTGACGAAGTGGAGATTATGTGGCTAAAACCTTTAAATATCGTTGATGGCGACAGCAATCGGTTGTTTCTCAAAGTTCGGCGCGACGACAAATGGGGCATCATGGGCGAGCGCTTATGGCAGTGGGTTGTGCCGACCGAATTTGACGACGTGCGCTTGGATGTTGATACCGAAAATGGTTTTCAGTTGATTCGTGGGCAGCAAATGGGGTACTACATTATTCCTGCGGAAAAAATAATTCCGCCGCTCTATCGAGAAGTTAAATATTTCAAATATGGCTTTGCGGAAGTCGTTACAACGCAAAATAAAATTGGTTTTATTAACGAAAATGGTGACGAATATTTTTTAGAATAAGGAAAACGATTCAGAGGGACCCCTCAGTATAAAACGTGTTTTTATCATATTTTAGCGTTTTTCGACCTAAAAACAAAGCCGCTTCGACGAATCGAAGCAGCTTTGTTCATTGGAGAATTTAGGGAACTAACGCTTAGAATTTAAGTGCTAAACCCAATTTTAACGTAGAAACACCGTAACCGAGTTCCGCAAATCCGCCGAAGTTATTGCTAAAATAGTAGCGCGCGCCTGCGTGAAGATTGAGGAAAACGCGGTTTGAATAACCGCCGTAGCCTGTTCCGAAGTTATCGCCTGAGCTGAAAGTTTGAAAGCCCAATCCAGCGCCCCCATAGACGTCAAGTTTTTCATTATCGAGACTCAACAGCTCGTTGAAGTGATAAGAGCCTCTTGCGGCGAAATACATGATTCTCCAAGTGTATTTGGACCCAAAATACGAATCCGACCAGCTAAGATAGTCGAATGACCCGCCCGCACTAATGTCTTTAGTGAAGCCATGCTCGAATGATGCGCCAATTGGCAGACCGCCATAGTTTAAAACGCCCAAGCCGATACCTAAATTCAAGAGGTTATCGCCCTTTTGATATTGAGCATTGGCGTTGGTGTGCGTGAAAATGCAAAGTGCTGCAACTGCAAGGCATGAATAAAAGATTTTTGACATGGTTTGCTAAATTTAAAAAATGTTAAAAAATAGGTTTTATAATACTTTTGAAAAAGTTAATAGGTGTCTAAAGCCTAATTTTCGAAAGAAAAATTAAACTTAAAATATTTGATAACAGAATAGGGAAAATTGTGGGATGTGGAATCGAATGATACTATAAAAGGAATTTTTTTTGGAATAAATACAGATTTGTTTCTCATGAAAAAGATGTAATGCTTGTCTGTGATTGTTATAATTTTCTACCTAACATAATGCAAGATTAAAGGAGTTTATTTTAATTTCAAAATTTATGAAGGGTAGAAAACGCATATTTTTTATTCATAAATGTGTATTTGTGTTGTTATTTTGACAAATTAGCACTTTTTTGCCTAAAAAAAAGCCATTTTCGTTTATCGAAATGGCTTTTTTTATCTTTTTTTTTATACTTTTAATAAATCTACTTGACGCGCCGCTTTAATTGTCCAAACAAACCAGACCAAAATGAGCGCTGGATAAACAAATAAACTGCCTTTATTGAAATAAATTGCGTCGTCAAAATCAAAGTGATGCACGTGCATGATGGCGCGCGTCATGCCGCAACCGTAACATTCTATATCAAAAAAAAGGCGTGAAGGGCAGAGAATTGTATCTCCTTCATCGAAGAAGTTAGCGGGCAATAGCCACAAGACAAAAGGCGTGGCGAGGAGTGCAATGAGCCATAACCAAATGTATTTTTTCTGATTTTTAAACATATTCTAAGGTGCGATTAGTTTTAAAAAAGACGGCGTAGTGAGGAACAAAATGCTCTCACTACGCCGTAATTTGTTGACTACTAAGTTTTTATGAGTAGTAGTTTTTCATTTTAACAAAAGCGTAAATGACGCCAGGAAGCCAACACAAGACACCCAAAAGCAAGGCGTACAACCAATCATTACCTTTCCAATCTGTCATGAGACCAACGCCCACAAAGCCTAAACCCAAGATAGCCAAAAGAATGTAAATACCTTTTGATAATTCAGGTTCGCCGCCAGCGACTTTGCTTTTCATGACTTTTTGAGCCGCTTTCAAAGCAAGTGATTTTCGCAATCCCAAACGCTTACCCGTCATCTCTTTGTATTTAGATGGTGTAAGTGTTAAGAATTTGTTCAAACTCATTTGAAGCATTTCAGGAGAAAGCGCTTGAGCATTAGGGTCAACATTGGTTACTGAAGTCCATTGTGCCACTGTTGATTCGCCGTTCATTGCTGAAGTAATGGCGAAAGAAGGAGAAATCGTAGCGCAGCAGAATGCACAAACGAGCGAAAAAAGTACAGTTTTCATTTTCATATCTAGAAACGAATTTTGTAGTGAAAAAAATTAGGTTTACAATAATAGGCTGCAAAGTAACCCTGTTTTTTTTATTGACAAATAAATTGACCAAAACTTATACATAAATTATTTTTCAATCTTATAAACCGACCAAGCAAGTAGCAGCCAACCGTAAATAAATAAAAGACCGCCAATCGGTGTCACAACGCCGAGCCAGCCCGCGCCTTCTACGTGTGCAATTTCGGCAAAAGTCAATCCGTAAAGAGAGCCTGAAAAAAGAATAATTCCCTCCATAAATAGCAGAATAACGCGGTTAACGCGCTTATCGTCCGTGAATTGCGAGACAATCACCGCCAAAGCTATCGCAAAAGCATGGTAGAAGTGGTACTGAACACCCGTTTTAAATGTTTCAATTTGGAGTGGTGAAACGAGTCGTTTTAGGCCGTGCGCGCCGAAAGCCCCGAGCGCGACTGCCAAGCCACACAATATAAAAGCGGTCACTAACCAGTTCCTATTTTTCATTTTTCCTATTTTTTATGCTTTACACTGAGGGGTCTTTATTGGATTCCAAATTTCAAATTTCAAATTCCAAATTTCAAATTTCAAATTTCAAATTTCAAATTTCAAATTTCAAATTTCAAATTCCAAATTCCAAAGATTCCAAATTCCAAGGATTTGAAATCCTTGGAATTTTTGGAATTTGGAATTTTTGGAATTAAAGAACCCGCCAATCAATCGGCGCAATCCCGTGTTTTTTCAAATAATCATTTGCTTGCGAAAAATGGCGCGAACC
The DNA here is from genome assembly GCA_043764555.1 of Saprospiraceae bacterium. Classification (GTDB taxonomy): domain Bacteria; phylum Bacteroidota; class Bacteroidia; order Chitinophagales; family Saprospiraceae; genus JAAFJT01. The sequence goes on from JAYUKJ010000441.1 coordinate 33,780, forward strand.
TGAAAACGCATTGCCCGCCAGAGGCGAAGGGTGCGCCGCTTCTAAAATCAGATGCTTCGATTTGTCGATAAATACGCGTTTATTCCGCGCAAAATTGCCCCAAAGCATGAAAACTAAGTGTTCGCGTTCATCAGAAAGCCGTTTGATAACGGCGTCCGTGAAAAATTGCCAACCGCTTTTCTGATGCGAACCAGCAATGCCCGCTTCGACCGTCAAAATGGCATTGAGCAAGAAAACGCCTTGTTGCGCCCAAGCCGTGAGGTCGCCATGCGCGGGAATCGGCAAGTCCAAATCGGCTTTAATTTCTTTGTAAACATTGACCAACGAAGGCGGTGCTTTCACTTCTTTCGGCACGCTAAACGACAAACCCATTGCCTGTCCCGCGTTGTGGTACGGGTCTTGACCGAGAATCACGACTTTCACTTTGTCGAAAGGCGTTTGTGCGAAAGCATTGAACATCAATGGTCCGGGTGGAAAAAGAGTTTTGCCAGCCGCCATTTCTTTACGAACGAAAGTGGTGATGACTTGAAAATAAGGCTGCTCAAATTCGGCAGCGAGGGTGCGTTTCCAGCTTTCTTCAATTTTTACGTTACTCATTTTTTATCTTAAAATTTTAGACTTTCAGACTTTCAGACTTTTAAAGCCCCAAATACTGAGGGGGCATATTGGCGAGTTTTTCTTCGTAAATTAACCGTATTTTTTTCAAAACGCCGATTAACTTTTGTAACTGCGCTTTATTAGCGACATCAAAAGCATGACTAACTATGTATTCTTTTTGTTGTAAAACCACGAATAACCAAAGTCGCCCGATGACGTAACAGCCATAAAGTGGACTTTCGGAATCATTATTGATTTTTTGACAACTCAACATTGCTGCTAATAATTGTCCAAGTGGGTCGCCGCTTGGATTTTTTTGAGGCTTATATTCTTGGAGAAAAAACAGTGGATTTTGAGGAAATTGGCTGCCCCGCCCAAGCACACAATCAACCTGCCCTGCTATGGATTTACCCGCCAGTTCAGTCTTCAGATAACTATCAAAAAAAGCGCGGTAGGTCAATTGATGAAACTCAACAAGATCAATCAATTTTGATATAAAATACATTTTAAGGTCTTCTTCATTCCAACTGTCAACGAATAATTCAAGACGTTTTTGCCATTTATCCACAACTGCTTGCTCGCTTATCGAGAGTGAAGGCAGATTACTAAACAGTGCGTCTAATTCAAGATGTTCTTGAATCCTTTTAATACCGAATGTATTTTCTATTTCTTGATGCTGCCATTGCTCAAATGGCTTCCATCTTTTTCGTTCTTTTGACATTATTAATTTTTTAAATTTGATTCGGTATTTTTCTGCAAATCTAACAAAAAATCCAACAATTTGACCGTCGCTTTTCCTCGGTGTGAAACACGTCCTTTTGTCGTATTGTTCATTTCTGCGAAGGTTATTCTAAAACCTTTTGGTTGAAAAATTGGGTCGTAACCGAACCCCTCAGTACCAGAAGGTTTTACGCGAATTGTGCCTTCGCAAATCCCTTCAAAAAGGTGTTGTTTGCCGTCCAAAATCAAACAAATAATGGTGCGAAAACGGGCAGTTCTAACTTTAGAATCACTCATGTTTTTCAAAACAAAAGCAATATTCGCCAGTGGGTCGCGCGAACCTGAATAATGCGCAGTGTGAACACCCGGCTTGCCATCAAGTGCGTCAATTTCCAAGCCTGTATCTTCCGAAAAACACGATTTACCGTAGGTTTTGTAGAGAAATTCGGCTTTTTCAATCGCATTCTCGACGATTGTTTCGTGCGTTTCTGGCAAATCGGTCGTGTGATTGACGGCGTCGCGCATCGTCGAAACTTGGATGTTGCCAAGGTTAGAATGTTTCAATACTTCGTTGATTTCGAGGACTTTGTGCGGATTGTTAGTTGCGAGTATGAGTTGCATTTTTTAATGGAGAATGATGAGTTTTGAATGTTAAATTTTATGAATTTATCATATCGCCAAACCATCTGTTAGAGAAATTTTGAAAGAAGATTTTTGAGCGTTGCTTTATTAATTTCAGCATCAAAAATAGCCGCAACGGGAATTTTAAAGCCCGTCATAACGATGCTTTCGATGTAGTCGCCAACGCTTACTTTTTTCAGTAATTCATATTCGGCGCTGTTTTTTTCTGTTAAAATATATTGTTCAACTGTTTGCTTTCGCGGGTCAACAATCCAATATTCTTTGACGCCATGTGCGGCATAATCGCGGAATTTGACGCCTTTATCCCGACTTGCTGTTCCCTTTGACAATACTTCGCAAATCCAATCGGGCGCAGGATAATGCGTTTGCTCCAATTCAAAAGTGTCGGCAATTTCCTTACGCCAAAACGCCACATCGGGTTCGTAATCGTTGCGGGTTAGGCTCACCATTGCTTTCTTACTTTTGACTTTTCCTGTTCCTTCAAAATTGGTTTGATACATCGAAAGCCCGTGCAAATGCCCCACAGCATCCGTGTGTTCATCGGCGGCGGGTGAATTTTCGATGATAACGCCATTGATAAATTCAACTTTCTGGTCGGCTTCCGCCCATTCGTAAAACGCCAAACGACGGCGGTGTTCGTCGTTTAGTGATGTTTGCAATTCGCCGATAAGTTGTTGTAAATCAGACAGTTGCAAGAGCTCTTCCTTAATCGCTATATTCGACATTTGACTTAAATTTATGACAAAGTTAAGACTATTTTTGAAACAATAAAACAAAACAAAAAGTTTTTTATTGGAAAATAGGACCCCTCAGTATAAAACGCAAAAAAGCCGTTTCGACCCGCTCGAAGCGGCTTTTTTCATGAAGGTAGCCACGGTGCTTGCGCCGTAGGCATTTTTTTAACACAATTTTATCCGACTTTTCTGCCTACGGAGCAAGCTCCGTGGCTACCTTTACGGCGAACAATAAATTAAAATTATGGCAACAGAACTCAATTTAACCCGCGACCTCGTGTTTTTCGACGTCGAAACGACGGGATTAAACGTCCTCCGCGACCGAATCCTACAAATTGCACTCATCAAATATCCAAAAGGCGGTGGCGAACCGATTGAGCTGTCGATGCTCATCAATCCGAGTATGCCGATTGCACCCGATGCGATGGCGATTCACGGGATTACGCCGAAGGATTTGGCAAATAAACCGACTTTCGCGCAAGTCGGACAGCAAATATTCGATTTTATTGGCAATGCTGATTTGGGTGGCTACAACGCTGCTCGGTTCGATATTCCGATGTTGATGGAAGAATTTGCGCGCGTCGGCTTAGAACTCGACGTGACAAATCGCCGAATTATTGATGCCCAACGCATTTTTTACAAAATGGAACCGCGCACTTTGAAGGCGGCTTTGCGGTTTTATTGCCAAAAAGATTTGGAAGATGCCCACGATGCATTGGCAGATGTGCGCGCAACGGTCGAAGTTTTTAAAGGACAATTGGCGCATTACGAAGGAAAAGATTTGTACCAAGAAGAAGGAAAAGTCATCGAAACGCCTATCAAAAACGATATGCAAGTGATTCACGATTTTACGAATGATTTGAACACCGTTGACGTGACAAATCGCTTAAAATATGACCACAAAGGCGGCATTGTCTTCAATTTCGGCAAATATTCAGGTCAATTGGTCTCCGAAGTTTTGCAAAAAGACAAGCAATATTACCATTGGATTCAGGAAAAAGAGTTCTCGGCTCAGGTAAAGCAGATTGTGAAACGGATTATGAAGGAGATAAAATAAACGTAAATCCAACGTCGGCGAGGTTCAAAACCTCGCCGACGTTTTTACTAAAAAACAAGACCCCTCAGTATTTGAGCATAAAAACGCCGCTTTTTGCTTGTTTCGAAGCTGAAAGCGGCGTTTTTATCCTTTTGTACTGCCCAAAGTTGTTGCAAAACATTTTGGACAATTCGCATACATCGGGGAGTTGTACTTAATTGTCTTTATTCCTTTTTTCTGTCTGAAAGCCAAGGCGTTATTGGCGTTGGCTTTGCATTCGGGTCAAGACTTTTTCTATTTTCTTTGTCCACCGTATCCGAAAAAATTAGGAAGGTTCTGCCTATTAATGTAGCAAACAGACCTACTACCACGAAAGTAAGCAATATAACGTCTAAATTTTCCATGTCAATCTATTTTTTTTGAATTAATGTACATTAATAGAATCAGCATTGTGGGCGGCCAAAGCCCGATAAAAATGGCGCGGTCATGGTCTTTCACAACGAAATAGTAATATTCTGAAATGAAGATGATGACAATTGAAGTGATGAGAATAAGTAATTCTACAATATCAAATTTTTTATACATAATTATTTTTTTAGATAAGTATGAGCGTCTTAGGACTCATAATATTTTTGAATGTATTAAATAGAGAACATAAAACATGGAAAAATAAATAAAGTTGCAAAATATTTATTTAAGAATGCGCAAGATGAGAAATAAAAATTTTGTTTTCAGAATAAATTTTTTAGACAAGTGTTCAGTTTTTTTTACAAGACTCCTCAGTAGTGCGCTCTTTCTAATCCATTAAAATGCCTAGCGAGGGCTTAAAAGCCGCTATGCATTAAGTTTTGCGTCTCCAAGAACTGAAGGCTACCCCTCAGTATTTTGGGCGTTTCAAGCGCAAAAAATTTCGCTTTTTCTTTCTTTTGGAGGAAAAAGCGGCTGGTATACTGAGGGGGTGCCGTCAAAAATTTTAGGACTTCTAAAAGGCGTCTGAGACTGTCGACGAGCGAAAGTAAATCGGACGCGTTCGATAAATACAAAGTATTCTTTAGGTAATTAAGAGTGTTTTTCGCAACAATCGGTGACAATTGAGGTAAACTATCGTACGCAAAAAGCTTTAATACTGAAATTTAATTCACTAATCTACTAAATTCGTTGCAAATGACACGTTCTTCAGGTCTGTTTTTCTTTTTTCTTTTTATCTGCACGCCTTTATTGGCTCAAAAAAACTACCAACCAGCTTTTATTGTTAGCAACAATGGCGATACAGTGAAAGGGTTTATTGATTATCGTGAGTGGTACGTTAGTCCCAAACAGATTAAATTTAAGGACGTTAATGGCGGGTCAGTTAAGGACTTTACGTCACGCGACATTCGTGCTTTCAAGGTAGCCAATGAGTTATACCTATCAAAAATTATTGATATTGAATTTGACAGTACGGCAAATGCTTATCGTTGGATACCTTATGAAGGTAATGCTGTGCATAAGGATTCTTCTGTATTTTTATTGAGTCTTGTCCAAGGAAGGGGCAGTTTGTTTCAGTTTACACATCCAACGAGGCGGGTGAGTTATTATTTGCAAAAAGAGGCGCTTAAACCGATTTTATTGGTGAATAGACCCACGTTGACTTCTATTTATTTAGACACGATTGAAGAAAAATCATTCAACAGATATGACTGGAATTGGAATTTTACGGCGTCTGATTTAGAAAAGAGCAAGTCGGGCGTATTTGGGATTCAAATTACCTATTTATTGAATGATGTCCCGCCTAAATCGTCAGAAATAAATGATTTGTCTTACAAATCAAAGTCTCTTTCGAGAATTGTAAATGCCTATAATGCGCATTTTAAAGGCAGTGAAATGAGTATGGTTGACGGTGCGAATCTCAACAAAATTAAAGTTAAATTTGGCGTTAACGCCACTTACATGACTTCCAATTTGAATGCTTCGGTGGTGGGGTCTTTTTACAATGATTTGTTTGCAATGACGGGCAGTGGCTATGGAATTGGTGTAACAAGTCAATATTTATTACCGCGAACGCTTAAAAAATGGATGATTTTTAATGATTTTACCTATAATTCGTACAAATTTAGTGGACAAGATGAAAGTGATGTCAATAATTTAACGATTTCAAAGTACAGATTTGACTTATCTAATTTTAGGATTTATACCCAAGCACGTTACAGATTAGTACAGTCGAGTAAACTCAACGTTTTTGTGAATGCGGGCATTTTTTATTCTTTTATTTTGAAGACGGATAACTATTTTGAGGTAAAATCCGCTGATTTTCCATTAAGCAATCGGAGTGGTGCCATTATTGACAAGGAGAATTTGAGCCCCGTTCGATTCGGCATTGTTGCTGGTTTTGGGGTCAATTTTGCCCACCATTTTCAATTAGAATGTCGGGTAGATAGGCAGTTAAGTATGTCTCAAGGAATTGGCACTTCTTCCTCATTGACAAATATTGGGATTATGGGCAGCTATTTTTTCTGATATGCTTTTTTACCCCCTCAGTATTCTGCGCATTTTTACGCGTTTCCAAGCGGAAATGAGTAATTTTGTTGAGAAATAAAAGAAAGCCGTTCGCACTGAAGGGGTGTTGTGCCAATTGTTTGAAAAACGTGCTGCAAATAAACCTTACAAACCCTATTCAGCGTACATCTGTCTTATCAATCCAAATCAGTAGTCAAATCTTTTTTGACAAAATTTCAGTCAAAAAACACCCCCCTCAGTATAATTGCTACTTTTGCCGACTTTTTTGTCAAATCAACTGACATTTTGTCACTAAAACTCGGTTGGTACAATTTTAATGGACAATGGATAATATACAATGGATAATAACCCAAGACTGTCCATTATCCATTATCCATTATCCATTAATTTTTAGTTAACTAATAAAAAAATCTGCAACGTTATGAAGCCGATAAACGACAGAGTAGTTGTAAAACCTGCTCCAGCCGAAGAGAAAACCAAAGGCGGTTTAATTATTCCAGACACAGCCAAAGAAAAACCACAACGCGGTGAAGTTATCGCCGTAGGCCCGGGTAAAGACGACAAAAAAATGAGCGTCAAAAAAGGCGACATCGTATTGTACGGCAAATACGCAGGTCAAGAATTGTCTTACGAAGGCAACGACTACCTCATTATGCGCGAAGACGATATTCTCGTTATTCTTTAATTGTAGTTTAATTGTGGCGCGACTTTAAAGTCGCGTGTGCCAATCTCCGCGGCTTAAAAGTCGCGTTACGTACTTTTTCAATCAAAAAATAAAAAATCTCCATAGTTATGGCAAAGGAAATCACCTTTAACGCCCACGCCCGCGAGCAATTGAAAAGCGGAATTGATGCGTTGGCAGATGCAGTAAAAGTGACGTTGGGACCCAAAGGTCGCAATGTTATCATCCAAAAAAGCTTCGGCGCACCACAAATCACGAAAGATGGTGTATCGGTAGCAAAAGAAATTGAATTGAGCGACCCGATTGCAAACATGGGCGCGCAAATGGTAAAAGAAGTAGCGTCAAAAACCGCAGATGCGGCGGGTGACGGTACAACTACGGCAACGGTTTTGGCGCAAGCGATGGTCGGTGCAGGTTTGAAAAACGTGGCTGCGGGTGCAAATCCAATGGATTTGAAACGCGGTATTGACAAAGCGGTGCGTAAAGTCGTTCAAAGTTTGAAAGACCAAAGCGAGACGATTAACAATGATTTTGAAAAAATCCGTCAAGTAGCAGCTATTTCTGCCAACAACGACAGCGAAATCGGTAGCTTGATTGCGAAAGCAATGGAGCGCGTTTCGACTGACGGTGTTATCACGGTCGAAGAAGCGAAAGGAACGGACACGTATATGGAAGAAGTGTTGGGTATGCAGTTCGACAGAGGTTATTTGTCGCCATATTTCATCACAAACGCCGACACAATGGTCGCTGAATACGAGAATCCACTTGTATTGATTTACGACAAAAAAATCAGCAATATGCAAGAAATGTTGCCGATTTTGGAAAAAGCATTGGGAACAGGTCGTCCGTTGTTGATTATTGCGGAAGACGTTGATTCTCAGGCACTTGGCGTATTGGTGGTTAACCGTTTGCGCGCTGGTTTGAAAGTGGTTTCGGTAAAAGCACCAGGGTTTGGCGACCGCAGAAAAGCAATGTTGGAAGACATCGCGATTTTGACGGGCGGCACGGTGATTTCGGAAGAACAAGGTTACAAACTCGAAAATGCAGGTTTGGAACATTTGGGAACTTGCGAGAAAATCTCGGTGGATAAAGACAACACAACTATCGTCAACGGTAAAGGTTCAGAAGCGGACATCACGTCGCGCATCAACCAAATCAAGGCGCAAATCGAAACAACAACAAGCGACTACGACCGCGAAAAATTGCAAGAACGCCTTGCGAAATTGGCAGGTGGTGTGGCTGTTTTGTACATCGGTGCGGCGACTGAAGTTGAAATGAAGGAGAAAAAAGACCGCGTTGACGATGCTTTGCACGCAACTCGGGCTGCCGTTGAAGAAGGTATTGTATCGGGTGGTGGCGTTGCTTTGGTACGCGCAATCGCTGTTTTGGCTAACTTCAAAGGCGAAAACGAAGACGAAACAACGGGTATTGACATCGTTCGCCGTTCTTTGGAAGCACCGCTTCGGACAATTGCTGAAAATGCAGGTGTGGAAGGCAGTGTTGTGGCGATGAAAGTCAAAGCGGGCAAAGGTGCGTTCGGTTATAATGCACGGACGGACAAATACGAAGATTTGAAAGCAGCAGGTGTTATTGACCCGACTAAAGTAACCCGCGTGGCGCTGGAAAATGCCGCGTCTATCGCTGGTATGGTCTTGACAACTGAATGTGTTATCAGCGACAAACCTGAAAAAGAAGCAGCTCACTCACATGGCGCACCGCAAGGCATGGGCGGCATGGGCGGTATGATGTAATTTACTGTTTTGTTGGTTATAAAAAAAGCCGTTTCGACTTGTCGAGACGGCTTTTTATGTTTTGGAAGGACCCCTCAGTATAAATGGGTTTTTTGCTCGTTTTTGAGTGGAAATGGGCGTTTATACTGAGGGGTCTTATTTTTAATTTCGAGACGACAGATTCTGTTCCCTTTTTAAGAGGGCAAAATGACCCATCAAAGCAATGCGTTCATCTATCGTCAGGATCTCCATTAATAATGTCTCTAATTGTTTAGACGTCGGTGGTTTTCCACCCGTGAAAGCCATAAATTTTGCGAGTGCGACCTTTGCCAATTTTTCATCATACCATTCAATCGCTTTGTCAGCCATGCCGTTCAACAAAACAAGCTGTTCTTCAGGTGTCAAAAAGGTCTTATAATTTTCTGCGCCGTGGATGTCTTTCAAAGCGTCAAATTTTCGGAGAACGCGCTCGCGTTCAGATTGAGCGCGTGGACTATTGTCGAGTGGGTCAGTTATTTCTGGCATTTTTACGCTATTTTTTAGTAAAATAAAACATTTGATAAGTAAAGTTGAATAGCACTATAAAGCACAAATGTAAACTCTTGTGTGGTAATACAAACTTTTTAAACGCTTTTAAAAACTTGAAACCCAATTATAATCTGGAAAGGTCGAGCTTAGGGATAAATAGGACCCCTCTGTATAAACGCCCTTTTTCACTCAAATCGAGCAAAAAAGGGCGTTTATACTGAGGGGTCTCTCATTTTGAAACACAATCGTTTCAACGTTTATTCAACCGCCAAAACCTTGATTTCTACCCGACGGTTCAATTCTTCTTGGTGTTCGTTGATGGGTTCAGGATATTTCATTTGCGAATTGCCGTAGCCTTTGCTTGTGATTTGGGTTTCCGAAAAACCATTTTTAATCAAAAACTTACGAATCGTCAAAGCGCGTTTTGTGGAAATCAAAAACTCGTCTTTTGGCAATTTTTTAGGCTCAACGCCCGGTGCATTCACGTGTCCCGCAATCTCAATTGTGATGGTGTTGTTGAGTTCCATAAAACGCAAAATTTTCGCCATTTCTGTATCCGAAGACTTCAATAAAGTCGCTTCGTTGCCCACAAAATACAAGTTCGTAATCGTTGCCACGCTGCCGACTTTCAACGGTTGAAGGTCAACCCGTTGCGCCAAATTGGGCTTAATCACCACATCTTGCGAATTGTAGAAATAGCCTTTTGCAAACACATCCATCGTGACAATTTCGTCAAAAGAACACAACAACTTATACGTCCCGTCTTCTTCCGTTGTCATCGAATCGACTTTGCCATTGAGGTGTTTTACGAAGATTGTGGCAGGAATACCCGCTTTTGAGTCTCTATTCTGAATCACACCTTGCAAAAAAGGCTTGGCGTCGGGTGCAACTTTTGGTGTTTCCACAACGGCTTTTTTGGAAGATTCGCCACCATTATTTGTGAACATTTTTTCAAATGAAGACGACTCATTAAATGGCTTTTCATCACGATTTCCTACAGTCTGAATGGAGACAACAGGCTTTTCGACAATCACTCGTTTTTCAATAATGACGGGTTTTTCGACGATTTTTTCCACCGTTTGAATCTGAATGACAGGCTTTTCGACAATCACTTGCTTTTCAACAATGACTGGTTTTTCAACGATGCGTTCAACCGTCTGAATCTGAATCACAGGCTTTTCGACAATCACTTGTTTTTCAACAATTTTGATGTTCTCAGGCGCGGGTTCATATACTTCTACGGACGCACGGCGGTTCATTTTACGCCCCGTTTCCGTGTAATTTTCCGCCAAAGGCTTGTCTTTTCCGAAAGTTGACGCCATCAAAGCGTCGGGCGAAACGCCTTTAGATATGAAAAAGTATTTTACAGCATTGGCACGTTTATCCGACAAAATATAGTTGTCTTGTTGGCTGCCGTTGCCGTCAGTGTGCGCCGTAATGCGGATTTTCAGACGGTCGTTTTGCTTGTATTTAGCAACGATTTGCTGAAGCTGATGGCTAACATCGGGTGTCAAATTAGCTTTTGAAGACTCAAAATAGATGTCCATTTTGTCGGCTAACCTAAGGTTGTCGAGGACATTTTGAGCGTAAGTGGACACCGTGAAGGTGAAGAAGAAAAGGAGTGTGAACAGTTTATCTATTTTTCTCATAATTACCGGTTTTAAATTTCATGTAAATTTTTTTATAGCAGTAATTTTGTATAACAAATAAAAAGCCAGTTTATGATTTCGTTTTCTGAAAAAAGGGACCCCTCAGTATAAAGCCATTCAAAGGGCGTTTTTTAACATTTTTTTAGCTTTTATTTCTAAATAATTCGTTCTTTTGGACTTTATAAATTGATAGCATCCTTGTAAATCATTTTAAAAACGCGGCTAAATGGGGGACTACATTTTTTCTTTTGGCATTGATGCCAAAAAAGTCAAATCGGCTAACTTTAATGAAAATTTAGGACCCCTCAGTATAACGACTCAAAAAATCGTTTTACATTTGTAAACTGAAAATTCTACACAATTTTAATCATCAAAAATCCATTTACTCATGGAAAAACATACTATCGGAGGATTGAAAAAAATCCTCGTCGCTTCGTCGAATTTCTACGACATTGCCGACTATTTTCTCATCATCACCGAGACCAATATAGATGCGCTTGATGGAAAACCGGGTAAAAATAAGCCCTTGCGTGAACTTATCGGCGCCACGGTCACCCAAATCTGTCACAGCCAAGGCATTACCAAAAAAAGCGAGACAATCGTATTGGTAGGTTTTATGATGATAGAAGTGAAGCAACGCTACTTTTGGCACGGTTCGGGTCTGATTAATGGCAAAGACATTATGTCATTTTTCTATTTCGCCGATTTAGACAAGGGCTTAATTTCTGTCTCCAAAGGCAGTAATAACTTTTTCGCCCGAGTAACGGTCAAAGGGCTGCCAACGACTAATCCTTTGGAGGATTTTAGCGACAATTGAGGGACTCCTCAGTATAAAATCGAAAAAACCGCTTTGCAAAACGAATGTTTGCAAAGCGGTTTTTTTGATTTTATTTTGACACATCCGCTGCTTGTTTTTGATAGGGATGATTGGGCGTATTTTTGATTTTTTCAAACAATAAACGCGCTTTGTCGCCTTGTTTTTCGGACAGTGCCAAAGCCAAATACCATTCTGCTTTTGGTTGCCATTCTGTGTCCCTCAACTGGCTCAATTGGGTGAGAATAGGGACGGCTTTTTCCGCTTGTTCGGTCGCCAAATAGGCATTTGCTTGAAAAAATAGGGCATCATACTGAGGGGTCCTAATTTTTTCAAAATAGACCAACGCGGCTTCATATTCGCCGTTATCGTAGAGCGAAAATGCTTTTTCAATATCACTTTTTTGGGTATTTTCACGCACCGTCGGCTGGGCATAGTTGCGATAAGGTCTGAATGTAGCGGCATAAGTACGCTCCGTTTCTGCCGTTTTTTTCTGCCGAATAAAATACATGGTTGCGCCACAAATGCCGAGTAATAAAGTTGCCGCAATTGCCAACTGTTGCATGAAAGAAACACCCTTTGGCGCTTTAGACCTAAGGGGTCTTTTTGAGACAAATGGCGTTTTAGTATCGATTGATTTAACCGCTGATTTAATCACTTTTCCTGCTTGCAATGTCGCTTCTTCTGCCTGCAACAAGGTTTTTAAGTTGCCGTCGCCGAAGGCTTTTATCGCCACAACTGCTGCTTCATACCGCTTCACTTCGGCTGCAAAATCGGCATCCGAAAGGCGTTGATTGAAGGTCATTAACTCGCTGGTTGTCAATGTGTTATCGAGTTTTTTCTCAATCAGCAATTGGTCTATTTCCGTTAGCTTGTACATTATTTTAAATGAATTAATGGTTTTCTAAAATTTCTTTCAAAGCTTTCAAACACCTTGATTTTTGAACACTCACACTATTTTCGGATTGATAGTTCAGTTGCTCCTTAATTTGAGGGATGGAATAGCCTTGATAAAAGAACAATTCCAACACTTTTTGGCACGACGGCGGCAACTGTTCGAGCGCGTGACCGACGTGTTGTTTTTGAATTTGATACGTTTCTTCCTCAATGAGCAATTGCAGAAAATGCGGGTCTTGGGGCAAGTCTGCTTCGCTTGGTTCAGCAACTAATTGTACTTTATGTTGCTGCAACATTTGGCGCTTCAATTGTCGATAGCCGATGGCAAAAATGTACGTTTTTGCGGACGAAGTAAGGTTTTGGAGGCGTCCTGAGACGATATTCCGATAAAAAGCGACCAAGGCATCTTGGTAGGCATCGGCGGCGTCGGCCTCCGAACACGATACAAAACGCCTCACCCACACCTTGAATTCGGCCGCGTAGAGCGGATAAATACGGCGCAATGTGGTCTCTCTGCCTTCGAGAATTTCGGCGATTATGTTGTTGTCTGCGTGGCTGTTCGTCGTTGTCACAAGCTGTTTGTTTAAAATGTAGCGGCTGCAATATTCGACGAAATTAGGAAAAAAACGATTAATGGTATTAAAAATGAAATAAAAAATTTTGACATAAAGTGAAAAGGGCTGTCAGCCGTTGGCTTTTAGCTTTTGAAATAATGTGAACAAATGATTCTTGTTTGTAAAAGTTGACAGCTAATTACGGATGGTTTTCAGCTTTTTTCTACCACTTAATGGTTAAATTGCGTTGAACCTTAGCAGTTTTTTGAAAAAAAAATAATTATTTTATACACGGTGTATCAAGTTTGTTAACTTTGGGTTTATCAAATCAGAAACAGTTCCACCACCAAATCAAAGAACAACACACGCTTTTTTATTCCAAATTCCAGATTCCAAATTCCAGATTCCGCATTTGAAATTTGGCATCTGAAATCTGGAATTCTCCTTATCCCATGATTTATTCTAAAAAACAATTCAAATACTGCTAAGATTCACGTCGTAGCGGGTATTAATGTGTTTAAAATGCCCTTTATACTGAGGGGTCTTAAAAATCACTTATTTTATTCAATCTATTTTCTAACAAAACTTAAAACAAAGTACAGATGAAAAAACTACTTTTATTTCTGCTCTTTTTGCTTTTGCTCCTTTTGGCTGTTTTTATCTGCAGATATTGTACTTCCCCCGTTGTTGACAATAAACCGCATGTTCCAACCACTGTTTGTAACGAAATGGGTGTAAAAAACACATCAAAGTCCTCATTTAAACAATGCTTTCGGCAAAATGAATTCGTTGTTACTTTCCCCGATAACGCGGACAGTATTGTTATGCGTGATTACTTACTCAGAAGAGGTTTGAAGTATATGTCAACTTGCCCATGTTCCAAATTGCTTCAATTGTGGGGAGGCACGCAGTTAATTCCTGATGGTAAAGAGCCGCCGCCGCCGCCAATACCGAGTGGGGGTAATGTTGTCAAAAATTTTATAGTTATGGAGATAGATTCCTTGCTTAAATCGGGATTTGATACGCTCCGACGCGCCATCCAACCTGTGCTTAATGCTGGTACGCCTCAAGTAACCATTGGTATTGTGGATTCTGGTGTGGACCCAAGTGAGGATGAATCGAGTCCTTTTCACTTTTTATTTAAGCAGGTGGGGAATCCATTTATGTGCTTATCGGATATTTTAAAAGAGGGGAATTATGGGGCAAATCTTATCAATAGAACGGGCAATCCCACTGAATTGGAGCCACTTGATACTGATGGACATGGTACTTTTATTAACGGTATTCTCGCGCACAAAGAAAAACCTCCAATGGGTTATACTGGTACTAATAGCTATACTGGTGAAAATGAAGGCGTCTATTTAAGACTTCTGCACGCGCGTTTTGTGAAAGATAGAAGGACAGAAGCGACACTTTTTGACGCGCTGTGTGGCGTGCATTATGTGTTGAGTAAAGGCGCAAAAGTCGTCAATGCAAGCTGGCGTTCTTTGGCAAACAATGCTAATCGGGATTCCATGAGAAAAGCTTTTTTGCCAACTTTACAGGCAATTAAAGATGCGAATGCAATCTTAGTCACGGGAGCAGGGAATGATGCATTAACTGACCCAACGAATGATTTTGACGTAAATGTTTTTCCTGCTTCATTTTCGGCAGACCCTACTTTTGGCAAATACGTTATTGCGGTAGGTGCATGGGATTTGAACGCCAATAAAGTAGCCGCGTTCTCAAACCAAGGTAAATTTGTGGACATTTATGCGCCCGGAGTGGACATCGCAAGCACTGGGTTAGGTAGTGCTAAGTTGTTAGGTTCTGGTACATCCTATGCCACACCTTTTGTCAGCCGACTCGTAGCAATTACTTTAGGGAAAGGCGTGCCTTTTGATAAAGTAAAAAAAGTTATTATGGATAATGCTCTGAATACAAGTGTTGTACCCAGTTACAGTTCCAATCCGTTAAAAATGTTGAGTCATCAAAATAGCTTAATTGCAGTACAGGCTGGGATTTTCTGAAAAAGTCGAATACAGTTTCTTAGAGATGTGTCATAAAATTAGAACAACCGCAAGGGTTATTTTCATCTGAGAATAACCCTTAATTACTTTCTTAAAAAATGCGATATTTTACTATTATTCTATTAATTATTGTCATGTCTGCTTGCTCAAATCAAAGCAGTACACTTAGTAATGATATACGCCTTGATGAGTCCATCCAAAGGCTCAGTGAACTTAGTCTTAAACAATCTAAAGACACCTTACTGCTTAATTTTGCTTTGACGGAGGCTTATCAAGTTGCTGATAAATATAAACATCGAACGCATGATTCTTTAATCGCCATAACAACACGTCTTTTAGGTAATGCTTATTTAGCTACGAAGCCTCAAATAGCGCGTTTTCATTACGAAAAAGGTTTGCGGTTTGGCACAAGGTATTTGAGCCTAAATGAAGATATAATAACCCGTTTATATCGGAATATGGCACTAACATATTACATTAATCAAGACTACAAAACGGCATTAATCTATTATGATTCCGTTAAAATTACGAAGGATGATAGCACGGCGCAAGTCATGAAAATTAGTACTTTAATGGACGTGGCAGAATGTTACAAAAATATCAATGACTACAAATCAGCTGAAAAACTTTTTAAAGAAGCAGAGCCGTTAGCAGAAAAATGGCAGAAAAATACGTCTTTAGCCAGTTTTTATAACCAATATTCAAGTTGCCTTAGAAAATTAAAAAAGTTTCAAAATGCCCTCCAAAAGGCTCAAAAAGGCATGGTTGTCTTACAAAAAGGGGCAGTTAAGACATCTTTTTCTAAATATGATTCGCTTATTTTTGCCAATATTTTGTACAGTATGGGCTATACTTTAAATGATTCAGGTGCTTACGAGGCAGCTGAACCTTACTATATCAAAGCTATGTCCATCTATCGAAAACAAAATAATTGGGATAATTATAAAAGAGGACTTACCAATTTAGGATTCTTGTACCGCTTTAATAAAAAATTTGGAGAAGCTGAAAGCGTTTTAACCGAAGGCATTAATCTGTCGAGTCAATCGGCATTAGATGATAAAAGCATTGATTTAAAAGCCAGTTTTTACGTCAATCGAAGCGAGGTTTATTTGGAAACAAAACAATATAAAAAAGCCATTGCCGACCACGATTCAGCGATTCATTTTTTTACGCTTTACGGGAAAAAACCGTCATTAACTGCCATAATGATGCAAGCGCGACCCGTTTTGCTGTCTGTTTTAAGCGATAAAGCAAAAGCGTCTATTGCTTTAGCCGAAAATGGCTCTGATACTGAGGGGTATCAAAAAGCTTTAAAACTAACCCAACAAAGCATACAATTAGCCGATGATATTCGCGCCGATTATTTCTCCGATGAGGCTAAATTGACTTTGGCCAATGACATCAAACCCGCGCTGGAAAAAGCAATTTCGGTCTGTCAAAAATTGTATCAAAAGACCAACGATAAACAATATTTAGAACAAGCGTTTGGCTTTGTGGAATACAGCCGAAGCATGGTTTTATATGAAAATGCCCGACTCGACAATCAATTACCATCGAATTTAAAGGCAGAAAATGAAGCATTGAAGAAGAAGGAAGCGGCTCTGATTGCTAATAATAACGTCGAAGATTTGCAAAATTATTTGCGCTTAAAAAGGCAATTTAGAGAAAAAATAAAAGCCTTAAATCGCAATCAATTAGCCACCATTTCTGAATTGAAAACCGCCTTAATTAAAGACGATAAAACGGCGTTAATTGAGTTTTTTGTGGGCGATTCAGCCGTTTTTGTTTTTACTTTAGTCAAAAATGATTTGACATTAATCGAATTAAAAAAGCAAAAAGATTTTGATAAACAAATAGAAAATTTGCGTCAACACATTACGCAAGCCAATCCTGTACGTAATGCGGAAGTATTTGAAAAACAAGCGAAAAATCTTTACAACACGTTGTTAATCAACACTATAGCGCAATTGCCAACGACCGTCAATCAATTAATTATGGCGCCCGACGGTGTTTTAAATTATTTACCTTTTGAAATTCTAATAAAAGAGGACCCCTCAGTATATTTGAAGAATTCCCAAAATTTTAAGGATTCCAATGGAGGAAAACCGTCAAAAGATTCATCATTCATCGTTCATCACTCATCATTCCAAAAAGTAGATTTTTTAATTAAAAACTATCAAATTTCTTACGCTTATTCTGCCAATTTATTGTTGGAACAAAAGCGGATTAAAACGGAATCGGCGCCCAAATTATTCGCAGGTTTTGCGGCAAAATATGAGAATAAAGACACGACTTACGCTTACGCCGACGTAAGCCGTGCCGTCCTCACGCGAGACGGGGCGTATGAGTTGAAAGGGGCAACGGAAGAAGTAAAAACCATCAGCGATTTGGTCGGCGGACAAGCCTTCGTCAACGAGTTCGCTACTGAGGAGTCCTTTAAAAAAGAAGCCAATCAGTACCGAATTTTGCACTTCGCTATGCACTCCTTGACGGACGATAAAGACCCGTCGTTAAGCAAATTGCTCTTCACGCTCACGCCAAAAGACACCACAAACGACAACGATTTGACTGCCGCCGAACTCTACGCCACGTCCTTAAAGGCCGACCTCGCCGTCCTAAGTGCTTGTAACACAGGCTTTGGTACATTAAATAAAGGGGAAGGTGTGATGAGTCTCGCTCGTGCTTTCACCTACGCGGGCGTCCCGTCAACGGTCACGAGTCTTTGGAAAGTTCCTGATAGGGAGACGCGTGAAATCATGGTGGACTTCTACAAAAACCTAAAATCAGGCATGACTAAAGACGCCGCCTTGCGCCAAGCAAAACTCACTTATTTGGAAAATACGCCTGAATCCATAGCTGCAAATCCCTATTTTTGGGCAG
>JAYUKJ010000442.1:0-1164 GCA_043764555.1 Saprospiraceae bacterium
GGAAAATGTTGCGACGGACGTTTCAGCAAAATCGTCTTATTTGTTCCTTCCTCTCGCTCAACTTTATCGAAATTTATCTTAAAACTTCGGTCTTTTTCCTGCTTTTCAAAAGCCAAAACGTACTCCAAACGCAACAAGGCTTTAAACCACGCCATTGTGTATTGTTCGCTCTCTTTAATGGTATTTTTTAATTGTTCAATTTCAATTAATTGCGCCATTTTATCTTCCAATTCTGCTTCTAATTCTTCGCGCAATTCTTGTTGTTTTTTTAACAAATTTTCGCTTGATGTTTGCGCGTTTTCTTCGGTTTCGTTATCTCTACCACTATGTTTATCGCGTTTAATTCTGTCTTTTTTAATACGATTTAAGTCCTCTCCTACCCTCTTTTCCTTTATTAATTTAGTGGCTTTAATGCGCCTTAATTCTGCTAAATCTTCGGTCGAAAAACCTTGCTCCAAAAAGCGTTTTCCAATGTCAATTGCGCGTTTTTCATCGTCGGTTAAGTAAATAAAACGGTCAATGATTGTTGCTTCTTTTTCGGTAAATAAATGCTGAATTAAAAGTGTGTTTTTAGGATATTTTTCGCTCAAAAAAGCCTCGGATACTGAGGGGTCCCCTTTCAGCAAATTTTCGTTTTTATCGTAGAGCCAATCCGCTTTTTTTAGGCGTCGCCAATACAAGGCATCAAACGAAACGTGTTGTTCGGTTTGCCAAGCGAAGGTGTAATTGCCATAAAAATTATTTATTGTAAATATTTGATTATCAGAGCATTGTATCAAAAAATGCCATAAAAAAAGCGAGCGTTCAAACGTCATTGGTTGTTCTAAATATTTATCTAAACCCACTAAATCGTAGTCTAAAACTTCTTCCCACGTCGCGTAGGTCGCGTTTGGTTCCGCTTCCTGCATCAATTTTAAGCGCTCTTCATCGGATAAAGTGTCCCAAATTTCGACGATTTTAGGCTGCAATAAATCGTTTGTTTTTGAATCAATTTCATTGGTAATTAGTGTATTTAATTCGACTTTATTTTGACCTAAATCCGTATTTAATTGTGCCGATAACCAATCAAAAGTTACGACATTTTGATTAGCCGTTAAATGCGTTTTAACTGTTTGAAATAATTTAGAATGAGCATTCAATTCGGGAAAAATCCATTCTGCATCC
>JAYUKJ010000443.1:0-3908 GCA_043764555.1 Saprospiraceae bacterium
GTCGGCAACTTTAGTTGCCGCGTGTAACATCTTGATTATCAATCACTTCGCGGCAACTAAAGTTGCCGACTACAAATTATTAATGTCTCTATCAAAGTAATATTTTAAAAAATATAAAACAATGAAAATCAATATCATAGCTTTATTTTTAATGCTCTCAACGGCTTTGCAAGCGCAAATACTGAGGGGGTCTGTCCAAGACGACAACGGGCAACCCGTTGTCGGCGCGCACGTTTTTTGGATGGATAAATCGGCAGAAGCGACAACCGATGACAAGGGCAATTTTGAGTTGCCGCGTCGTTCAAAAGAACGCATGGTTCACGTGGAATCCGTTGGTTTTGAGGTGTTTATGAAGACCCTAAAAACGGGTGACAATGACCTGAAAATCGTTCTAAAAGACGTGCCTAAGGAACTTGGCGCGGTTGAAATCGTCGGTAAAAAAAGCGACAATTCGGTGTCAACGCTCAATGCGCGCAACGTGGAAACCATCAATTCGATGGAATTGCGGAAAGCGCCTTGCTGCAATTTGTCCGAAAGTTTTGAAACAAACGGAACGGTCGATATTGCTTACGCCGACGCGATTACGGGCGCAAAAGAGATACAAATGCTCGGTTTACGCGGCATTTATACGCAAATGATGGTTGAAAATCGGCCCGATTTCTACGGACTTGCGGCACCTTACGCCTTAGAAATGTTGCCGGGAACGTGGTTGAAAAGCATTCAGATTTCAAAAGGTGTTGGCTCAGTTGTCAACGGAATGCAAGCGATAACGGGGCAAATCAATACGGAATTGCAGCAACCGGGTGAAGACAAACCCGTTTTTGTGAATCTGTTCGCCGAAGGCACAGGACGGATGGAAGCAAATGTGCATTTGAACAAAGTTTTCACGGAAAAATACGCCTCAACTTTATTGTTGCATGGCTCCACTTTCCAGAATAAAATTGACCGACACAATCCCGACGGCTTCGTGGATATGCCTTTGAAAAATCAGTTAAATGCCATGTGGCGCAACTTTTATCGAGATGAAAAATGGGAAAGTCAATTGTCTTTCCACGGCATTTTAGATGAAAGACAAAGCGGTCAATTATTTGATAATCAATCTATTACAAATCCGTTCAGAATTAATGTGAGAAACGAACGCGCCCAAACTGTTTGGAAAGTTGGCTATTTAGGCTTCGACAAACCTTACAACGCCCTCGGTTCACAATGGTCGGGAACCTATCACAAAGTGGATGCGCTTTACGGCAAAAATCGGTACAATGGCGAGCAAAAGAGTTTTTATGGCAACGTGATTTTTGCAACAATTGCGGGAACGACCGACCACAAACTCACGATGGGCGGCTCGTTTCAATACGATGATTTTAAAGAATTTTTGAACGACCGAAACCTCAGCCGCGTGGACGCTTTGACGGGTGCTTTTGGCGAATACACGTACAATCGCCCGACTTTGGAAGGCTACAACGATTGGACTGTTATCGCGAGTTTGCGGACGGATTATCACAACCGATTTGGCGCTTTTGTCACACCACGCTTGAACATAAAATATAATTTCAACGAAGGTGATGTCATTCGTTTTGTCGGTGGTCGCGGCGTGCGCGTAGCCAATCCGATTGCGGAGAATGTGGCATTTCTCGCAACGAATCGGGCGATTGATATTGCCGCCGATTTGAAACCCGAAGATGCTTGGAATGTGGGTTTAAATTTTGTTAAAACGTTGAAAATCAGTGAAGAACGCGAATGGCGGTTGAACTTAGACGTCTATCGGACGCAATTTACAAATCAAATTATTACCGATTTGGAGAGCGATTACACGAAGGCTAAGTTCTATAATTTGTCGGGACAATCTTATTCCAACGTCTTTTTGGCGATGCTAAACGCCGAAATACTGAGGGGTCTAAATGTGAAAATTGCGTACAAAATCAACGATGTGAAAACGACGTATAACGGCAAATTAGAGGAAGTCCCATTGGTCGCAAAACAGCGTGGATTGGTGAGTGTGGACTACAAAACGGGCGATAAAAATTGGTTGTTCAACTGGACAACGCAGTTTGTGGGGCGGCAACGTTTTTCGGACCGCAGCGCAACACCCCCTCAGTATTTGCATCATTTTACGCCTTACACGCCGTCTTACACGGTTTCAAATATGTCTATTAATCGTTTTTTCAAAACATTTGAATTGTACGGCGGTGCCGAAAATCTGTTCGATTTCACGCAACACAACCCAATAATTGCCGCAAATGACCCAACAAGTCTCTATTTTGACGCCACTCAGGTGTATGCACCAATGATGGGACGCCGCATTTACGCAGGCTTGCGTTGGTGGATAAATAGAAAATGAGGTTAGAAAAGTATAGGAAAAGCCGTGCTTAGTAAATTCGGCACGGCTTTTAGATTAGAAGAGATAGGCGTTCATGTAGAAATCACAATGTATTGATTGTCAATAAATTAGACGCTCTAAATATGCCGTTGCAGTAGCTTTTCATTCCTAACAATTTTCCAAAAGCTATCGCCAATAAAAAATTACCGCTTACCCACTATTCATAACCGTTTGCGGACTATTAATAACCATTTAATAAATAGCGTGTTCTAAAAATAGCGTCACAAATTTTGCATTTCTGCATCTATTCCCTTCGTAAAACGCCGCTTCTTGGACACCATTAAAGTTGTTTGATTGTGAACAACACGAACTTATTTATAGCAACAATGAAAAAGAATTCTGTACATCAACTTTGGCTCATTTTAGTCACTTTCCTAACTGCAACTACGCTTCAAGCGCAACCTAAGCCATCGATTCCGTCGTCACTTGACCGTCAATTTCGGCGCGATGCCGCGCGTCTCGCTTTGCGTCTTGATGCTGAAAAAGAAGACATTCGCTACTTACCGATTGCCATAAGTCGCGACAATATCAATGGTTTATACAAAGCACTTTCCTACATTTATCAAAATGAAGAAGCAGGAAAAGCGTTGGCAAAATGCAATATTCACACGTTTCCAAACCCGTCAATTGACCATTTAGTGGTTATTTACAAAAAGAATGTTGACTGGGCCGCACCGCTTCGTCAAGGCATTACGGAGACAAACAATAAGGAATTAAACCAATTATTGGATAAATATGACCTCGCCATCGAGCGCTCAATGCAGTGGAATGACACGCAAGATGCCATCACTTTGCGCTCAAAAGAACCACTTAATATGGCTGCTTTGGCGGACAAATTTCGCGACATTCAAGGCGTTGTTCAAACAGATTTGGGTTCAACAAAACTCGGCGGCAATGACATAAAAGCCCGCAGAATCGGCGGTGGCTGGGAGATTGATTATGTTCTCTCCATCAACGCGACACAACAACACACGTGGAAATTTAAGGCTTTAGAAAACGGTCAAGTCTCTCTTTTGAAAGAAGCGGGCGAGCCTTTACCCGCGTGGATGCGTTGCGAAACACCCGATAAAACAATGGTCGCACGGTATTAAATTTCAAATTCCAGATTTCAAATGCCAAATTTCAAGTGCTGAACTTGGCATTTGAAATCTGGAATTATTAAAAAAAACAAACACCAAATCTTACTTTCATGTCTTTATTTGACTTAAAAAACATCGCCTTCACAATACTCGATTACCCGATGAGTTGGGTCGAGTTGATTGCCACAATTGCGGGTGTTATTGCCGTTTGGTTGAGCGCAAGAGAACACATAACGAGTTGGCCCGTGGGTATTGTCAACATCATTTTTTCGTTTTTTCTATTCTTCAAAACGGGTTTTTACTCTGACGCATTTCTCCAGATTTTCTTCTTCGTCACCAACATTTACGGCTGGTATTTGTGGTCGAAACGCGACGTAAAAACTGCGGAATTTGCGATAAAAGTGAGTTTTTTACCGCGGAAACGACAAGTTTTGACGGCGGTTTGCATCATC
>JAYUKJ010000444.1:0-1163 GCA_043764555.1 Saprospiraceae bacterium
AAGCGCTTTTTGTTGCTCAAATCTGCCCGCCAAAACGTCTAAATAATCGCCTTCTTTTTGAATAAAAAACGTGTTTGGCCGCGTTTCTTTTACGGCAACGATGGCGTCGGCGGTCGTGTCTTCAAAAAGTTGATGCACGGCATCCGTCAATTGACCGCTTGTAACAAACGGTGAAGTCGGTTCCAAAAGTCCAATTGCGTCAAATGTCAAGCCTTCATTTTTAGCGAATTGCATCGCGTGAAGGACGACATCTATCGAAGACGCAGCATCCGTTGCTAAGTGTTCAGGTCTGATAAAAGGCACTTTTGCGCCTTGTTTTCCCGCAATTTCCGCGTATTCCACGCTATCAGTTGTTATCCAAACTTCGGAAGAGGACCCCTCAGTATTTCTAACATTTCCCGTATTTAATGCCGAAATAATTCTATGATTGAGCAATGGAATGCCGCCTAATTCTTTTATATTTTTATGAGGCACCGATTTTGACCCCGACCTTGCGGCAACTAACCATAGTATTTTCATCAAAACCGAATTTGTTTTTTCTTAAATTTGTTGGGCATTATGGAGAAAATAGGACTCCTCAGTATAAAGCCTTATTTTTCGTTAAAATTTGATTTGTTTGATGTCTTTCTGCGCTTTTTCAAAATCTTCATGTTGCCCAATGTCCAACCAGTAACCCGACAAAGGGTACGACACCACTTTCTTGTTTTCCAAAATGAGTTTTTCCATCAAATCGGTTGCATTAAAGAAAGCATTTTTAGGCAAATACGCCAAAGCTGTTTTCTTCATCAAATAAATACCGCCGTTTGAATAGTACGTATAAGTTGGTTTTTCCTTAAAACTTTTCACGTGACCATCCGCCATTTCTAAAACGGCGTAGGGAATATTGACCTGATAAGGTATGGTTACAATCGCTAAATCGGCGTCTTGAAGGATAAAATCCAAGAAAAAATGCTCATAATCTAAGTTTGTGAGCAAATCAGAATTGGTCAACAAAATATAATCGTGTCCAAAATTTTCAATTTTTGACACCGCCCCAATCGTACCAAGCGGCTCACTTTCCCAAACGTATTCGATGTTGACGTTGCGCTCGTGTCCATTGCCAAAATAAGCCTCAATTTGCTCGCCTAAATACTTAACAGATACCCAAAAATCATCAATTCCGT
>JAYUKJ010000445.1:0-3897 GCA_043764555.1 Saprospiraceae bacterium
CGACGTTTGACGCGTCAATTTTGGCAAATAAATCCGTCAAACCTTGTTTTGAAAACAAAGCCAAGAGCGTTTCAATGCCCAAATCCGCTTGAAAAGACGTGATATTTTTAGTATTCAAAAACCCTTTGATGTACGCCGTTGCAGGATAAGGCGTATTGAGTTGGGTAAAAGGTGGCGTGATTAAAAAGACTTTTTGACTCAATTTTTTATCGTTTTTTAACTGTTTTAGGGTGCAAAAGTAGGATTATTTTTTGGAGAGAAATGGAAAAAGGGACCCCTCAGTATATGACGTCCTTACGGCATCCCTATTTTTCTTCGGGAAAAGTCATTTTCGACGTTTTTTTACGTCAAAAGCCGTATTTGATTCGTTCAAATACGGCTTTTTTCATCCATTCTTTACTAAATGATTCAACTGCGCAAGACCAACAACGCCACATTTTCAACATGGTGCGTGTGCGGAAACATATCGACGGGGCGCACTTTGACGACGTCATATTTTTCGTGCAACAACATCAAATCGCGCGCTTGCGTAGCAGGATTGCAACTCACATAAACAATTTTCGGCGCTTCCAATTCCAAGAGCATTCGGACGACTTTTTCGTGCATTCCGACGCGCGGCGGGTCGGTGATTAAGACGTCGGGTTTGCCGTGTTTTTCGGCAAATTCGGTCGTCAAAATGTCCTTCACATCGCCTGCGTAGAAAGTCGTGTTTGTCAAACCATTGCGTTCAGCATTTTCTTTGGCGTCTTCAATCGCAGGTCCAATTTCCTCGATGCCAACCACGTGTCCAACTTTTTTTGCCAAATACAAGCCAATCGAACCGATGCCCGTGTATAAATCATAGACATTTTCGCCGCCTTTAAAATCGCAAAAATCGGCAACCGTATCAAAAAGTCGCTCGGCTTGCTTGGTATTTGTCTGAAAAAAAGACTTTGGTCCAATCCGAAAACGCACGTCGCCGAGCATTTCTTCAATAAATCCATTGCCCGTGTACGTCACTATCGGCAGGTCCAAAATGAAGTCGTTCATCTTCCCGTTGACGCAATACATGAGCGTCGTGATTTGCGGAAATTCGGCAGTAATGGCGTCCAAAAGGCGCGTAATACGTTCTTTATCGTCGCGTTTTACGCTCACAATGACCATGATTTCGCCCAAAGTTGTCAATCGAATAAACAAATGCCGCATGAATCCTGAATGTGTTTTCATGTCATAGAACGACAATTTCTGCTCAATTGCAATCCGTTTTACGCCGTTCCGAATGTCATTTGACGGGTCGGCTTGCAGCCAACATTTATCGACGTTCAAGATTTTGTCGAAGGCGCCAGGACGGTGAAAACCCAACACATTCTCCAAATTTGAAATATTTGTATTGACTTCTTCGTGCGTCAACCAACGCTTGTTTGAAAACGTGTATTCCAATTTATTTCTGTAATACGTATGGTCGGTGCAGCCCAAAATCGGCAGCCATTCGCCAACTTCCACCTTCGCAAGGTGCTTGAAGGTGCTTTCAATCTGCAACTGTTTGTGTTTCAATTGCGCTTCGTAAGTAATATGTTGCCAACGACAGCCGCCGCAGAGGTAGTAATGTTGGCAAAACGGCGTCGTCCGTTCGGGCGAATATTCATGGATTTTGATGGTGACACCTTCCGAATAGCCACTTTTTTCTTTGTGGATTTTGACGTCCACCACGTCGCCCGGTGCGGCACTTTCAACGAAAACTATCATACCTTCGGCGTCTCTGCCGACCGCTTTCCCTTTGTCGGCAATGCCCGTAATGACCACTTTTTCGAGGACTTTTGCCCGTTTTTTCTTGAAATTCTCTTGCATTTTGTTTATTTTTATGGAGGTTTTAGTTTTTTATTCGTTGTTGTGGCGCGACTTTAAAGTCGCGTTACAATCAAATCTGCGATTGCCGCATCCATTTTTTTAAAATCATACCCCCTCAGTATCCGCGCCATTTTTGCTTGAATGTCGGCGTTACAGAGGTTGCCGATGCTGCCTTCGTGCGTGTGAACGACTTTTTTATCGGGTGCAAATGTATTATTTTCAATGCTTTCACCAACAATTTTATACGCATCGCGAAACGGAACGCCACTCGTCACCAAGCGATTGACTTCTTCAACTGAGAACAAGTAGCGGTATTTTTCATCGGCTAAAATGTCCTTTTTGATAATCAGATTTTTGACCATAAATTCAGTCATTGCTAACAGATTTTTCACTTCATCCAAGGCAGGGAAAATCACTTCTTTCAACATCTGAAAATCGCGGTGATAGCCACTTGGCAAATTCGAGGTCAACAAAGCCACTTCCGACGGCAGACTTTGCAACCGATTTGCGCGGGCGCGAATCAATTCAAAAACGTCGGGATTCTTCTTGTGTGGCATGATACTCGACCCCGTTGTGAGCGTCGGCGGCAAACCAATAAAATCGAAGTTTTGATTGATAAACAAGCAAATATCCATTGATAATTTTGATAATGTTGCCCCAAAAGCCGCCAAGCCGAAAGCGACAAATTGCTCCGTTTTTCCCCGTCCGATTTGCGCCGCAACGACGTTGTAATTCATGTCATCGAAGCCCAAAAGTTCAGTCGTTCTACGTCTATTTATCGGCAAACTCGAGCCATATCCCGCCGCAGAACCCAAAGGATTTTGGTTAGAAATCTTAAAAACAGCTTGCCACAACTGTAAATCGTCCGTCAAAGTCTCCGCATAAGCCCCAAACCACAAGCCAAAACTCGATGGCATTGCCACTTGCAAATGCGTGTAGCCGGGCATCAAAACGTCTTTATGTTGTTCGCTCAAATCAATCAGCGTATCAAAAAGTGCAAGGGACCCCTCAGTAATTTCGCGAATTTCGGCGCGAAAAAACAGTTTTAAATCCACCAAAACTTGGTCATTCCGACTTCGTGCCGAGTGAATCCGTTTGCCCATATCGCCCAATTTTTCGGTCAATAAAAACTCGACTTGCGAATGAACGTCTTCAACGCCTTCTGAAATCACAAAATTTTCGCTTTTTGCAATGCCGTACAATCGGCGCAACTCAGCCGCTAAAATATCGTGTTCTTTGGTGTCCAACAAACCGACTTCGCAGAGCATTTTGGTGTGTGCCAATGAGCCTAAAATGTCGAAAGGCGCGAGCCGCAAGTCCATTTCGCGGTCACGCCCTACCGTGAATTGTTCGACGACTGCGTGGGTCGCCGTCGTCTCTTTTTGCCATAATTTCATAATTAATTGGTGGATTTTGGGAAACACATAGGCACATAGGACACATAGTTTTTTCTTTCTTGTCATTCAAAAGCAAAAAACGATGTGTCCTATGTGTCTATGTGTTCCAAAAAATGGAGTAAATCTTACTTTTTTGTTAGTGTTTTTTGTGCTTGGATTCTTTTTCCAAATCGCGTTTTGCTTGTTTGTCAACGAGGCGTAAGGCGATGCTTTCTATGCCCACCAAGTCTTCGGTTCGCATGAATTGTTCGAGCGTGATGACGTGTTTTCCCGCTTGATTAAAAAATGCATTCTGTTGAATATCAACGTCATACGTCCGCTCTTTGCCCGAACCCGCACCGTTCCACTTACCCATATTGTCGGCTAAATCCACGTTTATCAACTGTTTTGAGCGTTCACCCGTGGGAAATTTCGTAAAAATTTGCGTGTAGATATTCTGAAAAGAATAATCTGTCCGATGCTTAATCGTCAAGACAATATCGTACAAAGCCATCGTGTCGGCGATGTCAAACGCAAAATCAAGCGTGTCTCTGTGCTGCCAAGTCGCGTTTTGGCAAGGGTATTCTTGTTCAAAAAGAATCTTCTCTTTTTTACAAGCCGTTGATAGACAAGCGATTGTGAGCGCGACGGCGGCGATTGAAAGCCAGTTATTATTTTTCATAAATCAAAAAAA
>JAYUKJ010000446.1:0-3895 GCA_043764555.1 Saprospiraceae bacterium
GCCTTGCGAGACGCCGTTATCAATGGTCAAAACGAGCAACGAATCGGCTTTTGCACCGCGCATAAGATTGACGATATAGTGTTTTTTACCATCCGATAAGCCGCGCAAATAGCTCAAGTCATCGCCCATGTTGAGTGACACGACTTTATCGAAATAATACGTCAGCGTCTTGCGGTTAATCTGCAATTTTGACAACGAAGGCTTGAAAATAGTATTGGTTTCGACGATGTATAGAATCAAATTTGTTGGATTGATTTCTTGAAAAACAATGTCACCGCTCCACTCACCGCAATTCGTTTCTGATTGCTGCAAAACATGAAATTCAGCATCTGTTTCGATAATGCACAAGGACGCTTTTTGGGTAAATACGGCTTTTCGAATGAATACAAAATACGTTTTTTGAGCCGCTGAATCGTTAAAAACGAACGGGTCACCGTAGTTTTTCTTCATCTTAAAATCCAATACAAATGATTGAGCAACAAGAGATTGCGTGGCAGAGAGCAGAGCAAGAAGTAAGAGAATAGGCTTCATGTTTTGAATCAGAAGTTTAGATTTTTTTGAAAAAAAGTGAACGATGCGAACTACCCGATGGTTTACGAATATCTTGTGGCTAAGTTTAGTTTTTTTGAAAAAGAGGACCCCTCAGTATAAACGGCGTTTTTCTTTGTTTTCGAGTAAAAGACGTCGTTGACGGCTCAAAATCGGCATTTTTCGCACCCGTCGTAGGTTGCGTAAATGCGACATCTTGCGTTTTAATGGTCTCTTTTTCGCAATCAATTGTGATGATTTTTTCAAATATTGCGCTATTGTTCCCCAATTTAGTCGTTATTATCAGCCTTTCATTAATCAAATATAATTTATTTTCGTTCGAACCCGTTACCAAATTTGGGTCTTCAAGCGGGTCAATTGTCACGAGTGGATGGTCGGCAAAAAGGATTCTTTTTCCTTTGAAAATACTTTTCCAAGAGACATTATAATCGGAGATTTTAGGCAGTAAATACCGTTTTGTGCCTTTGAAAACGCCATTTTTAATTGTCAAAACGACCAACGAATCCGTTCTTGATGTGTGCAAAATATTGACAATGTAATGCGTTTTTCCATTCGATAAATACTTCAAATAAACGCCATCTTCGCCAATATTTAGCCCCAAAACTTTATCAAAATGAGCGACAAGTGTTTGTTTATCAATCACTAATTTTCGCAAAACGCGCTCAACGGGCGACTGAAAACCACTAATGTAAAGCGCAATATTTGCCGCATTTGTTTCTTGAAAAACAATATCACCGTTCCAATCGGCACAATTGGTTTCCGACATTCGCAAAACCTTAAAAACAGCATCCGTTTCGATGGCACACAGAGACGGCTGCGTCAATGTTCCCGCCTTTCTGACAAAGACAAAAAAGACATTTTGGCTTGTAGAATCCGCAAAAATATATGGGTCGCCATAAATTTTCTTCATCTTGAAATCAAGCACAAATGATTGAGCTACAAGGAATTGCGCGTAAAACGAGAATAGGAAAAAGAAGAAAATAGATTTCATGAACCGCATGAGAAGTTTAGATTTTTTACAAAGAAACTAAAGGATGTGGAATGTTGAATAGTTTACGAATATCTTGTGGCGAAGTTTTGTTTTTTTGTAAAAAGGGACCCCTCAGTATAAACGCCATTCTTAATAAAAAAATCAACCAATGACATTCCAAAACACCCTTGCCTTCGCGCAAGCACTCGACAAAAAAGACCCACTCAGAAAATACGCTTCTGAATTCCTTTGCCCAACGCATAATGGTGAAAAAGCCATTTATTTCTGCGGCAATTCACTCGGTTTGCAGCCAAAATCGGTGCGGGCTGCCATCAATTTTGAACTCGATTATTGGACACAATACGGCGTTGAAGGTTGGTTTACGGGCGAAGACCAATGGTTGACGTATCATAAGCAATTGTCCGATTTGTCCGCGCCGATTGTCGGGGCAAAGCCGTCGGAAGTGATTATTATGAACACTTTGACGATTAATTTGCATTTAATGATGGTCTCGTTTTATCGCCCCACGAAGCGGCGATTTAAGATTATCATGGAAGCGGGCGCGTTTCCGAGCGACCAATATGCCATCGAATCTCAAATTCGGTTTCACGGATTAGACCCCTCAGTATGCATCGTCGAAATTGCGCCCCGCGAAGGTGAACGCCTTTTGCGAACCGAAGATATTGTGCAAATCATTAGGAGTCAAGGGAATACAGTTGCACTTATTTTGTTTGGTGGCATCAATTACTACACAGGACAGTTTTATGATTTAGAAAAAATTGCGAAAGCAGGACACCGCGTCGGCGCAAAAGTCGGTTTCGACCTCGCGCACGCGGCGGGCAATGTGCCGTTGAAAATGCACGATTGGCAAGCCGATTTTGCCGTTTGGTGCAGCTATAAGTACATGAATTCGAGTCCCGGCGGCATCAGTGGCGCGTTTATTCACGAAAAACACCACGCCGACAAGACA
Source organism: Saprospiraceae bacterium (assembly GCA_043764555.1). Taxonomy (GTDB): domain Bacteria; phylum Bacteroidota; class Bacteroidia; order Chitinophagales; family Saprospiraceae; genus JAAFJT01. The sequence continues at coordinate 2,490 of JAYUKJ010000446.1, forward strand.
TTGCCGCGTTTCGCAGGTTGGTGGGGACACGATGAAAGTCAGCGTTTTAAGATGGAAAAAGGTTTTATTCCGATGGAAGGCGCGGCGGGTTGGCAGGCTTCATGCGTGCAGGTGATTCCGTCGGCGATTCACAAGGCGAGTTTGAAAATATTTGAACAAGCGGGCGGCATTGCTGTTTTACGTAAGAAATCTGTCCAATTGACGGCGTTTTTGGAGTTCGTTTTGCGCCAATGTTCGCAGAAATTTGAAATTATTACCCCCTCAGTATTTGGCGATAATTTAGACACTTTGGACACTAAAAATGCCCAACATCGCGGCGCACAATTATCTATTTTGACGGACGAAAATGGTAAAAAATTGTTCGATAAACTCGCCGCAAACGGCGTGATTTGCGATTGGCGCGAACCGAATGTGATTCGCCTCGCACCAACGCCTTTGTACAATTCTTTTGAAGAAGTTTGGCGACTTGGGCAATTGTTGAAGGGTTAACACATTTATTTTTTATTTAACACATAGGCACATAGAACACATAGGTTTTTCTTTTTTTGTTATTAGAAAACTAAAAAACTATGTATCCTATGTGCCTATGTGTTAAATGAGATAAACATATATTTTAAAATGAAAATAGGCATTATTGGCGCAGGTATCGCAGGCTTGGCGACCGCCGCAAGATTGGCGAGCAAGGGACACGAAGTCCACGTTTTTGAAGCAAATAGTTACGCGGGCGGCAAACTATCAGACTTTATTTTGTCGGCTTCGGATGATGAAAAACGGGTTTATCGCTTCGATGCAGGTCCGTCGTTGTTCACGATGCCGCAATATATTGAAGACCTTTTTGCTGCCGCAAATACGCCCATGAGCGCCTATTTTGCCTACGAAACAATGCCCGATGTCTGCCATTATTTTTGGCAAGATGGCACGGCTTTGACGGCTTGGGCAGACGCGAACAAATTCGCAGAAGAAGTGCATAAAAAGCTGAATGTCAACGAATTAGCCGTCAAAAAAACGTTGGCTTCTGCCAGAAGAAAATACGATTTGACGGGCGTAATTTTCTTGGAAAACAGTCTGCACAAAGCCAAAACTTGGCTCACGACGAAGGTCTTAAAATCGCTCATTTTGATGCCGACTTTCGACATTTTTAAGACGATGAACGCCACCCACGAACGCCTCGCCGAAGGCAATCCCAAATTCGTTCAACTCCTCAATCGCTTTGCGACGTACAATGGTTCTAATCCGTATCGGGCGAGTGGAATGTTGTCAGTTATTCCGCATTTTGAGCATGGGATTGGCTGTTTTTATCCCGTCGGCGGCATGAATTGTATCACAAAAGCAGTGTATAATTTAGCAAAAAAGAAGGGTGCAACGTTTCATTTTAATTCAAAAGTGGAAGAAATAATTGTCGAAAA
>JAYUKJ010000447.1:0-14001 GCA_043764555.1 Saprospiraceae bacterium
GACCAACGAATCCCCGTTTTTCAAACTGTCGCTCATCTGAAAATCAACAAATTGTGTGTTCGCTGTAATATTTACGGCCGAAGGAGAGGGATTTACGAGCGCAACAAATGTGGCACCCGAAGGTATTGAATCCGTGATTTTCACGTTTTTTGCCGCAAAACCTTTCTGATTTACGGCTTTTAGCGTCACCAAAAAATCACCGCCCGGCAGAATCGTGTCCGTCATTGTCTTTGAAAATTTAATCGTTCTCAAACAAGTTGGCAAGACGTCAAACGCTTCTTCATTGTCCGCAGCGCTCGCGCCACGACCGCCAGAAGCGGAATAACCAACGCCGCGTCGCGCGAAAACATCCCAAATCAAACATTGATTGTCACCATTAAAATCGGCGCGGTCGGCGGCTAAAATCGCGTTGCGCCCATCAATAAATCCGGGGTTGCAGACTTGCATCTTCATGCCGTCAAAAACCAGTTGAATCGCCTTGCCGTTGCCACTGTTTACATTGTAAACATTGGCATCCCAACCGTATTTATCGACCATTGCCCAATACAAATCCCACAAAGTCGATGCCCAAATCTCGCCAATCGGATGCGGTGAGGCTTGATTTAAAAAGATATTATTATACGTGTGGGGATTAATTGCTCGGTCCGTTGAGTACGGAAAACGGCGAATACCGACGCTGTCAATCGCTTGTCGGAGAGCAAAAGTGCCAATTCCACGCTTTTTAGTGCCTCTATCGCCGGGTTTTGCGGTGAGGATGAGCGCCATAAAATCGCTCCAGCCTTCGCCCATTTGCTCGCCCAAATTCAAACAAGAACTGTTCGCCGGTCCGCCCGTCAAACGAATGGATAGACCGTGACCAAACTCATGCGCGATGATGCCATTATCGAAATCACCATCTATAAAATCTGGTCCAACGAAGTCAATCGGCGACCGCTGAATCGTGCCTTGCAAACCCGCCGTTACTGCCCTTAACCGCGCGCAATTTGTCGAATTTAGCGTGATAATCGGAATATTTACGGCATCGGCGAGCGCGGGAAACGTGTCATTTATGCCATTTTGCAAAACCGTCGTTGCGCTGCAAATGATGCACGCAATCGCGCCGCTGTCTTGGGCATTTTTCGCTTTCAAGCCATAACTGCACGTCGGTACGATGAGCGTCCCTCGGTCAATCAAGGCAATTTTGCCCGTCAAATTGACCTTAGAATTGGCACACGCCTGCGTCGGATTCACAGAATTGTCGTTAAACAAAACAATTTCACCTGAAATAGGCGTTGCATCAACCTGTTTTCCAAATTGCGCCGAGCCTGTTACGTAATCGCCCGCCACGCTCGAAGGCGCTGAAATCCGCAACAATTTGGCGTTGGGACGCGTCCACAAATACATTTGCATTCGACCGCTTATGCCATCAATTGGCACCGACATATTGGCATTGTTCACCGCGGGGTCGGGCAACCCGCTGCCGTCTTGGGCGTTTGCGTTGACAAAATCGCGTCCCAAACCACCGCGTCCGTAATTATTTGCTTGGAAATTGCCCGCTTGCTCGTCAAATCCGTAGCGATAACTCACGTCGTGAAGGATGTTATTCATGTAAAAAAGATTCGTCACGGCAAGATTGCGCTGCGTATCGGCTTGCGCTTGGGCGTTGTAAGGAAAATTAAACTCGAGTTCGTCGCCGCCGTCAGGTTCACCGCCAATCGTTCGGTTGTAGTTTTTCAAATCCAAAAAAGCGTGCGTGTTGTTGCCGCGCGTTATCGTGAAATCGGCGCCAATCGTTCCCGTCGTGTCGTGCCAACCGTAGGGCGAAGCGCGCAAATCAGACACACCTTGAAGCACCGCAAACGACCCGTGAAGGGGACTTTCGTTGGGAATCGGCAAGACGTTGTATTTGCCTTCGTGGCCAATTAGAGGAGCCGTTTCCGAAGGCGATAAAGTATTGACTGTCAACTTCTTATCTTGCACATTACTGTGCGTTTTATCTTCACTTCCCAAGGCATTTTTGTCCTTTTTTTGACCGAACAACGCGTTTATACTGAGGGGTCCTTCCGAAGCAGATTCAGGTGCATTTATTGCCTTTTTTTGACCAAAAAATGGGTTTATACTGAGGGGTCCTCCTGAAGATTCAAAAAGGGATTTTTCGCCCGAAACGGCGTCTGGAACAACGCAATTCGCCGTGTGTTCAGCGGCGTCTTTGTGGTCAAAATTGCAATGAACAGTCCAGCTTGTTTTGTCCAAAACGGCGCCCGTCAATGCGTCAATTCGGGCGTTCCAATGGTCATTTCCGTTCACGGCGTCCATGTCAATGTCCCACGCGAGGCGCGCCGTTCCGTCGTTTCCGATGGGTTGATAGCGGAGTTTGGCGTGCATATTTTGGAACGCAATGCCGTTTGGCGCGAAGGTAAACTGGGTTTTATTTTCAATAGAAATCGCTTTCAAATCCTTAGGCGGTGCCATCCCGAGGTGCGTTGCAAATGCCGAAATGGCATCAGCGGCCGACGTAAGTGGTTGATTTGCATTAACTTTCAAATTAGAAATAAAACGATTGCCCGCAAACAACACGTCACCCGACGGCAAAACATTGACGTTCACCAGACCATTAAACACCTCGATACCGTCGCGGCGTTGAATGAGCCAAACGTGCGTCACGCCGTTGTGATTGCTGCTGTAAACTTGCTGAACGGCAGCGTCGGCAATGTCCGTTTTTGACAGTTGCCAATTGGCGGCGTTCTTTTTCAAATAATTGAGCGCGATTACTGAGGGGTCCCCTTTTGGGAATTGCGCCCACATTTTAGTGGTACAAAAACACGCTAAAACGGCAACAAAACATAAGAGTTTTGGGCGGCAAAAAGCGGCATTAGTTGGGTTTCTTTTCATGTTCTGATTTCAGATTAAAAAAAAAATGGCGTGAAATATTGTATGCGCATTAAGAGTTCACAGGACACTTTTAACCCTTAATTCGCACATTATTAGAAAAAATAGGTTAAAGAACAATTAAACAAGCGATTAAAGTTAGTGCATTTCCATAAAGCGTCGTTTTTTAGCGCTTCAAAAGTGGTTATTTATTTTAAAACTAAAGAAATAAAAAGAGCGTTTCTATTCTAATATCCATTAATAGATGATTCATTTTTTGTAGCACATTGTCTTATAACTACATAAATATTTGTAAATCAATATTTTATACAATGAAAAATTTTATTCTGTTTTTAGCGTCTTGCTTTTTACTCCCTTTAAATTGCGCTTCGCAAAGAAATAACAATCAACGACCGACGGCTCAAATACCCGCTCGACCGACGGCAAGCACCCCCTCAGTATCGAAGCCTCAAACGGGTGATTTTCGCCTCGATATGCTCGCGGCGGTCAATAAACTACGCGCAAACGGCTGTCGTTGCGGCGGCAAACAGATGCCGTCCGTGCCGCCTCTGCGTTGGAATAATCAATTGGAAGCGGCGGCGATTCGCCACGCAAACGATATGTCGAAGAATGGACATTTTGACCACATCGGCACCGATAATTCAGAATTTGACGACCGCATCACGTCATCTGGCTACAAATGGATGGAAATTGGTGAAAATATCGCCTTTGGTTACGACGTTATTCCCGCCACAATTCAAGGTTGGATAAATTCTACTTCGCATTGTCAACAAATGATGAGTCCGAAAGTGGATGAAATAGGCGCGGCGCGACGTGGTAAATATTGGGTCCAAGAGTTCGGTAAGCAACGCAATTGGTGAGATTAAGAAAATTAAAAATTTGAAGTACATAACAAATTTACCTTTTTCTTCGTGAAATAACTTTCCAAAAGTTTTTAACTTTTGGAAAGTTGAAACTCAAAAGATTTTTTTTATACACTCAAAATTTTCAAGCAACTGGTTATCAATTAATTGTAAACTCAAATTGGCAAGCCTAATTTCTTTACGCCAACCGAAAATCTGTCACAAATTTCTACAATTTCCTCTTTTGACTTCATAATGCTAAAAAAACAATAAAATATTCTCATAAAGTGACGCTAATTTCAAATTCATAATAAGCTATTAATCAGCAATTTAAAAACATAATAAAAACAATATTTGAAATATGCCTGAAAATCACTAATCTAATCGCGGTATTTTGATGGCAAACACGATAAAAAAGCCGTTACAAATTTTGCCAAATGCGGTTTGTAACCCTATCTTTGCACCATTCCTAACGGAATAACCGCCCACCCACCAATTCCTCCCCCGCATTTTCCGTAAAAGGACAAGACAAAAACAAACAAGACACCTTAGGATTTTTACCCCCTTTTACCCCCCTTTTTTTAATGGGAACACAACAACCCAAGTTAACAAGTACATACTATAAAATATTTCGATGATAAAAATCATCAAAACAAACATAAATTGAGCAGCCAAAGGCGCGGAAAAGTTTTTAACTTTGCCGCGCTTTTTTTGTTTAACGTTGTGTGGACGTCTCCGCCGCTCTGTATTTGCGAATTCATTCGCACCCGTAACTGCGAATTTATTCGCAGGGCGAAACGGAGCCATAGTAAAATTAAGATTTTGGATAAAAAATAGGTCATTACAGTCGTACCTGTTCTGCGAATAAATTCGCAGTTACGGGTGCGAATAAATTCGCAAATACATTTATGGAACCATTAAAATGTGTGATTATTGGCTCTGGTCCAGCAGGATATACAGCCGCAATTTACGCCGCACGAGCGGGCCTCAATCCCGTTCTTTTCACGGGCAAAGAGCCGGGCGGACAGCTTATGATTACGAATGACGTCGAGAATTTCCCGGGTTATGCCGACGGTGTTCACGGCCCCGCGATGATGGCGGATTTGCAGAAACAAGCCGAGCGGTTTGGCACCGATATTCGTTTTGAAATGATTGATAAAGTTGATTTCACGGGTAAACCACACCGCATTTATACGGAGGGCGGTCAAGAAATTTTGGCGCATTCGGTCGTTATTTCAACGGGTGCTTCGGCAAAATGGCTCGGTCTTGAAAGCGAATATCGGTTGATGAATAAAGGCGTTTCGGCGTGTGCGGTGTGCGACGGTTTTTTCTTCCGAAAGCAAGAAGTTATCATCGTTGGCGGCGGCGACACGGCGGCCGAGGAATCGACTTATCTCGCTAAAATTTGTTCTAAAGTCCATCTTTTGGTGCGCCGAGACGAGATGCGGGCATCGAAAATCATGCAACAACGCGTGATGAATACGCCGAATTTGGAAGTGCATTGGAACTCAGAAACCGTGGAAGTGCTTGGAGATGAAGAAGTTACAGGTGCGATTATTCGCAATGTGAAAACGGGCGCTTTGACGACGCTCAACGGTAAAGCCTTTTTCGTAGCGATTGGTCACAAACCGAATACGGACATTTTTAAAGGCTGGTTGAAGATGGACGACGTCGGTTATGTCCTCAATCACGCGGGCAGTTCGCACACCGATATTGCGGGTGTTTTTGTCGCGGGCGACGCAGCCGATAAGGTGTATCGGCAAGCCGTAACGGCGGCGGGCATGGGTTGCATGGCAGCGTTGGACGCCGAAAGATGGTTGACGGAAGAAGGGATTTCTTAAAAAAATCACCGTAAAAAATTGTGAAAAAAAAGCGTTTCAAATTGTCTGAATGACCGTTTGAAACGCTTTTTTGTGTACTTATTTTGAAAGTAGGACCCCTCAGTATTTTGCATAAAAAAAGCGTTTCAAACTGTTATCGAGCAGTTTGAAACGCTTTTTTTATGCCTCATTAGGAGAAATTTTCAAGTTAGTTTATTTTATTTTCACTATTTTTTTAAAATATTTTTAGTCTTGACTAAAAATTTAAAATAACTTGTCTAAATTTACACCACGTTCTATATTGGGCGCTTATTTTTCCAATAACTTAACAATGAAAAGCATTTTAATCTACCTATTTTTTCTTGCATTTATCACTTCAATCGCGGCTCAAAACGGCTCAATTCGAGGTGTTATTTCAGACAATAACGGACAGCCTTTGCCCTTTGCAACGGTCGTTTTGACGGAAAAAAACGTCGCAAAAGTCGCGGATACTGAGGGGTCCTATTTTTTTGAAAATGTGTCGCTCGGCACGTACACGCTGGTCGTTACGGCGGTTGGTTTCCTCAAATTGGAACAAAAAATAAAGGTTGAAAAAATGCCTAATCCCTTGATAATCAACGTTAAATTGACACCGAGCGACGAGCAAATGTCCGAAGTCGTCGTGACGGGAACGATGCGCGAAGTGCGCCGCTCGGAAAGTCCCGCGCCGATTGAAGTGTATGCTGCTAAGTTCTTTTTGAAAAATCCGACGCCTAATTTGTTTGAATCATTGAGCAACGTCAACGGTGTTCGTCCGCAATTAAATTGTAATGTGTGTAGCACGGGCGACATTCACATCAACGGCATGGAGGGCGCTTACACGATGGTGATGATTGACGGGACGCCGATTGTTAGCGGACTCTCGACGGTGTATGGTTTGCTCGGCATTCCGTCGTCGATGATTGACCGTTTGGAGGTTGTCAAAGGTCCTGCTTCAACGCTTTATGGCTCGGAAGCCGTCGGTGGCTTGATAAATGTGATAACAAAAACGCCTGAACGGGCGCCGCTTTTGAGTTTTGACGTCAGCGGAACCACCTATTCTGAATTCAATAATGACTTCTCGGCGAAAGCGAAAGTGGGCAAGGCCACCACGCTTTTGTCGGCAAATTATTTTCATTTTGACAAAAAATGGGACGTCAATAATGACAATTTCACGGACGTAACGCTCGCAAAACGCGCTTCGATTTTCAACAAATGGTCGTTCAATCGAGCCGATGGCAAACGGTCAGATATTGCGTTGCGGTACGTTTGGGAAGACCGTTTTGGCGGTGAATTGCAGTGGTCAAAAAAGTTTTACGGAACGGATTCCATTTACGGCGAAAACATCAAAACGAACCGAATTGAGGTGATTGGCACGCAAGATTTCGGTAAAAAGCAGCCTTTTCGCCTGCAATATTCCTACAATCGCCACAATCAACAATCGGCTTACGGAACGACAATCTACAACGCCGACCAACAAATCGGTTTCACGCAGCTCACAACAACCCGTGAAATTGGGCAGCACGCTTGGCTGTTTGGCGCCGCAATGCGTTACACATTTTACGATGATAACACGACCGCCACGGCGAATTTTAAGGACCCCTCAGTAAACAAACCGTCGAGCGTCTATTTACCGGGCGTTTTTGTTCAGGATGAAATTAATTTTAACAAAAAGAACAAAATTTTGGCGGGTTTTCGCTTCGATTACAACTCGGAACACGGCGCAATCGTTACGCCCCGTTTTAATTACAAATGGACGCCAAACGCTAACAATACCGTGCGTTTGAGTTACGGCAATGGTTTCCGCGTGGCCAATATTTTTAGTGAAGACCACGCCGCCTTGACGGGTGCGCGACAAGTCGAAATTACGGAGGCTTTGAGACCCGAGCGGTCGCACAACGTGAACGTCAATTACGTCACTAAATTTTTTCCGTCGTTCGGTTTCATTGGTTTGGATGCGAGCTTGTTTTTGACTTATTTTGACAATAAAATCCTCGCTGATTACGATACAGACCCCAATAAAATAATTTACGACAATCTGAAAGGCTACGGTATTTCGCAAGGATTGACGCTCAATACCGATTTTAATCTACAAAATGGCGTGAAAATCGGGATTGGCACGACGATTATGGACGTTTTTACGAAAGAAAAAGATGATGTCAAAGTTTGGCAAATTCAAACCCCGCGCTTCACGTCGAATTGGTCGGCGGACTATTTGACGCCCAAAAATGGTTGGACATTCAACCTCACGGGCGTGACGACCGCGCCGATGCGGCTGCCAATTTTGCCCAACGATTACCGTACTGAGCGGTCGCCGTGGTTTTCAATCGTCAATTTTCAAATAAAAAAAGCTGTGACTAATCAATTAGAATTGTACGGTGGCGTTAAAAACATCTTCAATTTTTTGCCCCAAAACCCAATTATTCGGGCAAATGACCCTTTCGATAAACGGATAAATGACGGTTCAAATCCCTTGGGTTACACGTTTGACCCGTCGTATAATTACGCAGTTGTGCAAGGCATTCGCGGTTTTTTCGGCATTCGATATGTATTAAAATAACGGCTATGAATATCAGCCGATTCCAATTTTACCGCCGATTCCAATCGCTCACGGGGTTGACACCGAATAAATATCCCCAAGAAATTCTGTTCAACCACGCCCGTCAATTGCTCGAACAACGGCGCGTGAGTAGCGTAAAAGCCGCCGCCGCCGCGATTAGAATTCAAGCAGTGCAGTATTTTTCGGCGCAATTTAAAACGCGATTTGGAAAATCGCCTTCGGATTATTTGACTTAGTTGGCAACTTTATTTACGGCTAAAACGACGCGGCAACTAAAGTTGCCGACTACTTTAAGGGGTCTGTTTCAAACGAAACGGACCCCTCAGTATTTTCGCTTTTAAAATGAGGATTTGTGAGATTTTAAAAGTTTTTACTCTTGTTTAGATACGCCTTCCACCAATCTGTTTACATTTGTTTGCTTGAACGATGAACAGACTTACTATCAGAAAATTATCAAAAAAAAAAACGTGTTATATGTTTCGCTACTTTTATACGCTTTTAGTGCTGTCCATCATGGGGAGTTTCGCCTACTATTTCCATCAAAAAACCACTTCTTTATTCGCTGATAAACAAATTATTGATGCTGTGCATACGCCGCATCCAAATCCCTTATTTGAAAAAGCGGATAAGGCGAAATACAGTCAAGATTATCGAAAAGCGGACTTTGAATTTAAACAATTACTGAAAGGCAAATTAACAACCGCCGATAGCCAATATATTTTCAATCAATTAGCCTATATTAACCTAAATTTGAATGAAGATTCTATTGCTTATCAATGGGTTAGCCGTTTTGAGAAAATTTTAGGACCCCTCAGTATAAATGTAGAATCTGACTATAATTACAACATTGGCACGTATGCTTATCATACTTTCAAGCCTAAAATGGCGGAGTTATATCTCAAAAAAGCATTGGTCAGTTATGAAAAAATATACGGAGAACAGCATTTAAAAACCGCTTTGTGCTTGACGCAATTGGGGCATTTGTTCTACGAATTTAGCGATTATCCCGACTCGATGTACAGCTACATACCCCGTGCCTACGATATTTTTCAAGCAAATCCGCATTTAAAACCGTTCAGTGGCTACAATGAATTGGGTATGGTGTATGCCAATATAACCAAGAGAAATAATGAGATGGGGCGTTATCATGCTGAAAATGCGATACATTTATTGACTCATGCCCCCTTTGTTGACAGCATCACACTCGCAAGAGCGACGAGTTTTAAAGGGCAAGCGATAAAAAAAATGGGAGACAATACAACTGATACGATTGTTAAGAAAAAAATATACGACGAAGCAGAAGGTTTTTTTATTCATGCCTTGACATTTATTAAAGAAACGCAGCCGCGTTATCAGGAAATGATGCGTAACTACATGGTTATCAATATCTTCAAACGTGATTCCGTTCAATTTTTTAAAAACCTAACCACACTCCAAAATAATGTCAAAAAGCAAGGCAATTTTTATGCTTTTGAAGATAGATTATTGGCTTATCACAAACGAAGATACCCGAGCGAGACCAACGAAGCGATTGAATTATACACGCAATTTCTAAAAAAATACGCCCAAGACTCGTTGGTCGGTCACGCGCTCAAAACGGAGGCTTTTTATAATTTGATTAGTGCTTACGGCGACACAAGTTCCGTGAATTACAATCCGAATGAGGCGATTCGTTACGCAAACGCGTGGTTGACGGGGCAGCATCAAGTGGATTTGATGGAAAAAGAATTGGCACCGATGCCCTACAATGCCATGTACGCCTTTGTGCCATTAAATTTGGTGGCTCATGCCTATTGGGAAAAATATTTGAAATACCATCAATTAGCCGATTTAAAAAAGACAATTGCCGTCTATAAAAAGACAGATTCATTGCTCTTTGACGCGATTAATGCGGTTGAAAGTAACCTCATGATGCGCTTTCAGAATGATATTGGTAACACACTCTACCCCAATGCCTTAAAAGCGGTGCACGAATATTACCGCAAAACCAAGGATAAACAAGCACTCGACGACGCTTTTTTGTTCAGCGAACGCATGAAATCGGGCATTTTGTTTCGAGATATTGAGTTGTTGAACAAAAACGACAGCCTCACATTCTTAAAATCGGAATATGATAAATTGGTTGGAGAAAGCAATGTGCATCGGTTGACCGATTATGCGACTTCGGATAGAATTGCGTTTCTCAATCGGCAACTTGAAAAACGCCTGTTGTTTAAAACCTCTGAATCAAATCCGCAGCAACAATCTTTAATGGCGATAAGGCAACAACTGCCGCTGAATCAATCCCTCATTCAATACAGTTTGGACAAAGCGCAAACCACGCTGCACGCACTTTATTTTTCACGCGATACGGTTTGTTTTTATCAATATGCCTCAAAAGACTTGAAAAATCAATTGATTTTTTATCAAAAATGCTTGAAAAATGGCGACAATGCCGCCAAAGACAAGCGGGCTTTTGGCGAAGTTTCTTATTTTTTATATCAAAAACTTATAGAACCTTTCGCGCTTGATTGGCAAAAAAAGAACGATTTAGTGATTATACCCGATAGAAATTTGCACCAAATCCCGTTTGAAAGTCTGATGACGGCAAAGACATTTACGGACTACAAAACAGCTCCTTATTTGATTAACCGCCCCAATTTGACCCTTTCTTACGCCCCGTCTTTTAAGATTTTTCAGTTGAATCAGCCTAAAACTGATGCGTCAAGTACCGATAAATTATTGTATTTTACTTACGGAAAAAATACGAATGAAATTCCCTGCGCGGGTGAAGAAGTGGATTCTATCAAAATGATTTTTGGACAACAAGTTGATATTTACACAAATACGCAATGCACAAAAAATAAATTTATGCAATCGTGGACGCAACCTTACGGTATTTTGCATCTCGCGCTCCACGCACAGGGGAAAACGGACAGCTTGTTTAACAATAAAATTTGGTTTCAACCCAACAAACAAGATGCCCTCTATGGTTTTGAATTGACGGGGACGCAAACGCCCATAAAATTGGTGATTCTTTCGGCTTGCGAAACCAACGTTGGCAACACCGATTTAGGCGAAGGTGTGTACTCGATGGCGCGGTATTTTTTGCAATCGAACGCCAAAGCCGTCGTTGCCTCACTTTGGCAAATAGACGACTGCCCGAACGCTCAAATTATGCGGAATTTCTATCATTTACTGAGGGGGGGACAAAAACCAAAACAGGCACTTTGCGAAGCAAAACGCCTGTTTCTACAACAATCGTCGGACAATGTATTGGCACAACCCAATTATTGGGCAGGCTTGGTTTACTTGGATTGAGCCGTTTTCTGCACGTGAAAATGTACTTTTGACGGCACTTGTATGGCTTTTCCGCCAATTGTTATATTGTCGGACGCATAATTGGCTAAAAAAACCGTACAATCCCATTGGTCAACATAAATCAGAAAACCATTCAAACCGAGGTAATACCGCTTGTTCTCCTCGATGCTTTTACGGCATTGTACCAATAGTTTGTCCAAATCTTTTTCGTCATTGAAAACAACGTACTGCACCGTGTTATTAGGGCTAAGAGTCATCAAATAGTAGAGCGTTTTACCCTTATTCCGCTTATTGTACTCCTCAACGTAGGCTTTCAAAAAATCATTACCTTTTATGGGCGGAACAGGTGTTGTCGTCTTGAAATAGGTTAAACTTGTCATCGTTTCAGCGCAAGACGTGCCTTCATCTAAGGAGGGAGTGGGCGATGCGTCGCAAAAATGTTCCTCTGAATCGCCCGAAGCGGGTTTGTCTTCCAACGACACAATCAAAGGAAAAAGTTTCGTATTTTTCACCTCCGACGGAATCGTAATCGGCACACCTGCCGCGGTCTGAAACCCTGGAGGAATCGGCATGGCAATCAACTTGCCGTTGCGCACGAGGTCGGGAGACGGCAATGGGAGCATAACGCTTTTTATCAGATACAGTAAGCTGCCGTCGTCGGTCATGAAGGGTTCAAAAACGTCGTAAAAACCACTCGTATTTGATGGTTTTTTAGCGGCTTTCGCGCCCATTTTTGCTATTCTAAAATTAATTCTCAAACTCATTTTTTAATTTTTTTTACATGAACTGATTATTGCTAACCTTGATTAATGTCCAAGTGTATAAAAAGTGAACTCGATTTTTATTCTTTTTTTGATATTTCTTCCAACAGCTTCTGCGCTTTGTCTTTGTACTTTTCCGATTTGTTATTTTTCAAAAGTTCCGTGGCTTTATCATATTGTTTTGTGGCGGTATATGACAAAGCCAAATACCACTGTGTTGCTTCTTGCGGCACGGACGTGGTGTTTTGCAATTGTTCAAAAACCGATTGTGCTTCCCCTGATTCGCCCACCGCTAAATGGGCAATACCGACGTAAAAAAGCAACATAGAATCTTGCGTTTCCTTAAAGGAATCGTTTAATAAAGGAATTGCAGACGCATATTCCTTTTGAGCATACACTATCATGGCGTCTTTTCTACGTTCATTAGTCGTCTCACCCATCGTAATTCCCAAAGCAGGATAGGGTTCAAAATACGCCGCAATCGGCTCGGATATTTTCGGTTTCACAAACCGTTTTTCTTCTTTTTTAAACATAAAAAACCACACACTAAAAGCAGCAATAGTCAAGACCAAAGCCGCTAATAGAAATTTGAGCCAACGCATTGACGCAGAGGGTTTTATCTCAGGCAAAGTCGCATCAAGAGTTTCAAAACGCGCTCGTTGTTGCCGCTTCCGCACCACCGCTAACCCCTCAGTAAGGAGGTGTATTTTATCCGCTTCTTGCCGAAATTCGGCGTCTGTTGCCAGCCGCTTTTCTAATGCTAATTTGTCCATTTCTGAAACATTATTTTGCCAATAGTTTTCTAATCGTTCTATATCTTTAGGTGTTAATTCCATCTTTAATTTTGATTTTTATGATATTGTTTGAACGGTGATTTATCTAAGTTCCCCAAACAGCTTTCCAAAACCCGCTTTACATTTATAAAGCATTGATTTTGAAACACTTTCGGAGGCATAACCTTGTCTATTAGCCATTTCTTTATGCGAAAATCCTTCATAATAATACAACCTAAACAATGTGGCGCACGGCTCATTCATCCGTTTGAGCGTCGTTTCAATCCGCAACAACAAGGCTTCTTTTTCCAAGGACCCCTCAGTATTGTCGTCCGCAATTTGGGCGATGAGTGCATCAAAATCCGATTCTGAGGCGCGGTCTTTTCGCTTATGCGCGTTGCTCTGCGTATTGCGGCAGATAGTCGTCAAATACGTCAATACTTGCGTATCGGAAGGCGCGATTTTCCCGCGTTCAGCATTGTCTAAAAGGATTAAAAGGGCGTCGGTAAAAATGTCTTTTGCGGTACCGACATCTTTGATATTACCTTGTTTGAGCAGCCATTTCACGCAATTATCCCTGCATTGCGTGTACAATTCACCACTTATGGTGTGGCTGCCTTCTCGTTCGTAGCGGTCTAAAAATACTTTGATTGTCATTCTTGGATTGGCTTTTAAAGTCGTTTCTCCATAATGAACAAATCTAAGGGACGTTGATGTAACACGCAATTTTTTCTGTCAAATAAATAAGAAATTGTCGAAACGGGTTGTTTTTTTTCAAAATGCCGTTTCTATTCATTAATACTTAAAGCGTATAAAAGTGAACTTGAAATAAATTTTATTTATTGAAAAAAATTAAGATTTGGGAATTTGTAAAAAATAAATTTTGAAAACAGAGTTTACCTTTTTAGCCTTTTTCTATTAACAGTGATTCAACAATTGAAGGGTGCAAATCATAATTTCGCGGCGAGGGCGACCGTAAAGAGTAAAGAGAGGGCGACCGTAAAGGTCGCCCCTACAAATTACGTAGATTCCTCGATAATTGTAGGGGCGACCTTTACG